>JAZKDV010000043.1:6048-24152 GCA_040387395.1 Pseudomonadota bacterium | reverse complement strand
TTCTGCTCAATTCGCGCCTGCCGGGCAGTGAGCGCAGCTTTGCCGATTCCAGCGGCACGCTGGGGCGCTACATGATGGACCACGCCTTCCGCACCTATGTGTGGGGCACCGTGCCGCAAGGCGAGCTCGATCCCTATATCGCGTATGGCCGCCGCCCCAATGGCGTCTATATCCCGCGCTTCCGCAACATCAACGGCCAGGATGCCGACGCCGATTTCGTGCGCGGCTATGGCATGCAGGGCGCCGCCAGCCGCAACACCGCCGCGCCGGTCGGGTTCGGCAAGTCCATGAAGGAAGGCCTGCGGACCTACGGTCCCTGGCAGCTGCGTTTCACCACCTTTGCCGAATGCCTGCCATACCGCGACAACACCCTGACGCTCCATCCCAGCAAGGTGGACCGCTTCGGCGTGCCGCTGGGCGTGTTCAACGTGACCTTCCGCGCGAACGAGATGAAGCTGCTGCGCGATTCCGCCATCGAGGGCCAGAAGATGATGCGCGCCGCCGGTCTGGTGAATGTCGGCTCGTCCAGCGAAGAACATGTGCCGGGCGACGCCATTCATGAAATGGGCGGGGCCTGCATGGGCAACGATCCCACCGCGTCGGTCGTCAACCGCTGGAGCCAGGCGCATGACGCGCCCAACCTGTTCATCACCGACGGGTCGCAGATGGCATCCACCAGTTGCGTCAATCCGTCGATGACCTTCATGGCGTTGACGGCGCGCGCCGCCGATTATGCCGTCAAGCAAGTGAAGGCGAACGCGATATAACTGTACCGACACGATAAGAAATCACAATTTGGGGGACTGTATGGGCTGGGCTGACAAACGCATTCTTTTTGCCGCGGGATTTTTCCTGACGGCCACCGCTGCGCTGGCGCAGCTTCCGCCGCCGCCTGCCGCGCAGGGTATTCCCAAGCCGGGGCCGATGGTGAAGGGCAAGCCCTACCAGCCCCAGACGCTGCTGCCGGGCGGCGTCGTGATGCCTGTCTGGCCGGCGGGCTCATCTTTCCTGAATGCCAAGCGCGTGCATGAAGCCGAGACCTACACCATGGACCCGGTGGTGCCGGGCCGCGTCGAGCGCATTCTCAACATCCACAATCCGTCCATCGAAGTGCATCGGGTGCGCCCGGCCGACAATACCGGCGCCGCGATCATCCTGGTGCCGGGCGGCGGTCACAAGACGCTGGTGGTGGGCATCGAAGGCATCGATCCGGTGCCGTTCTTCTGGAATTACGGCGTCACCACCATCATCCTGCGCCATCGCCTGCGCCAGGACGGGTATGACGCCAAGGTGGATGCGGTCTATGACCTGCAGCAGGCCATTCGCCTAGTGCGCGCCCATGCCAAGGAGTGGGGGATAGATCCCAAGAAGATCGGCGTGATGGGCTTTTCGGCGGGCGCGGAACTGGCCATGGCCGCCGCCATCCAGTATCCGGAGTTCGACACCAAGAACAATGTGCCCAGCGATCCCCTGGCTGGCATTTCCTCGCGCCCCGATTTCGTGGGCTCGATCTATCCCGGTCCGTCGCTGTTCACCAAGGGTGGCAAGCCGCCGATCCCCAAGGACGCGCCGCCGTCCTTCATCGTCTGCCCGGGTTATGGCGACAAGGTGCATGCGGTCTGGGCGGATGAGTATTTCGCCGCCATGCTCGATGCCGGCATTCCCAACCTGGAAATGCACATCTATGCCATCGGCCTGCATGGCCGGGGTATGAGCTACCGCGACGGCACCTCGCTGGGCACCTGGCCGACGCGCTTCACCGACTGGTTCCGCGACCTGGGCTTTCTGAACAAGCCCGGCGTGGAAACGCTGGCGGCGCGGGACGTGGACGCTTTTGTGAAGCAGCCGCCCAAATAGAAGACCGGCATGAGACAATATAGCGGTTGAACCGGCGCGCCATGCCGGGATAGCTGCGTCTCATGTCCCCGGAAAAACAGTCTCATCCCGACTTGGTGCATTTCGCGCTGGCCGTGGGCGGCTTCGCCATCGGCACCACCGAATTCGCCACCATGAGCCTGCTGCCGTATTTCGCGCGCGATCTGGGCATCGACGCGCCGACCGCCGGCCATGTGATCAGCGCGTATGCGCTGGGCGTGGTGATGGGCGCGCCGCTGATTGCGGTGCTGTCGGCCAAGATCGCGCGGCGCACCTTGCTGATCGGGCTGATGCTGGTCTTCGCGCTGGCCAACGGGATGACGGGGCTGGTGCAGTCCTACCCCGAGATGATGCTGCTGCGCTTTCTCAGCGGGTTGCCGCACGGCGCCTATTTCGGCGTCGCCATGCTGGTGGCCGCATCGCTGGTGACCCATCAGCGCCGCGCCCAGGCCAGCGCGCGGGTCCTGATGGGCCTGACCGTGGCCACCATTATCGGCGTTCCCGCCGCCAACTGGCTGGGGCAGGCGATCGGCTGGCGCTGGGGCTTTGGCATCGTGGCGCTGCTGTCCTTGCTCACCGCGACGCTGGTGGCGCTGTATACGCCGCATCAGCCGCCGGCGAAGGATGCGAGCCCGCTCACCGAACTGCGCGGCCTGAAGAACAAGCATGTCTGGCTGACGCTGGCGATCGGCGCTGTCGGGTTTGGCGGACTGTTCGCGGTCTACACATACCTGGCCGACACGCTGCTGGAGGTCACGCAGGTGCCGTCATCCTGGGTGCCGCCGGTGTTCGCGGTGTTCGGCTCCGGCATGATGGCGGGCCTGTTGCTGGTGCCGCGTTTCGCGCACCGCAACCTGATGAAGGCGGCAGGCTGGCTGCTGTTGTGGTTCGCGGGCACGCTCTGCCTCTACAGCTTCATGACCGGAAACATCTGGACCATTACGCTGGCGGTCTTCCTGATCGGGCTGGGCGGGGCGATGGGTCCGGTGCTCCAGACACGGCTGATGGATGTGGCCGGTGAATCCCAGACCCTGGCCGCGGCGCTGAACCATTCCGCCTTCAATGTCGCCAATGCGTTGGGACCGCTTCTGGGCGGCATCGCAATCGCGCACGGATTCGGACTGTCCTCAACCGGCTTCGTGGGCTGCGGTCTGGCGCTGGGTGGTCTGGCGATCTGGGCTGTGGCGCGCAAATAGGCAGCGCGCCGCCAAACTGTCCTGCGAAAATTTCCGGACGTGATGGAAGCCCGCGGTCTTCGGTGTTATCCTGCTCGACAGGGAGGAACGCCCGCCAGACGTGCGGAGTGTTCCATGACGGACCAGAAAGAAAGCAGAATTCTGTGGCTGATGGCGCTGGTGGTCGGCGCCGTTTCGTTCGCTCTTGCGTTCAGCGCCCCCCGGCCGCTGAACCTGTTCTACGCCCTGTTCGGTCTTGGCCTGGTGGCGATTGCCGGACTGATGGTGTGGCGGCTGCGTCAGCGCCGGGAGTTGCGGCACCGCCGCGCCGGTCACAGATAGGGCATCAGCATCCGCGCGGCGGCGTTGCGCAGCCGCAGCCAGACCCGTTCGCGTGCCAGGCATTCCGGTTCCAACCGTTTGCCGCGCCGAATCTTTTCGTCGATCATCGCATCCAACCGGCCGGTGAGATCCTGGTCCACACATTCCACATCCAGTTCGAAATTCAGCCTGAGGCTGCGCGCGTCCCAGTTGGACGACCCGATCCAGCTCCATTCCCCGTCCACCGTGCAAAGCTTGGAATGGTCGAACGGCTCCGGCGTGGCGATGATGCAGGCCTTGATGTGCAGGAAGAAGCGCAGGTGGCCGCGCATCGCCCAGTCCATCACCAGCTGGTCGCTCTTGGCGGGGATGACGATCTGCACCTCCACTCCGCGCATGCCGGCCTGGGCAATGGCGAATTGCAGCCGCGGGTCAGGCAGGAAATAGGGCGTGACGATGCGAATGCGCTTTCGGGCCAGCGACAGCGCCGCGCCCAGGATCATTTCCGACTTGTAGATATCGGCATCGGGGCCCGAGCGCACGCCGCGGGCAAAGACCTCGCCCACCGGCGCCAGGGGCGGCCACCAGCATGGGTCATCCAGCGGCTCTTCGTTGGTGAAGGTCCAGTCCCGGGCGAAGGCGTCCATGATCACCCGCACTACCGGTCCTTCGATCCGGAAATGGGTATCGAGGATGGCCTTGGGTCCGAAGCGGGCTTTCGAGTTCTCGATCCCGATATTCATCCCGCCGGTGAAGGCGATGCGGCCGTCCACCACCAGCACCTTGCGGTGGTTGCGCATGTTGAGGAACGGCATGCGCCAGGGCAGCCAAGTGTGCAGGAAGCGTTCGCATGGAACGCCGCCGGCATGCAGGCGGTGAAGGATGGGCGTGAAAAAATAGCCGGCACCGACACTGTCGACCAGCACCCGCACCTTCACCCCGCGACGCGATGCTTCGATCAGCGCATCGGCAAATTCCTGTCCCGCATCGTCGTCGCGGAAAATATAGGAGGTCATGCCGATGCAATGCCGCGCCGCCCGGATCGCCTCCAGCATCACGCCATAGGCTTCGTCGCCGCTGTCCAGCACGGTCATGGCATTGCCCGCCGTCAGCGGTTCGCCCGTCACGCGCCCGCTGGCGTTGCAGAGCAAGGCGATATTGTCCGGCGTTTCGGGACAGGCCGTGCCGGGCCCGCCGGCCCGGGCGTCCAGCCAGCGCATCTTCAGGGCGCGCCGCTCCACCCGGTTGATGCCGAACAGGTAATAGAGCAGCCCGCCGAAGATCGGCGTCAGCCAGACCAGCCCGATCCAGCCCAGGGCGCGGGGAACGTCGCTTTTCTTGAGCAGGATATTGACCGTCACCAGCCCCGCCAGCAGGACGTAAAAGGCCAGCGCCACGGCTTCGAGCAGCGGGGTCAACGATGGGATGGGGATTGGAAACATTTTCCCGTAAGACCGTTTTTCTTATGCTATTCAGGGGTATAGACTTGAAACTTGTTCGAAATTCGCCAGTTTAAATAGACGCAGTCTCTATAACGCATTCAGGGCCGAATATGGCGCCGTCATTTCCGAATCATTCCGCAGACAATCCCATGCGCGTGATGAGCTGGAATCTGCTGCGCCGGGTCGGCGCCGGCGTGGAAGACGTCGCCAAGCTGGTGAAGAGCCACCATCCCGACCTGCTGCTGCTGCAGGAATGCACCGAAGACATCGTCACCCTGCCGTCGCTGGTGGGTGGTCACTTCTTCCGCCACCCCATGCAGTCGCGCATCTATGGCCTGGCGGCGTGGAGCCCGCATCCCTTTCCCGCCTCCACCGAAATCCGCCTGCCGGGGTCCATCCTGCCGGGCCGGGTGCCGCCGCGCCTGGCGCAGCTCATCGTCTTTCGCGACATCACCTTCGCCAATGTGCATCTCAGCCATGGCCAGTTTCTCAACCGCTTCCAGCTGCGCCACATCATCGAACAGATGGAAGGCCCCGCCGCCATCATCGGCGACTTCAATGCGGTGGGCCCGGTGGGCCTGCAGGGCTTTTCGGATATCGGGCCGCGCCGCCGCACCCACCGCGCCGGCAAGATCGTCAACCTGCGGCTGGACCGTTGCATCGCGCGCGGGCTGGTCTGTTCGGCCTCAGAAGTGCTCGACAAGGGCCCCAGCGACCATCACCCTATGGTGCTGGATATCACGGTCACGGCCGCTTTCCACACGCCGTCGCTGGAAGACAGCGCGCTGATCGGGCTTCACTAACTACAGCGTCAATTTTGCTGCGGTCTTTTCCAGATTCCGGGCGGTGCTAGCCAGCATTTCCGCCAGCGGCTTTTCTTCTTCGTTGATACAATAGGCCGCTTCCAGCCCGATGCCGCGCACCTGGTCCGGCGAGGCCGACAGCTTGCCGCTGAGCGCGATCACCGGCGTCTTGCCGGCGCGGCCGCACAGGCCCTGGATCAGTTTGCCCTGCGCGCTCTGGCCGTCGAGATGGCCTTCGCCAGTGATGATCAGGTCGGCGTCTTTCGCGGCCGCATCGAAGCCGGTCATGTCCAGCACGATTTCGATGCCGCGCCTGAGCGTCGCGCCGAAGAACGCCATGGCGCCGAAGCCCAGCCCACCCGCCGCGCCGGCGCCTGGCGTCTGGGCGATGTCGCGCCCCAGCTGATCCTTCACCAATTCTGCGATGTGGCGCAGGCCTTCATCCAGGAAGGTCAGGCTTTCGGTGGTGCCGCCTTTCTGGGGACCATAGATCCAGGCCGCGCCGGTGGGACCGAACAGCGGATTGGTGACGTCGCAGAGCACTTCCATGCTTTCGAACGGCATCGGCGCGGGGACGAGGGTGACGATGTTCTTCAACTGCCCGCCATTGGGCGTCACCGGCTTGCCGGCCGCATCCAGGAATCCCCAGCCCAAAGCCGCCGCGGCGCCGATGCCGGCGTCGTTGGTCGCGCTGCCGCCGATGGCCAGGATCGCGCGTGTTGCGCCATGCGCCTTGGCGTCGGCCAGAAATTGGCCCGTACCGAAGGTTGAGGCCTTGAGGGGATCGCGCTCCGCCAGCGTCAGGCGCTGCAGGCCGCTGGCCTCCGCCATCTCGACCACGCAGGTCTGCCGGTCCGCTGACAGGCCATAACGGCCTTTAAAGGGGCGTCCTAGGGGATCGGCGACCTCTTTTTCCATCCAGCTCAGGCCAAGGGGCGCGCGCAGCACGTCCAGCAGGCCTTCGCCGCCATCCGACAGCGGCATTTCGGTGATGCGGGCGCCGGGATGGCTTTGGCGCAGGCCATTGGCGATGGCGCGGCAGACATCGTCGGCGGCCAGCGCGTCTTTGAAGGAGTCACAGGCGATCAGAATATTCATGGGCCGCGGTTATAGAGGGATGTTTCAGCCCGCGAAACCGCCCTGTGCGAGGTAGGCGCTTTCCTCGGGCGTCGAGATGCGCCCCATCACGGCATTGCGGTGGGGAAAGCGGCCGAAGCGCCCGATCAGGTCGGCATGGAGCTTGGCATAATCCAGCCCCTGTTTGTCGCCAAGCTTTTCAAACAGCGCCACGGCCCGCGCCTGGGAACCGGCATCCTCGTGATGCTCAAAGGGCAGGTAAAAGAAGGCGCGCAGGTCCGCGTCGGTCTGGGCATCGAAGCCGCGCACCAGTGCCCGGTCCGCGATGCCGCGTGCCATCTCGTCGGTGGCGAAGGCGTGGGCGGAGTGGCGATAAAGATTGCGGGGAAACTGGTCGGTCAGCAGCAGCAGGGCGAGCGCGCCGTCCGCCGTGTTTTCCCAATCCGCCAGCTCGCCCCGGGCCGCGATCTGGTGTGCCTCGCCAAAGCGTTCGCGTATCTGCGCATCGAACACCGCGCCGCCGCCGAACCATTTCCTGGGGCCGGCGTCGCGCCACAAGGCAATGACATCCGATGGGGTAGTTTCGCGCATGATGTCCTTTCTTTAAGCCAAAACCCGTTGCACCGCCTCGCGTTCCTGTTCTTATGCACGCCATGGCCTGGTTGCGCATCACCCTCGTGCTGGTTGCCGTCCTGCTGCTGGGCGGGCAGGGCAAGGAAGACCGCAGTTTCACCGAATGCCCGGAATGTCCGGAGATGGTGGGCATTCCGGCGGGGAAATTCCTGATGGGCAGCCCGGCGCGGGAAGCCGGACGGTTTGATTCCGAAGGGCCGCAGCGCGTGGTGACGATCAAGGCCTTTGCGCTGGCGAAATATCCGGTCACCAGCGCGCAGTTTCTCGCTTTCCTCAACGCCACCGGTTATCGGCCCAAGCCCTGCAACGAAATGCTCGGCCTGGGCTGGAAGCAGTTGTTTCGCGGCCAGGCCGCCACCCCTACCGATGTCGAGCCGCCGCTATGGCCGGCCGTTTGCCTGGACTGGAAAGACGCGGAAGCCTTTACCGCCTGGATCAACGCCCGCGCCCGCGCCGCGCGTCCGGCGCTGGGGGCGCGCAATCCCTACCGGCTGCCCAGCGAGGCGGAATGGGAATATGCCGCCCGCGCCGGCACCACCACCGCGCGCTGGTGGGGCGAAGAGATCGGCAAGGGCAACGCCAACTGCAATGGCTGCGGCAGCCAATGGGACAACAAGCTGCTGGCGCCGGTGACCAGTTTTCCGCCCAACCCCTTTGGCGTCAACGGCATGCTGGGCAATGCCTGGGAATGGACGGCGGACTGCTGGCATCCGTCCTACGTCGACGCGCCCGCCGATGGCCGCGCCTGGACGGATTCCTTCTGCGTCCGGCGCGCCGTTCGCGGCGGCTCCTGGAACAATGTCCCGATCTTCATCCGCAGCGCGGCGCGGGCAGGGGCGGCGGAAAACGGCGCCGGCGATTATGATTATTCGACCCTGACCGGTTTCCGGCTCGCCCGCGATCTACCGTAAGACAGCTTTCGGATCGAGATCGATGGTCAGCACCGTGACGCGCTCATAGCGTCCGGGTGGAAGCTGGATGGGTGAGGCGAGCCGCGCGGCATTCTGGGCGCTCAGCGCCATGTCGCGAAACGCGCCGTCGCTGTGAAAGCGCGCTTGGTCCACCACCGTCACGTCATCGATCACCCCGCTGCGGAGCAGACGCACCCGGACCAGCACCGGCAGGTTGCGCCCGCCGGCGATGCTGAGATCGGGCAGCCAGCGCCGCAGGATCTGCGCCCGGATGAAATCCCTCAGCGCGTAATTGCCTTCACCGCCGCCGCTGCCCGAAGCGCCACCGGCATCCGCATTGGGAAGTGCGGTATCCGCCCCCTTGAGCTGCGCCAGCGCCTGCAGTCTGGCGGTCATGGCATCCACCGGCTTGCGTATACTGTCGGGCCTTGTTCCTGTCTGTACCGGTGAACTGTCGGCTTGCGGCTTTGCCGTCTGCAACCGTGCGGCCGGCGCGCTTCTGCCCTGGCCGAGCGTGCCGCCGATCACCAGATCGACGGGCAGTGCGCGGAATATCCTGTCCTGAATCTGGGGACGGTTCGCCAGATACCACAGCACGGCCAGCAGCAGTGCGCCGTGCAGCAGCAGCGAAAAGCCGATCCCGCCCCAATGCTCCCGGATTTGCCTGACCCGACCGGTGTCCATCGCCCCAGTCTATGAATTTAACCCTTCCTGCGCTATTGAGCCGTGATGAAGATCAAGCTCCATCAGAACGACCTGCCGGACGGCCTGAATCTGGGCCCGGTGGTGGCGATCGACACCGAAACGCTGGGCCTCAACCCTTTTCGCGACCGGCTCTGCCTGGCGCAATTGTCCTCGGGCGACGGGGTCTGCCATGCGGTGCAGTTCGCCGCCGGCAATTACGCCGCGCCCAATCTGAAAAAGATGCTTGCCGATCCGGCCGTCACAAAGCTGTTCCATTTCGCCCGTTTCGACATAGGCATGTTCCGCCGCTACCTGAACGTGGAGTGCAAGCCGGTCTATTGCACCAAGATCGCGTCCAAGCTGGTGCGCACCTATACCGACAAGCACGGGCTCAAGGATCTGGTGCGCGAATTGCTGGGCGTTGAACTGTCGAAGGAACAGCAATCCTCCGACTGGGGCGCCAAAACCCTGACGGAAAAGCAGCTCTCCTATGCGGCCAATGACGTCGCCCATCTGCACCAGCTCAAATCGGCGCTGGATGCGATGCTCGAGCGCGAGGGCCGCACCCACCTGGCCAAGGCCTGTTTCGACTTCCTGCCGAGCCGCGCCGAACTCGATCTGGCCGGTTGGGAAGACATCGACATTTTCGCGCATTGAATAAATGCCGTGTACGGAGCGTTTGCACCGTAAACCCGTCCGTCTTGCGGTCGGTCCCATTTCGCGCGAAACTTGGCACGAAATTCGCTTAACGCCTCCTTCACCCGGGGTGGCCTAAGCTGGTAAGCCTGTAAACGCTTAGTAATATCAAAGGCTTAAATGGCGCCTTCCAAGGCAAACCTCACGCCCGTGACAGGCGACAGCGCGGCCAGCGATCTGGCGGCCGCCCGCCGGGTGCTGACCACCGCTGCCTCGGCGCTGGCGAGCCTGGCGGACTGCCTGGACGGCGATTTCACCCGGGCAGTGGGCCTGATGCTCGCCGCCAAAGGCCGGATCATCGTCAGCGGCATGGGCAAGTCGGGCCATATCGCCCGCAAGATCGCCGCCACCCTGTCGTCGACCGGCACCCCGGCCTATTTCGTCCATCCCGCCGAAGCCAGCCATGGCGACATGGGCGCCATCACCCGCCAGGACGCGCTGCTGCTGCTGTCCTGGGGCGGCGAGACGGCGGAACTGTCCGATCTCATCACCTATGCCAAGCGCCACGGTCTTCCCATCATCGCCATCGGCGCCAATCCGGAGTCCACGCTGATCAAGGCGGCGGATGTGAAGCTGCTGCTGCCGCGCGCGCCCGAGGCCTGTCCCATGGGCCTGGCGCCCACCACCTCCACCACCATGATGCTCAGCCTTGGCGACGCGCTGGCTGTGGCGCTGATGGAGCGCAAGGGCTTTTCGCCCGACCAGTATCGAGATTTTCATCCCGGCGGATCGCTGGGCCGCGCCCTGGTGCGGGTCGGCGACCTGATGCACAGCGGCGGCGAGATTCCGCTGGCGGCTGAAGACACCGGCATGGGCGACGTGCTGCTGATCATGGCGTCGGGGCGGCTGGGCTGTGTCGGCATCGTAAACAAGGACGGCGCATTGGCCGGCATTGTCACCGACGGCGACATTCGCCGTCACGCGCAAGGCGGCTTCGAGCAGCGCGTGGCGCGCGACGTGATGACCAAGGGGCCGCAGATCGCCCGTCCCGACCAGCTGGCGGCGGAAGCGCTGGGGCTGATGACGGAAAAGAAGATCACCCAGCTTTTCGTGCTGGACGAGGGCGGCGGCCAGCCGGTCGGCGTGCTGCATATCCATGACTGCCTGCGCGCGGGAATCGCATGAGCATGGCGGCGGATAACGACGTCCCACAGTATGACTGGTCGGCCCGGGTCCGCACCACCGCCCGCGAAGCCCTGCGTTATTCCCGGTTCGTCCATCTGATGAAGCGGGTCCTGTCGCTGGGCGCCTTCCTGATCATCGCCGCCGTGCTGGCTTTCTTCTTCGTCCAGCGTCAGCCGCGCCAGCTTTCCATGTCCTACGAGAAACTGGGGCGCATCGAGAACGACCTGGCCATGGTCAAGCCCAGGCTCACCGGCACGGACGCCAGCGGCAATCCCTTCGTGATCACCGCCGATACGGCGGTGCAGGATTCGCGCAACGCCAAGAAGGCCAGCCTGAAAAATCTCGAGGCCGATCTGGCAATGGAAAAGAACAGCTGGATCAACGCCCGCGCCCGTGCCGGCATGGTGGACCTGGCGGCGGGCAAGCTGGAGCTGACGGGCGGCATCGATGTCTTCACCGACACCGGCTACGAGCTGCATAGCCAGAGCGCCTCGATGGACCTGAAACAGAGCGAGGTGCATGGGCATCAGCCGGTCAACGGGCAGGGGCCGGACGGCACCTTTCGCGCCGACAAGTTCCATGCCGACCGCAATTCCAATCTCCTCACCCTCAGCGGCAATGTGCTGATGACGCTTCACGGATCGCGCAAATGAAAAAACTTCTGGCTTTCACACTGGCCTTTGCGTTCGGCGCCGCCGTCAGCGGGTCGCTGCAGGCCCAGGCTCCGGCGGCAAAGCCTGCCCCCAAGCGCAATAGCACCAATGCCGACATCAATATCTCGTCCGACACCTTCCAGGCTGACCTCAACGCCAAGACCGGCACCTATAGCGGCAATGTCATCGTCACCCAGGGCGACATCAAGCTGCGCGCCAACTCGGTGCGCGTCACCACGGTCAATGGCGACGCCGACAAGGTGACCGCCACCGGCAATGTTGTGGTGGATTCCCCGGCCAGCGGCACGGTCACCGGCGAGAATGGCGTCTATGAGGTCAAGCCCAAGACCGTGACCATGAACGGCAACGTCGTGCTCCGGAAGGGCAGGGAGGTCACGATGCGGGGAGCCCGGCTGACCGTCAATCTGGTGACGGGCCAGGCCAATCTCGGTGGCGGCGTCAAAGGCCAGGGCACGGCGGGCGGCCGCGTTCAGGGCGTCTTTCGTCCCAATTCCGGCGGCGCCAACACCCAGTAATTCATAGTTCCTTAAACACGAACAGGCATGATTTTTGCGATGACAGACGCAAGCACAGAAAACGGGCAGGCCAGCGGCGAAGACGCCGGGGATGCGCTGCGTGTTGTCGAAGGCGGCAAGGGCCTGGTCGTCACGCGCATCGGCAAGAGCTTCAACAAGCGCCCCGTGGTGCGTTCGGTTTCCCTTTCGCTGAAGCGCGGCGAGGCCGTGGGCCTGCTGGGTCCCAACGGCGCCGGCAAGACCACCTGCTTCTACATGATCACCGGCCTGATCTCGGCCGATACCGGCAGCATCGAGGTTGACGGCCATGATGTGACCCGGCTGCCCATGTACCGCCGCGCGCGGCTGGGCATCGGCTACCTGCCGCAGGAAGCCTCGATCTTCCGCGGCCTCACCGCCGAACAGAATATCCGCGCCTGCGCCGAACTGCTGGAGCCCGATGGCGCCCGGCTGGAAGCGATGGTCGAGGCGCTGCTGGCGGAATTCGGCATCACCCACATCCGCAACACGCCGGCCGTCGCGCTGTCGGGCGGCGAACGCCGCCGTGTCGAAATCGCGCGCTGCCTGGCAACGCATCCTTCCTACATCCTGCTGGACGAACCTTTTGCCGGTATCGATCCCATCGCGGTGGGCGAAATCCGCGACCTGGTCAAGCATCTCAAGAACCGGGGCATCGGCGTGTTGATCACCGACCACAATGTTCGTGACGCGCTCGATGTGATCGACCGCGCCTATATCCTGCATGACGGCCGCGTGCTGAAGGAAGGCACCCCAACCGAGATTGTCAGCGACCGTGATGTGCGGCGCGTCTATCTCGGAGAAAAGTTCTCGCTGTAGGGCATCATGGCTGGGGTCGGGCAAAGATTAGAAATTCGGCAGGGCCAGTCGCTGGTCATGACGCCGCAATTGCAGCAGGCCATCAAGCTGCTGCAGCTGTCGAACATCGAGCTGGCCGACTATTGCGAATCCGAGCTGGAAAAGAACCCGCTGCTGGAGCGCGACGACCGCGAGGCCGCGCCGGTTCAGGATGCCGGCGAAACCGCCGCCGACAGTGCCGGCGAGCGCGCCGATGAAGCCCTGTCGCGGGACGATTTCTCCAAGACCGCCGACATGGACCAGGCGGCGCACGAAAACATGTATGACAGCGACATTCCCGTCAGCCGCGCCGCCGAGGGTCCGCAGTCTGGCTCGTTGACCGACTGGACCACGGTGAAGTCCGGCAATGCCTATGAAGGCGAAGACGGGCTGGAATCCTCGGTCGCCGCCGACCTCTCGCTGAAGGATCATCTGGAAAGCCAGCTCTCCATCGCCGCCCTGCTGCCCGAGGATCGCATGATCCTGCTGGCGCTGATCGATGCGGTGGACGAGACCGGCTATCTGCGCGCCGACCTGATGGACGTCGCCAACCGGCTGGGTTGCGAAATCGAAGACGTGCAGGCGGTGCTGGGCGTGCTGCAGGGGTTTGATCCTGTCGGCGTGGGCGCCCGCGATCTGGCGGAATGCCTGTCGCTGCAGCTGGAGGCCAAGGACCGTCTCGATCCCGCCATGGAAGCGCTGATGACGCGCCTCGACCTGGTCGCCCGCCGCGACATGGGGCAGCTGACCGCGCTGTGCGGCGTCGATGCCGAAGACATTGCCGACATGATCTCGGAAATCCGCCAGCTCAATCCCAAGCCGGGGCTGGCCTTCGGATCGGAACCGGTGACGCCGGTGGTGCCCGATGTGTTCGTGAAAGTGGGCCCCGATGGCGGCTGGCTGATCGAACTGAATTCCGACACCCTGCCGCGCCTGCTGGTCAACAACCAGTATTACGGCACCGTGTCGAAGACGGCCCGCGACAAGGACAGCAAGAATTATCTTGCCGACTGCCTCAACACCGCCAACTGGCTGGTCAAGAGCCTGGACCAGCGCGCCCGCACCATCCTGAAAGTGGCCAGCGAGATCGTGCGCCACCAGGACGCCTTCCTCACCCATGGCGTGCGCCATCTGCGGCCGCTGAACCTGCGAATCATCGCCGACGCGATCTCGATGCACGAATCCACGGTCAGCCGGGTCACCTCGAACAAGTACATCTCCACCCCGCGCGGCCTCTTCGAATTGAAGTACTTCTTCACTGCCTCGATCCAGTCGGTGAACGGCGCCGAATCGCATAGCGCCGAAGCGGTGCGCGACCGCATTCGTGAGATGATTGAAAATGAGGAACCGCGCGAAATCTTGTCGGACGACCGCATTGTTGCGCTGCTGACCGCTGACGGCGTGAACATCGCGCGACGCACGGTCGCCAAATATCGCGAGGCTTTGCGCATTCCGTCGTCGGTGGAACGCCGCCGCCTGAAGGCCGGCGAGGCGCCCCAGGCCGCTAGCTATCGCTGAAACTTCCGCCTTTGTTTGCGGCAACTTAAGTCAAGATTGACATTGCCGGGGGCCCGGCCTATGAACCCGCCGCTTTTGAGCGGGACCCTGCCGGGACGCAGGGCGGAACATCTCTCCGCGCGGAACATTACGCACGCGGACCTCACCGGGATTGTTGATGAATATCGCCGATCTGCTCGCGCCCGACGCCGTCATGCCGGCGCTGAAAGCGCAGTCCAAGAAGCAGCTGCTGCAGGAACTGGCGGCGCGCTGCCATGGGCTGACCCGTATCTCCGAACGCCGCATCTTCGAGACCCTGGTGGAACGCGAACGCCTCGGCACCACCGGCGTGGGCGCCGGCATCGCCATTCCCCACGGCCGCATGAGCGAAGCAAAGTCCATCATGGGCATCTTCGCGCGGCTGGAAAACGCCATCGACTATGAAGCGGTCGATAGCCAGCCGGTCGATCTGGTGTTCATGCTGCTGGCCCCCGAAAATGCCGGCGCCGATCATCTCAAGGCGCTGGCCCGGGTTTCGCGCCTGCTGCGCGACAAGGCGGTGTGCGAAAAGCTGCGCGCCGCGTCCACGCCCGAAGCGCTCTATGCCATCCTGACCGGCGACAAGAACGGCGCGGCTTCTTCAGCCGCTTAAGCTCTATTTTGTAACCGCGATCCGCCTGATCAGGATGGGCGTCACCGGCGCCTGGCCCGGCATCGGGCCATTGTCGCCCACTGGCACACCGCCGATGGCCTCCACCACGTCCATCCCCGCGATCACCTGTCCGAACACGGCATAGCCGGTATTATTGCCCGGATCGTTGGGATTGCGGTCCAGCCGCAGATTGTCCACCAGGTTGATGAAGAACTCCGCCTTGGCGGTGTTGGGCGCTTCCTCGCGCGCCAGCGCCACGGTGCCGCGCAGATTGTGCAACCCGTTATTGGCTTCCAGCGGCACTGCCGCGGGGCGCACCCCGCGCCCTTTGCCATTTGCTTCCCAGCTTCCCATCTGGATCACAAAGCCCGGCGCGACGCGGTAGACGATGGTGCCGTCGTAATGCTTGCGCTTCACATAGTCCAAGATGTTGGCGACGCTTTTGGGCGCGCGCACCAAATCCAGTTGCAGGATGATATCGCCCATGGCGGTCGAGATCAGCAGCTTGGGCCCGGTCATGGGCGGGTTGCTGGGCGCCGGCATCACCGCCACCGGCTGGGGCGGCGCGGGATTGACGGCTTCCGGCTCGGCATTCTGGGCCAGGACAGGAAGGGCGAAAAGAAGGGCGGCGGCAACGCCGAACAATGTGGTGCGCATGGCCGCCATACTAGCAAGCTTTGCCAAACAAAAAAGCCGGACTCGAAAGCCCGGCTTTTTGCGTTTTCATGCCGCCTGGCGTCAGTGGACGCTCACGGGGGTGAGTTCGTTCTGTACCGCCGCGCCATAGGCGGATTCATACCCGTCGGTGAATCCCAGCACGCTGCCGTCTTCGGCGTGCAGCACATAGAGCTTCATGCCGGCAGGCAGATCGATATTTGCCGGAAGCAGGCCCAGGCGGTGCGCTTCGTCGCTGCCCGTGGGCTTGATATAGGCGATGCGGCCGGCCACGGCGCGGGCCTCTTCAACATCATCGGCTTCAAATCTGTCCGTCATGATAGGTCTCCAGTCTTGATTTCTACGGTCCGCACACCGGGTTGGATCTGCCTGCGGGCCAAATCGATCTTCAGCAATCCATTTTCCAACGCGGCTGCGGTAACTTCGATGCCATCGGCCAGGACGAAGGCGCGCAAAAATTGTCGCGCCGCGATGCCCTGGTGAAGGAACGTTTTGCCCTCAGCCTCAGACTGCTTGCCGCGGATCACCAGCTGGCGGTCCTCTTCGGTGACGCTGAGCTCGTCTTTCGCAAAGCCCGCCACCGCGATAGTTATGCGCAGGCCGCCTTGCTCGAAGGCCTCGATATTGTAGGGCGGATAGGAATCTCCGGCCGTTCGGGCGGTGCGTTCCAGCAGCCTTTCGAGATGCTCAAAACCCAGCAGATAAGGGCTTGCGAATGTCGTATGCCTGTTCATGTTCAGCCCTCCTTTGAGCGGCTGCGGACCGGTTGGCCCCCTTTCGAGGCGGGCGGGTCCTGATCTGATATGGTGCCGTTTCGTTCCCATTCAAGACGTTGTTCCCGACCCAGGAACTACCAAGGGTTGCATATGCTGGTACTCCTCGATGACGCGTCCGGACGGCAGGTTTTCGCCGCGCCCCGCCAGATCGTCCGGGCGGACCGGCCGGGCGATGTCCCGGCGGCTCTGGCAGCCCTGGAAACGGCGCTGGCGGCCGGAAAACATGTGGCGGGCTGGCTTGGCTACGAATTGGGCGCCGTTCTGGAGCCCAGACTGGCCGGACAGCCCGCCGAAAGCGGGCCGCTGCTGCAGCTGGGGGTGTTCGATGGTCCGGGCGTGGCTCCGCCGGTTGCGGGTCGGGCCTATGCCGGTCCCCTGATACCGGAATGGGATGAATCTGCGTACGGCGCGCGCTTTGCCGCCGTGAAGGAATACATCGCCGCCGGCGACATCTATCAGGCCAATCTCAGCTTCCGTTCCCGTTTTGCTTTTGCGGGAAATCCGCGCGCGCTCTACGAGCAGTTGCTGGCGGCAAGTGGCGCGCTGCATTGCGGCTTTGTCGATGACGGGACGCGCCAGATATTGAGCCTGTCGCCGGAACTATTTTTCGAACTGTCCGCCGATGGCCGGCTGACCACGCGCCCCATGAAAGGCACGACCCCGCGCGGGGAAGATGAAGCGGGCGAGCGCGCCAGCTTGGCGGCCAGCGAGAAGAACCGCGCCGAGAATCTGATGATCGTGGATTTGATCCGCAACGACCTTTCCCGCATCGCTGAGGGCGGAAGCGTCGCGGTGTCAGACCTGTTCAAGGTCGAGACCTATCCCACCCTGCACACCATGGTGTCGACGGTGACGGCGCGGAAACGGGCCGGAGTGGGCGTGACTGATATCCTGCGCGCGCTGTTTCCCTGCGGCTCGGTCACCGGCGCCCCCAAGATTCGCGCCATGGAAATTTTGCGGGAGCTGGAGACCTCGCCGCGCGGCGCCTATTGCGGTGCGGTCGGTTTTTTTGCGCCTGACGGTTCGGCGCGTTTCAATGTCGCCATCCGAACTTTGACGATAGCGCAGGGACGCGGCGAACTCGGCATCGGCGGTGGGGTGGTGCAGGATTCGCGCGAGCACAGCGAATATGCCGAATGCCTGCTCAAGGCGCGGTTTTTCGACAAGGCGCGCCGCCCGTTGGAACTGATCGAAACCTTGCGCTGGGACAATGGCTTTGTCCGGCTGGACCGGCACTTTTCCCGCATGGAAGCGTCTGCCAGGGTTTTCGGCCTGCCGTTCGATTCCTGTGTCGCCCGCATCGCGCTGCATCATGCGGTGGCGGACAAGTCAGGCGCCCAGCGCGTGCGCCTCACCTTGAACGAGCAGGGGGATCATGACGCCGCCGCTTATGACCTGGCGTCGAATCCGTCCCATTGGAGCTATGCGATGTCGACGGAACGCACCCACAGCGACGATCTGCTGTTGCGTCACAAGACCAGCTGGCGCGAATTGTATGACGGCGAGGTCAGGCGCCTGGGGACTGACGAGGTGGTGTTCTGCAACGAGCGCGGCGAACTGACCGAGGGTGCGCGCAGCAATATCTTCGTGGAGCGCGATGGCGTGCTGCTGACGCCGCCCATCGATGCCGGCGTGCTGGGCAGTTGCCTGCGGGCCGAGTTGATCGAACAGGGCAGGGCGCGTGAAACTATCCTGACGCCCGATGATCTGAAAGACGG
>JAZKDV010000043.1:0-6038 GCA_040387395.1 Pseudomonadota bacterium | reverse complement strand
CTTCGGTAATTCGCTGCGGGGCTTGATCCTGGCCAAACGGCCCTAGCTTTTGGCCGCCAGCGCCGACAGCAGCACCACGGTCTGCGGCAGCAGCCAGCCTTGTACTTCCGTCAGCCGTCCCGCCGCGATGTCGGCCTCAGCCGCCCCTGCCAGATCATCCGGCATGCTGGTTCTTAGCCGTGTCGCCAAGGCCGGCGCGTCCGGTACGCCGCGAATGACGGCGCCCAGCCGGGCGGCCTGTTCCCTGTCCGTCAGATGCGTCAGCAGATCGTCGTAAGGCGTGGCCGGGTAATGCTTCACGAAAATGTAGGTGAAGCGATACACGCCCGCGGCCACCGCCGCACCGGCAGCCACCAATCCCGCCAGCAGCGCGCGACGGTTCATATGACCACCTTTTTCAGATGATCGGCCAGCCGCAGGGTGAGGGCGATGAGGTTCAAGGTCGGGTTGGAGGCGCCATAGGTGGGAAACACCGCGCTGCCCGCCACGAACAGGTTGGCGATGCCATGCACCTTGCCGTCGCCGTCCACCACGCCCTGTTTGGCGTCAGTGTGCATCCTGAGCGTGCCCAGATGGTGGTGGCCCCAGTCCATGTTCTTCAGCCAGTCCGCGCGCGCGGTGCAATTGATCCGCAGCAGGCCGGTTTTGGACGCCAGCGCCTGCCGTCCCAGTTCCGCGAGGGTTTGGCGATACAGCGCAAAATCGGTATCGCTGATCCTGTTGTGCAGTTTCAGGCGCGGCAATCCCAGCGCGTCCTTGTCAGCGGTCAGGGTCAGGCGCCGGTCACGGTCGGGTAGCAATTCCATGCCGCAGCCCACCGAATAGGCCTGCGCGCCGGACGCATCCACACCCAAGGCGTTCGCGGTGGTGATCACCGCCGCCTTGCCGGTGTCGTCCAGCTCCACCGGATATTCCAGCGTGGTCAGCGAGCCCATGACATGACGGCTGCGGGCGAAGCGGGGCGTGGGCGCGAAGACGGCGCGCATCCGCGCCCCGCCCAGATCCTGGGTGCTGACGTAATAGGATGACGCCTTGCCGCCGAACACCACCAGGGTGGCGACATCGCGCGGAATGGGATTGTCGCCAAAAAAGCGGCCCACCAGATCGTTCTGGTTGCCCACGCCGGCCTTCATCACATCGTTGGAGGCCAGCAGCAGCCGGGCATTCTCCATGCCGCCCGCCGCCATCACCACATGGCGCGGTCTCACCGTGAAACGGGTTCCGACGCCGCCATTGGCAATGAGGGTGGCGACATCCAGCCGTTCCACCTGCTGCGCATTGGGCGTCAGGCGGATGGCGGTGACATTGGCGTTCAGCAGCGGCCTGATGTTGGCGGCGGCTTTGATGTCGGCTTCGTAGCGGACGCCGAAACGGGTCGGCAGCACATCGCCGCGCATCTTGGAAAACTGGAACCAGCTCGTGTAGAGCCCGCCATCGCCCAGCGGCAGCATCGGCGCCTTGGCCGAAGCGGCGCGGTCGCCGGAATCGTAAATCCACGGACCGGCCTCGATCAGCGCCTGGGCCCGGGGGTAATAGGAATCCAGCGCGCTGCGCGGGAACGGCCAGCCCGAAAAAGGCACCCAGTCGCGCTTCTCGAAGTCGATTGCATCCAGCGGGCGCGACCAGCCACCCCAGTGATTGGTGCCGCCGCCCAGGGTGCGCAACCGGCCGGCATCCAGCGCGGCATAGTCGTCGCCGCTCTGGCTGCCGGAATACAGTTCCTGCACGGCGGGATCCAGATTCGCGCTGCCGGATTCCAGCAGCAGGATATCGAGCCTGGTGGAGGCCAGCGCCAGGGCGAGGCTGATGCCTGCCGGACCGCCGCCGACAATGGCGATATCGGGCGTCAGCACCGTGCCGGCGGGAAGCGTCCGGGCGTCGACAAAACCGCTCAAGGGTAATTCCTAAATGTCTTCGCTATGGCCGACATTGTAACCGCCATCCACCGCGATGGCCTGGCCGGTGATCCAGGTTGCCTGATCGGACATCAGGAACAACGCCATATGCGCGATATCCTCGGCCTCGCCCATCCGGCCCAGTGGGTGCAGGGCGGTCAGCTTGGCGCGGCGTTCCGGTGTCAGGCTGGCCAGCAGCGGCGTGTTGACGAAGCCCGGACAGATGCAATTCACCCGCACTTTGTCGGCGGCATAGTCCAGCGCCATGTTCTTGGTCAGCGAAATGATGGCGCCCTTGGAGGCGCTGTAGGCGGCGCGGTTTCGGGTGCCGGTGGTCGCCACGCCCGAGGACAGGTGCACCACCGATCCGCCATAGGCGCGCAGATGGGGCAGGGCATATTTTGAGACCAGGAACGCGCCGCGCACATTCACCGCCATCACCGCATCGTAATCGCTCATCTCGGTCTCATCGACCTTGGCGCGGCGGGCGATGCCCGCGCTGTTCACCACCGCATCGATGCGGCCCAGCGCAGACAGCGCGCGGCTGACCTGTTCCTCATCGCTGATGTCGCAGATGCGGTGGCCCGCAAAAGGCGCGGCGACACGGTCAATTGCGGTGATGGTGGCGCCCTCGGCCTCGGCGGCCTGGGCAATGGCCAGCCCCAGTCCCGACGCGGCGCCGGTGACGACGATATGTTTTCCGGAAAAGCGCATGCGCTGTCTTAACAAGCGCAGCGCCGGTTCTCAACCCGGCCTCGCCGACGCCGGCCGGCGTCATGGCGCGGCGCTTGCCAGGATCACATCAATGCTGAGTTGGCGCCGGAGCGGTATTGGCGGCAGCGTTATTGTCACTGCTTGCCGCAATCCCGATCACAATTCCCAGAACCGCCAGACCGATCGTGGCGTATATGGCTTCGTTGTCAACGTACTGCGCCTGTTGGACACCCGCAGGTTTTCCGGGCGGCAACGCGCCCTGGGTCGGGCCGGCGAAATTTGATGTGGGGACAAGCATCAAGCTCGCACCCAGGACGGCAGCCAGGTTCATGGGTTCGGTTCCTTCCAAGGACGCACGTTTCCGCGCGCTTGGTTCCCGCTTTTCGATCCGGCTGGGTATTGGACGATGGTCCATGTCCAGCTCTGGCGGACCCTCCAAACGCCGCGATGTTGATGCGGCGTTGGACCTAGGTCCAACAGTGCTCAAGGCCCTGCGGCGCTAGCATCGCCTTCGCGTATGCGATCGGGGGATTTATGAGCGGGTATCAGGCCGAAGCAGATGCTGCGATCGCGCAAGACGGCTCGGACCGCTGGCGCGAACCTGCTGCATCATCAGGGCAGCAGCGATGTGCCTGGCGGCCATAGTGCCGATCGCACTGCTGGCCGGCACAAAATCTGCCTGCCGACAGAAGCGAAGATACGACGCTGATCAGGTCCGTCCTGGAAGGCAAGGATACCCGCCCGGCCGTCATGGCCTGGGTAGCGTCGCGCCGGTAGGCAAATGCGCGAAGGCGGGGCGCCTGCGGGCTTGGCGAGGAGAAATGCAGTGGTTTCCCGCCTGCGCGCCCCTCGGCTGCCTCCAGTCGCTGACGCGCGGCGGCCTCAGGCGGCTTGGCTCCACCATTTTCCGCTGGGCTGTTTTGGTGAGGGTTGTGTTCCGCCGGTTGGGCGGAAAATGGTGGAGCCAAGCGGGATCGAACCGCTGACCTCCTGCATGCCATGCAGGCGCTCTCCCAGCTGAGCTATGGCCCCGTACCAATGACAGGCCGGTCTGGTGTCCGGCCCGGCTTTCTAAAACTTAGGCTTCGTCCTTGGCAATGCCGGGATCGATGATGCCGGAGACATCGTCTTCCTCGTCTTCGACTTCGCCCAGAAGATCGTTGTCTTCCTCGTCTTCGTCGTCTTCGACTTCGATATCCTCGATGCCTTCGGCTTCGTCGGCGTCAACCACCGACATGCCCGATTCCGCTTCGGCTTCTTCTTCCTCGGCTTCCTCGTCTTCGTCTTCGCCGGTGGCGGCGATCTTCAGCGGCGCCTCGACAACGGCTTCGGCTTCTTCTTCCTCGTCTTCGGAATCGCCGTCCTCGTCCTCGTCTTCGTCGTCTTCATCCTCGTCTTCGCTCTCGGCGGCGACGACCTTGCCGGCCTCTACCGTCTCGGCCACGCGGCTGCGGCGCTGCTTGAACAGCGCTTCGGGCTCATAGCTGAAACCGCACTTGGGGCACTCGATCGGGCGCTTGGTAAGGTCGTAAAACCTTGCCGCGCAGCTCGGGCACGCCCGTTTGGTTCCAAGATCTGCCTTGACCAAGATGATGCTTCCCGCAAGAAGAGGGTTATTGGAGGGGCGCGTTTGCCACGGGTTGCCCCGCCTGTAAAGGTCTTTTGAAGCCCCTGATGCACAACGCCAATTCCGCCCCATTGCGTGCCCGGCGCGCCGCCCCCCTGACGGGGACGGCCCAGATACCCGGTGACAAATCCATTTCCCAGCGGGCCTTGATCCTGGGGGCGCTGGCCAATGGCGAAACCCGCATTACCGGCCTGCTGGAATCGGGCGACGTCCATTCCACCGCCGCGGCCCTGCGCGGCTTCGGTGCGACTTTGGTCCAGGAAGGTCCGGGCCGCTGGCGGGTTACCGGGATGGGGGTTGGGAACTGGAACAGCCCGGCCGGGGAACTGGACTTCGGCAATTCGGGCACAGGTTCGCGGCTGGTGATGGGGGCCATGGCCACCACGCCGATCACCGCCATCTTCACCGGCGACGCCTCGTTAAAGTCGCGCCCCATGGCGCGGGTGGTGGCGCCGCTGACCGCCTTCGGCGTCACCTATGAAGGGCAGGGCGAGAAGGCGCTGATGCCGCTGACCCTGCAAGGCGCCAAAAGTGCCAAGGCCATCACCGCCCATGTCGCCACGGCCTCGGCCCAGGTGAAATCTGCGCTGCTGCTGGCGGCGCTCAATGCCCATGGCACCAGCCGTATTTCCCAGGACGCGCTGACCCGCGATCACAGCGAGAAGATGCTGGCGGCGTTCGGCGCAAGAATTTCCGTCGCGGCGCGCCCCGAAGGCGGAGAAGTCATCACCGTGGAGGGCCCCGCGAAATTGACCGGCTGCAGCGTGGAAGTGCCGCGCGATCCTTCCTCGGCGGCGTTCGCGCTGGTGGCGGCGCTGATCGTGCCGGGTTCTGAAGTCGAACTTCCCGCCATCCTGCTCAATCCCCGCCGCACCGGCCTGATCCAGACCCTGCTGGAAATGGGGGCGAACATCGACGTGCGTAACAGGCGCACCAGCGGCGGCGAGGAGATCGGCGACCTGGTGGTGCGCCATTCCGCCTTGAAAGGCGTGGAGGTGCCGGCCGACCGCGCGCCGTCGATGATCGATGAATATCCCATCCTGGCGGTGGCCGCGTCTTTCGCCACCGGCAAGACCGCGATGCGCGGGCTGGAAGAATTGCGGGTCAAGGAAAGCGACCGCCTGGAGGCGGTGGCGCTGGGCTTGAAGCGCAATGGCGTCCGCTACGAGATTGAAGGCGACGACCTGATCGTGGACGGCATGGGCCAGGACGGCGTGCCGGGCGGTGGCACGGTCCCCACCCATATGGATCACCGCATCGCCATGAGCTTCCTGACCATGGGCATGGCGTCGCAACAGCCGGTGACGGTGGATGACGTCACCATGATCGCGACATCCTTTCCCGAATATCAGGATTTGATGAAAGGCCTTGGCGCGGTTATGGAAGCGCCATGAGCAAGATCAGCAGCATCGTCATCGCGGTCGACGGCACCGCCGCGTCCGGCAAGGGCACCCTGGCCAAGAAGCTGGCGGCGCATTTCGGGTTCGCCCATCTGGATTCCGGGGCGCTCTACCGGCTGACGGCGCTGGCGGTGATCGAGGCGGAGGGTGATCCCAAGAACGAAGCCGATGCCCTGCGCGGCGCCCAGACCATCGATTTCAACCGGGCGGGCGATCCCAAGATCCGCACCGATACCGTTGGCAAGGCAGCGTCCTATGTCGCCGCCATCCCGGCGGTGCGCACCGCGCTGCTGGATTTTCAGAAGAATTTTCTGGCCAATCCCCCCGGCGGCAGTCCCGGCGCGGTGATGGACGGGCGCGACATCGGCACCGTCATCTGCCCCGAGGCGGAGGTGAAGCTCT
>JAZKDV010000042.1:2564-3332 GCA_040387395.1 Pseudomonadota bacterium | reverse complement strand
CGGCGGCGATCTTGATCAGCTCGGCGGCGATGGCGCGCACCCGCTCCTTCATCTTGGCCTTGCGGAGCTGCCAGCCGGCGCCGCCCAGCCGGTCGAGCTGCGCGCCCTCGTCCGAACCGTAACGGGTCAGCAGTTCGATATTCTCGACGGGGAGGAACAGCTTGCCACCGTCATATTGCAACTCGAGACAGTCATGCGGCGCGCCCCGCGCGTCGATCGCCTTCAGGCCCAGATAGCGGCCCACGCCATGTTCGATATGGGTGACCAGATCGCCCGGCGTCAGCGACGAGGCTTCGGCGATGAAATTCTGCGCCCGGCGGGCGCGGTTCTGGGCGCGCACCATGCGGTCGCCCAGCACATCCTGTTCGCTGAGGATCACAAAGCCCGGCGCTTCAAAGCCGCGCTCGAGGCACAGACAGGCGATGGCGAAGGCGCCGGCGTCCAGCTTCAGGGCTTCGGGCCAATTGTCCACTTTGCGGATCGGCGTCACGCCGTGATCGGACATCACCCCGCCCATGCGCTCGGCAGAACCGTCGGTCCAACTCGCGACCAGCACGCGCTTGCCGCCCGCCTGCTGCGCCTTGAGATGATCGGCGGCGGCCTGGAAGACATTCAGGTTGCCGCCTTGGCGCTCGGGCGCGAAGTCGCGGCCCTGTTTGCCGCCGGCATCGACGCTGCTGGTGCTTTCCGGCGCCTGGAACGGCGTCAGGTCGCGCACGATGTTTTTGGACAGCGCTGCTTTCCAGTCGGCATCGCTGAGATACAGCG
>JAZKDV010000042.1:0-2554 GCA_040387395.1 Pseudomonadota bacterium | reverse complement strand
TACAGCGTCTGCGGCTTCAGCGGCTTGTAGGGCGGGCCCTTGATGGCGTTCTTGTCGTCCTTGGCCTGGCGGAACTGTTCGCGGGTCTCGTAATAGTCGCGGATCAGTTCCAGCCGCGCGGCCTTGGATTCTTCGGTCTGATGCCCCAGCAGCACCAGGCAGCGCGGCAGATAGTCGAACAGCGTGTCGAGATGGTCGTAGAACAGCGGCAGCCAGTGCTCCATGCCCTGGGTCTTGCGGCCGGCGCTGACTGACTCGTAAAGCGGATCGTCGCCCGCCGCGCCGAAGGCCGCGACATAGCCGGTGCGAAACCGGCTGATCGCGTCGGCATTCAGCGGCGCTTCGCTGGCCGGCAGCAGCGCGACTTCCGCGACCGCCTTCTTGTCCGACAGTTGGGTTTCCGCATCGAAGCGGCGGATGGCGTCGAGCGTCGAGCCGAAGAAGTCCAGCCGCAGCGGTTGTTCCTCGCCCGGCGGCCACAGATCGACGATGCCGCCGCGCAGGGCGAAGTCGCCCGGCTCGCGCACCGTGCCGGCGCGCACATAGCCATTGCCCGAGAGAAAGGCGACCAGCGCCTCGCGGTCCACCTCCGCGCCGTTCCGGGCGGCAAAGCTGGCATTCTGAATCGCATCTTTCGGCGGCACGCGCTGCAGCAGCGCATTGACGGTGGTGACGATCACGCAGACCTGGTCGGGCTTGCGCGCCAGGGCCGCCAACGTGGCGAGGCGGCGGCTTTCGATGTCCGGCTTGGGCGACACCCGGTCGTAGGGCAGACAGTCCCAGGCGGGAAAATCCAGCACCGTCATGGATGGCGCGAAAAAGGCGATGCCCCGCGTCACCGCATCGGCCTGAAGATCGTCCTGCGCCACGAACAGCACCGGACCGCCGCGCCGCTTGGCGGCTTCCGCCGCTACATAGGCGTCATAGCCCTGCGGCGTACCTGTGACCGTCAGGCGGCCCTGCTGCTTGGCGATGTAATCCAGCCGGTCCACTTATGATCCCCAGCGCGGATTCTTCTGTTCGCACACGCCCCTGAGGCCTGCGAACACCGGATTGTCATATTCGGACGGCACGGCCTCGGCGCCACGCAGCCAGGCATAGACCTCCTGGTCCGGCGCGGCGAGAAGGGCTTCGAACTGGTCCAGGCCCTGCGTATCCAAGCGGTTCAGATGGCTTTCGGCATAGGCGCCGAAGATCAGATCGACCTCCTTGAAGCCGCGCCTTTGGGCCCGAAACAAAAGCCGTTTCCGGCGGTTCTCCGAAGAGCCACCCTGTTCCACGTCATCCATGGGCGGGATATAGCCAGTGCCCGCTTTCAGAACAACCGCTTCCCCCTATTATCCTGCCTGTCATGCGGCCCGCGATTCTGTTCCCCCTGTTTGCCGACATCCGCACCCTGTCCGGGGTGGGTCCCAAGCTGGAAAAACTGATCGCCAAGGTGGCCGGGCCGAAGCTGGCGGACCTGGCCTTCGACCTGCCGGTCGGGGTGGTGGACCGCTCCTACCGTCCCAGACTGGCCGCCGCCGAAGCCGGGCGGATCGTCACCGTGGAAGTGACGGTGCTGGATCACCTGCCGCCGCGGATCAAGAGCCAGCCCTATAAAGTGCGCGTGTCGGACGAAAGCGCTGTGATGGAACTGGTGTTCTTCCGCGCCCATGCCGACTATCTCACCGCGCAACTGCCGGTCGGTCAGCGGCGCGTGCTGTCGGGCCGGATCGAGAAATTCAAGGACCGTCTGCAGATGGCGCATCCCGATTACATCGTGGCGCCCGAAGAGATCGCGTCGTTCCCGCTGCACGAGCCGGTTTATGGCCTGACCGAGGGCTTGACGGCGCGGCCGATGGCCAAGGCGGTGCGGGGCGCGGTGGAGAAAGTCCCGCAGATGCCCGAATGGCAGGACCCGGCTTTTTTGAAGCAGCGCAAATGGGACGGCTTTCGCGCCGCACTGGAAACGGCGCATGGCCCGGCGCATGACAGCGATCTCGCGCCCACCACGGCGGCGCGGCAGCGTCTGGCCTATGACGAACTGCTGGCCAACCAGCTGGCGCTGCTGCTGATCCGCAATTCCCTGCGCGGCAACAAGGGGCGTCCGGTCTTCAGCACCGGAAAGCTCAAGGCGCTGGCGGTGGCCGCCCTGCCCTTCGCCCTCACCGATCCGCAACTGGAAGCGCTGGCGGAAATCGAAAAAGACATGGCCGGCGAAAAGCGCATGCTGCGGCTGCTACAAGGCGATGTCGGATCGGGCAAGACCATCGTGGCGCTGCTGGCGATGCTGGGCGCGGTGGAAGCCGGACTGCAGGCCGCCCTGATGGCGCCGACCGAACTGCTGGTGCGTCAGCATCTGGCCTCGCTCGAGCCTTATGCGCGGGCGGCGGGCGTGCGCCTCGGCTGTCTGACGGGGCGAGAGAAAGGTGCAGGCCGGGAAGCCACCCTGGCGAAGCTGGCGGCGGGCGAAATTGACATCATGATCGGCACCCACGCGCTGTTTTCGGAGGACGTGGCTTTCAAGGACCTGGGCCTGGCGGTGGTGGACGAGCAGCACCGCTTCGGGGTG
>JAZKDV010000041.1:0-30479 GCA_040387395.1 Pseudomonadota bacterium | reverse complement strand
AATTTGTCGGTCATGATTGTCTCCGATCCTGTGGGTTTAGTATCTGTAGCCAAGCTGAAGCCAGAAGATGGACTTGCTGGGGAAGCCGCCGAACGGCACGCCCGCGCCGTCATAGGCGGCGTATTTCGCCAGCAGCGAGACGTTGTTATCGACCGCCAGCTCGCCGCTCACATTCCATTCGCTGCCGATTCCGGAGTCGAGCGTGTCGCTGTTATAGTCATGGTAGCTGACGATGCCGGTCAGGCTTTTCATCTCGATGAAATCGGCGGGCAGCGTGTAGCTGGCGCGGACATAGAGATCCTTCAGCCCGTTGTTGGGCGTCACCAGGAACATGTCGGCCCAGCCGTTGAAGGCATGCAGCGTGGCCAGCGGCGTGGCGAAACCGATGGTGCCGTTTCCTTCCAGCACTTCGTAACCGACAAGCCCGGTCAGCCCGGCATAGCTGACACTGGCCTCCCCCAGCCAATAGTTGAGCGAAAAGGCCACCGGGTTGTTGGCGTAGTTGGTCTGGCGCGCGAATTCGCCCGTCAGCTTGCCGCCAACTTCTTCGGTGATGGGAAAGCTGTAATCCGCCCGCCCGCCATAGGTGGCGGTGTCGAGCCGCGCGACAGCGAGCTGTTGCGGCGCCAGCGTAGCATAGGACGGCGGCCCGAAATCGAGCAGGAAGGCATAGGCTTCCAGCCTGAGGCCGTCGAAGCCGGTATAGACGGCGTCCATCACATGGCTGTCGCTCTTGAGATAGTTGGCCTGTCCCGTCGCGGCGGGGCCGGTATTCGACGGCACCGGAATATTCGGACCACCGACCCGGTTCACCCGGTGCAGGAAGGCGTAGGTGAATGTCAGGTCTTCCACCGACGTGTTCACCGCGGAAATCGCGTCAAAGGTCTGTTCGTGCTGGCGCCAGCCGGCGTTGCCGACAAAGCGCTGGTTGCCGACCAGCAGGCGCTGGCGGCCCAGCGTGAACTTGGTATCGAAGTCGGATGCATAAGTGAGCTGCAGCCGGTTCAGCGCCGTCATGGACGGGTCCAGCACAATCGGATATCCGGTCTTGCCGTTGCGGGTGCTGTTATAGGTGGCGCCGCCGACGGTCCAGACCTGGTCGAAATCGAATCCAACCTGAAAACTGTTCCAGTAGCCGGTCTCATAGCCCAGGCGCGCGCGAACGGTGCCGGCATTGGCTTCCAGCACGCGGCTGGCATCGTCCACGCTTTCAAACCGTGCCCGCACATCGATGACCGCCCGGCCCTGGGCGATGATCGCCGACAGCGGCAGTTCGGCATGGGCCGCGCCCGAACACAGCAACGCAGCAGTCCCCACTGCCAGCGCCGCGCCCTGCTTGGAAAAAACTCGCATTCAAAATCCCCCTTCTTTCAGCCATGGCTGAGGTCAAAAAAGAAAAAGGCGCCTGGCCAGCGATTGCTCGCTGATCAGACGCCTTTGTCCGTATGGGCCATCAGGCCCGTATCTAAATTCCGTGGATCGCCATTGACCCGGCGAAGCCCGCTACCGGCCTTCGATGAGCAAGTGTTTGCCGAACCATTTTTGCATTGCAACAGGTCATTGTTATTAAAAGGGTATTTTTAGGTGCGTTGCACAAGGGATGAGCGCCGTGATCAGGGAAGCGGCAGTGTTTGATCGCAAATCGCGCAGCAAGCGCGGCCTAGTAGAAGCCGACGAGCTTGAATCCGGCGACAATCAACACCAGCCCCAGCGCTTTGAGCACACCCGACGCACTGAGTCTGCCGGTGCCGAGTGTCGTGCCAATCACCGCCCCCACCATCACCGCACCAAGATAGATGGGAAGCTCGGCTGGCAGGGCGCGCACGGACGAAAGATTGCCCAGCAAGCCCGCCAGAGACACGAACCAGATGAACAAGGCTGACACGCCGGATGCGATCCGCACCTGCGCCCAACCCAGAATCAGAAGCAGCGGCGACAGGAAAATGCCGCCGCCCGTGCCGGTGAGGCCGGACAGAAGCCCGATGGCGGCGCCGCAGGCTATGGCGGGAAGAATGAGCGGGTCGCGCACCTCGGGCGATGCTGGAAACAATTTGGGGAACAGAAAGCGCGCCGCTGCAATGAAAAGGATGACGCCGACCACGGGGCGATAGATATGGGCCGGAAGCACGATCGCCCCTCCGATAAAGCCCATGGGGATTGCGCCGATCAGGAACGGCCATAACACACGCCAGCGAAACAGGCCGGCGCGCCAGAACCGCCAGACCGTGAAACTGGAGACGAAGATGTTCAGCACCAGCGCGGTCGGGCGCATGACGCCCGGCGCGACCCCGGCCAGGCCCATCAGCGCGAGATAACCCGAAGCCCCCGCATGTCCCACGGTGGTGTACAAGGCGGCCACGAGAAGCATGCAGGCCGCAAGCAGGATGTCTGACGTCGTCATGCGCCTTCCAGCCGCAGAACATCGACCAGGGCGCCCTCAGCCAGCGCCGGCGCATCGGGCGCAAGACGGATCAACGCATTGGCGGCGGAAAATATCGATATCAGCGAAGAATCCTGATCCTCAAAGGCATTCACCGTCAGCACGCCCTCGTCATTGGCGCCAAGGCGGGCGCGCAGGTAATGCTCGCGCGGCCCGTTGGCCGGCAGGGCATGCGCAAGGCTCGCACGCCATGCTTTGATGCAGGCCTGCGGGTCACGCCCCAGCATCGCTTCCATCAGCGGGCGCAGGAACAGATGGGCGCACACCAGCGCCGAGGCGGGATTACCGGGAAGGCCGAGCACCAGGCCGTGCGGCGTGGCGCCGAACCAGGTGGGCTTTCCCGGACGCACCGCGATCTTTTCCACCGCCAGCTCGAGCCCCAGCCGCATCAGCGCCGGTCGCGCGTGATCGTGGTCACCGACAGAGGCGCCGCCAATCACCACCAGGAGATCACTACCCCGAAGTCCTTGTTCGGCAGCGCTCGCGATGGCGCCGGCATCGTCCCGTTCCACCGCCAGCCGCTGCGGGGTGCCGCCCCAGGACTGGACAAGACCTGCGATGCCGTAGGTCGCGGAATCGTAAATCTGGTAGGGCCCGGGCGTTTCGCCGGGCGCGGCCAGTTCATCGCCGCTGCTGAGGATCGCCACGCGGGGCTGGCGCATCACCGCAAGATCGGCAGCGCCGGTCGCCGCCGCCAGCGAAACCGCGACGCCATCCAGCCTGCGGCCCGGCTGCAGCAACACCTGCCCGGCGGAAAAATCGCCGCCGCGCGGCCGGATGTTTTTTCCCGGTGGGATCGCCGGGACCTTCACCGCGTCGCCTTCTCGGCTGACATCCTCTTGAATGACGACGGTATCGGCACCATCCGGCACCGCCGCGCCGGTGGAGATGCGGACCGCAGTCCCGCTTTCGCAAATCCCCTCAAAGCCGCGCCCCGCGGCGGACTCGCCCGCCAGGCGCAAAACGCCCGGACCGTCGGCGCTGCGCAGGGCATAGCCATCCATGGCCGAAACCGCGAAGGGCGGCTGGTCGCGGCCAGCCACAACCGGTTCCGCGAGAATGCGGTTCAGCACCAGGCCCAGTGGCGCGCGCTCCATCCCCAACGGGCGCACGGCCGCCAGCATGGCGGTGCGCGCCTGCACGACGCTCATCAGAAGCTGTTTTTTGTCACCGGACGCCACGTTATTCCCAACCGTATCTAACGCTCACCGGACGTTAATCCGGGGCCAAGCCACGGTAAAGCGTCATTCCACCGAGGCGCGGTAATCGCCCGAGGCGCCGCCGCTTTTTTCCAGCAGCGTGATGGCTTCAATCACCATGGCGCGGTCTATCGCCTTGAGCATGTCGTAAATGGTGAGGCAGGCGACCGAGACCGCCGTGAGGGCTTCCATCTCCACGCCGGTCTGTCCGGTGGTGCGGGCGCGCGCCGTCACTACCAGCGCGCCGGCGGCTTCATCGGCGCTGATTTCCACGCTGATGCTGCTCAGCGCGATGGGGTGGCAGAGCGGGATCAGTTCCGAGGTGCGCTTGGCCGCCATGATGCCGGCGATTTCCGCGACGGCGCGGACGCTGCCTTTCTTGGCATCACCTGCCAACGCGGCTTGCAAGGTCGGCGCCGACATCCGTACCCTTCCGCGCGCCAGAGCCTCGCGCGCTGTTGCCGGCTTGCCGCCGACATCCACCATGCGCGCCTGGCCGGACGAATCCAGATGGGTGAGGTCCTTGGTCATGTTTCGGTGAAGCGGGCGATCAGCTCCGCCAGGTTGCAGGGGCGATGGCGGCTGTCGAGCTGCCAGCGGATGACGCGATCCCAGCCATCCTTGCAGGCGCCGTTCGAGCCGGGCAGCGCGAAGATCAGCGTGCCCTTAGCGAGTCCGGCGCAGGCGCGGCTCTGCATGGTCGAAAGCCCGACGGTCTGGAAGCTGGTCATGTGCCAGACCGTCTCGAATCCTTCGATCGCCTTGTCGAACAGCGGCCGCACGGCTTCCGGGGTCACGTCACGGCCCGTCAGCCCGGTGCCGCCGGTGGACACGACCACATCCACGCCCGGATCGGCGATCCAGCTTTTGAGCTGGGCCTGGATTTCCGCCACGTCATCCTTGACCATGGCGCGCGCCGCCAGCACATGGCCATCGCGGGTGACGCGGTCCGCCAGCAGCTTGCCCGACGTGTCGCTTTCCTCATCGCGCGTGTCCGAAACGGTCAGCACCGCGACGCGCAGCGCGCGAAACGCCAGCGTCATATCCATCTTGCCGCCGCCCGGCGGCTGCAAAGCCTCGCTCACGCCATTCCCTTTTCTGCTTGCGCCCGCCGCACATGATCCTCGGCGCGCGGCTCGATCCAGCGCCCACCCTGGGGGCCGCTTTCCTTTTTCCATAAGGGCGCGTCGGTCTTGAGATAATCCATCAGCACCCGGACCGCATCAAAAGCATTGGCGCGGTGGGTGGAGAGCGCCGCCACCAGCACAATGGCTTCACCCGGAAGGATCGCGCCAACCCGGTGCACCACCAGAAGATCGGGGCAGTCGAAGCGAGCGCTGACCTCGCCGGCAAGGCGCGCAATCTCTTTTTCGCTGAAGCCGGGATAGTGATCGATACGCAATTCGCGCGCATCCATGCCATCGGTCGCGGCGCGGCAGGTGCCGACGAAACTGACCAGCGCCCCGGCATCGTCGCGGCCCTTGGCGAAAGCCGCGACCTCGGCCTGCGGATCGAAGGATTGCTGCACAATGCGGATCTGCATCTCAGCCCCCGCTCATCGGCGGCAGGAAGGCGATCTCGTCGCCATCGGCGATGGGGGCAGCCAGATCATGCGCCACAGCCTGGTTGAGGATCAACCGGGTGGGCGTCGCCTCCATCGCACGGCCCAGCAGGGGTTGCTGGCGCGCCACCCAGCTCTTCAGGTCGAACAGGGTGCGCACCTCGCCCGGAAGCGAAACCTCGCCCAGGCTCGCGGGCGCGACATCACCAAGTTTCCCCAAAAACACCAAGCGGACCATCAGCCCCCCGTCATCGACATATGGCGGGGCAAAGCCGGGGCAGCGCCGCGCACCGGCAACAGGAACTCATGGGCCTTGGGCTTGGCGGCCAGCGCCGTGCTGATCGCGGCATGCAGCGGCGCATCATCCGCGCTGTCGCGCAAGGGCGCGCGCAAATCCACCGCACCGGCCTGGCCCAGACACATGAACAGCGTTCCGTTGCAGGTGACGCGCATGCGCCGGCAGCTTTCGCAGAAATTGTTGGTCATCGGGGTGATGAAGCCCAGCTTGCCGCCGGTCTGCGCCACCCGCACATACCGTGCCGGACCGCCAGTGCGCTCGGGCAGGTCGGTCAGTGTCCAGTGGGATTGCAGATCGCGGCGCACCTCGGCCAGCGACAGGAACTGGTCGGTGCGGTCTTCATCCACCACGCCCAGCGGCATGGTCTCGATGAGGGTGATGTCCATGCCGCCGTCATGGGCCCATTGCACCAGACGCGGAATTTCAGCGGCATTGTCGCGTTTCAGCGCCACGGTGTTGATCTTGACCCTGATGCCGGCGTCCTGCGCTGCGGAAATGCCGTCCAGCACCTGATACAGGCTGTCGCCCCGCGCGATGCGGGCAAAAGTGGCGCGGTCGAGGCTGTCGAGCGAGACGTTGATGCGCCGGACCCCGGCCTCCGCCAGCACCTTGGCATATTCGCGCAGGCGCACGCCATTGGTGGTCATGGTGAGTTCGTCCAGCGAGCCGCTTTTGAGATGGCGCGACAGGTTGCCGACAAGGCCCAGAATGCCCCGCCGCAGCAGCGGCTCACCGCCGGTCAGGCGCAAATGCCTGACGCCCCGCTGCACAAAGGCGCCGCACAGCCGGTCGATCTCTTCCAGGCTCAGCAGATCCGCCTTGGGCAGGAACTCCATCCGCTCGCTCATGCAATAGGTGCAGCGCAGATTGCAGCGGTCGGTGACCGACACGCGCAGATAATCCACCGTCCTGCCGAACGGATCTGTCATGGCGCTGCTGGATATTGCCGGGAACATGCTTCACCATAAGCCAATCGCGGCGGCAAAAAAAGCTGCGACAGGAAGCGTTATTCCCATCTGAACCTAACGTGCGGCATAATTTCGCCATGGCGCTGACCATCCTGCTGATAGACACCGATGAGGAGCGTGCGCGGGCGCTGGGCGAAAAGCTGTCGGAATCCGGCTTTGCGCGCGTTGTCCGCGCCAGAGGTTCCGACATGGCCGCCGCGGTGGAGCGGGACAAGCCGGACCTGGTCATTATCGACATGGCCCTGCCCGACCGCGACGCGCTGGAGGATATCCGCAGCGTATCGTCCGCCAGCCCGGTGGTGATGTTCGCCGGCACCGACGATCCGGGCTTTGCCCAGGAAGCCATCGCCGCGGGCGTCTGTTCCTACAATCTTTCCGGTGTGGCCTTGCAGGATGTGCGGCCCATCATGGCCTCGGCCATCGCGCTGTTTCAGCGCTACCGGCATGTCGAAACCGAGCTGGCCGCGGCCAAGGCGCTGCTGGATGAACGCCGGCTGATCGAACGGGCCAAGGCGATCCTGATGAAAAACCGCAAGATGACGGAGCCGGAAGCCTATCGCTGGCTGCAGAAGAAGGCGATGAACGAAAGCCGCAAGCTGGCCGACATCGTGGCGGAATTCGTGCAGCAGGAAGAAGCCGCAAAACGGGAGACGGGCCCATGAGCGAGGTCGTGGCACTGAAAAGGCCGCGCGGCGGCACCAAATTGCGCATCGGCTTCCTGCGCCTGACCGATTCCGCGCCTGCCATCGTGGCGCAGGAATTCGGCTATTTCGCCGAAGAAGGCGTGGACGCCGAACTGCTGGAAGAGCCCTCCTGGGCCAATATCGCCGACAAGCTGGCTTATGGATTCCTGGACGCGGCGGTGATCGTGCCGCCGCTGGCCTTCGCGGTCGAGCTGGGGCTTCGCGGCGTCAGCCAGAAACTGATCATCCCCTGCAATCTCAGCCTGGGCGGCAACACCATTACCCTGTCGCGCGATCTGGCGGGCGAAGTGCGCAAGCTGGCGGGCAGCGAGGGCATTTCCAAGCAGCGCGCGCTGGCCGCCTGCCTCAAGGGGCGCGCCGAACCGCTGCCGCTGGGCATCGTGCATGCCTATTCCACGCACAATCTGCTGCTGCGCTATTGGCTGGCGACCGGCGGGCTGGAAGCGGGCCGCGACGTGCGCCTCAGCGTCGTGCCGCCCGCCCGCGCCGTCGAAGCCTTGCAGTCGGGACAGATCGCCGGTTTTTGCGCCGGCGCGCCCTGGGGCGAGATCGCGGCGCGCGCGGGCGCCGGCGTCACGCTGGCGACATCCGATGAAATCTGGCGCGCCGCGCCTGAAAAGGCCTTTGCCGTGCGAGCGCGCTGGGCGGAAGGACATCCCGAGGCCCTGAAAGGCGCGATCCGCGCGCTGGTCCGGGCCGCGCAGTTCTGCGACGCGCCGGAAAACGCCTCCTACACCGGCGCGCTGCTGTCGCGGCAGAAATATCTGGGCGTGGACAGCCACGCGATCCTGTCCTCGCTGCCCGGCGGCGCAGTGAGTCAGGACAATCTCTCCCGCTTCTGGTGCGGCGCCGCGACCTTCCCATGGCGCAGCCATGCGCTGTGGTTCCTGCAGCAGATGGCGCGCTGGGATTTGACCGGCCCGGTCGATCGCGAGGCGCTGGCTGAGCGGGTTTATCGCCCAGACCTGTATCGCGCGGCGCTGGCGCCGCTGGGGCTCAACGTCCCGCTCAGCGATGCCAAAGCCGAAGGTGCCCACGATGCCCCCTGGCAACTGGACGCCGCGCCCGGCCCCATCGCCATGGGACCCGACAGCTTCTGCGACGGCGCGGTTTTCGACCCTATCCCGACCCCGGCTAGCTTTTAGGCAGCCAAAGTGCGCTGCACAAATTTTCATCGTTTGGCGTCTGGTTTGGGCAACAAACCCCGCTGATTCGGCGGAAATTTCCCGGATTTCCGCCATTTTGCGTCCGCGAAAAACTGGCCTGCATCTTGCGATTGGGTAAACGTCGGGCCTTGGCCCGGCCGGGCCTCATCCAATGGCGGGTGCTGTTCGAAGTCCCATCGATCACCGCGAGCCAATGGCGGCTTGCATGCGGCGCCCCTGCGCCCAGCGAGCCATGGAATGAAAAGCGCGTTCCTCAAAGCCGGTCATCTGCCCACCCTGATCGCCTGCTTCCTCTATTTCGATCTCAGCTTCATGGTCTGGGTCCTGCTGGGCCCGATGGCGGTGCTGATCGCCCAGGACCTCAATCTCAATCCCGGCCAGAAAGGCCTGATGGTCGCGGTGCCGGTGCTGGCGGGCGCGCTGCTGCGCATCGTCAACGGCATTTTGGTCGGACAACTGCAGCCGCGCCTGACCGGCATCATCATGCAGCTGGTTGTGATCGCGGGTCTTTTGACCTTCTGGCTGACGGGCGTGGACAATTTCCAGCAGGTCCTGCTGCTCGGCCTGGTGCTGGGCGTGGCGGGCGCCTCCTTCGCCATCGCGCTGCCCATGGTGTCCTACTGGTATCCGCCCGAACATCAGGGCATGGCGCTGGGCCTGGCCGGCGCGGGCAATTCCGGCACGGTGCTGGCCTCGCTGTTCGTGCCGACCCTGGCGGTGCTTCTGGGCTGGCACGATGTGCTGGGCCTGGCGGCGCTGCCGCTGATCCTGGTCTTGGTGCTGTTCGTGTTCACCGCCAAGAACAGCCCGAAATGTCCGCCGGCCAAGAACCTGGCGGACTATGGCCGCGTCCTGAAATCGCGTGACGCCTGGCTGCTGATGTTCTTCTACGGTGTCAGCTTCGGCGGCTTTGTCGGCCTGTCGTCCTTCCTGCCGATCTATTTCCACGACAAGTTTGGCCTCAGCGCCGTCAATGCCGGATACTTCACCGCGGCCTGCGTCTTTGCCGGCTCCTTCGCCCGTCCCTTCGGCGGCGCGCTGGCCGACCGGATCGGCGGCACGCGTTCGCTCTCCTTCGTCTATCTGCTGGTGGCGGGCATCCTGTTCACGATCGCGGGCGGCGGGCTCTCGGTCACCGAAACGCTGGTCCTGTTCATCGTCGGCATGTCGGCCCTGGGCATGGGCAATGGCGCGGTATTCCAGCTGGTGCCGCAGCGCTTCGGCAGCGATGTGGGTCTCATGACCGGCCTGGTCGGCATGACCGGCGGCATTGGCGGCTTCTATCTCGCCGCCAGCCTGGGCTATGCGCAGCAATTTACCGGCAGCCATAGCTTCGGCTTCTCGATCTTCGCCGGCATGGCGCTGGTGGCTTTCGCCGGCATCCTCTCGGTGCGGCCGCGCTGGCGCCGCGAAGTCGGAGCCCTTGTCGGCGCGCGGATCTAGGGGAACAGCCATGAACATGATGACGGACCCCCGCGAAAGTCTGGTCGTGATCGGCAACGGCATGGCCGGCATGCGCACGGTCGAGGAGATGCTCAAGCTGCCCGGCGGCAAGCGCTACCGGATCACGGTGTTCGGCGCCGAACCGCACGTCAATTACAACCGCATCATGCTGTCCAGCGTGCTGGCGGGTGACAAGAGCGTCGAGGAGATCGTCATCAACAGCCGCGAATGGTACGCGGAAAACGGCATCACCCTGATCACCGGCGATGCGGTCAAGACAATCGACCGCGAGGCGCGCACGGTGACCTCCGCTGCCGGGGTAACGGTGCCTTATGACAAGATCCTGCTGGCCACCGGTTCGCGCCCGCTGGCCCCGCCGATTCCCGGCCTGGGCCTGCCCGGCACCTGCGCTTTCCGCGACATCGCCGATGTCGACAAGATGCTGGCCGCGGCCAAGACCCACAAGCGCGCCGTGGTGATCGGCGGCGGCTTGCTGGGCCTGGAAGCCGCCTGGGGCCTGAAGCAGCGCGGCATGTCGGTGGCGCTGGTGCACCTGATGCCCACGCTGATGGAGCGCCAGCTGGACGCCGCGGCGGGCCAGCTTTTGCAGCGCGACCTGGACCGGCGCGGCATCGCCTTCTTCACCGACGGCCAGACCGAGGAGATCACCGGCACCGAACGGGTCGAAGGCGTGCAGCTGGCCGACGGCCGCTTCATTCCCGCCGACCTGGTGGTGCTGGCCATCGGCATCCGTCCCAATATCGACCTGGCCAAGGCGGCCGATCTGGACGTCAATCGCGGCATCGTCGTCACCGATGACATGCGCACCACCGACGCCGACATTTTCGCGGTTGGCGAGTGCGTCGAGCATCGCGGCTCGGTGTTCGGGCTGGTCGCGCCGATCTGGGACCAGGCCAAGGTCTGCGCCGCGCGCCTGACGGGCGATGAAAGCGCGCTGTTCACCAGCCGCGCTCTGTCCACCAGCCTGAAGATCACCGGCGTGGACGTCTTCTCCGCCGGTGCCCTGATGGCCGAAGGTGAAAGCGACGACGAGATCACCCTGCGCGACGACAATCGCGGATTGTACAAGAAGATCGTGGTGCGCGACGGTAAGCTGGTCGGCGCGGTGATGTATGGCGATGTCGCGGACGGCCAGTGGTACCTGGGCCTGATCCGCGACAAGAGCGACATTTCGGAAATCCGCGACAAGCTGGTGTTCGGCCGCGCCTTCGCCGAAAGCCTGCCCGCCGGCAAGACCGGACCCGACATCGCCTCCATGCCCGACGATGCGCAGGTTTGCGGCTGCAACGGCGTTTCCAAGGGATCGATCGTCTGCGCCATCCGCGAAAAAAGCCTGTGCTCGCTGTCGCAGGTCCGTTCGCACACCAAGGCGTCGGCGTCCTGCGGCCAGTGCACCGGCCTGGTCGAAGCCATCCTGGCCGACACGCTGGGCGGCGCGGTGGAAAAGAAAGCCCCGTCGATCTGCGATTGCGCCACCGCCGGACATGACGAAGTGCGCCAGGCGATCCTGGCGCAGGGCCTCAAGACCATGGGCGCGGTGCGTGCAGCCTTCAACTGGAAGAAGGCGGAAGGCTGTCACAAGTGCCGCCCGGCGCTGAATTACTACCTGCTCTGCGCCTGGCCCGGTGAGTATGTGGACGATTCGCGCTCGCGCTTCATCAATGAGCGCGTCCACGCCAACATCCAGAAGGACGGCACCTACAGCGTGGTGCCGCGCATGTGGGGCGGCGTCACCACCCCGTCCGAACTGCATGCCATCGCCTCGGTGGCGGAGAAGTTCAACATCCCCACCGTCAAGGTGACGGGCGGCCAGCGCATCGATCTTTTGGGCGTGAAGAAGGAAGACCTGCCGGCCGTCTGGGGTGACCTGAACAAGGCGGGGCTGGTCTCCGGCCATGCCTATGCCAAGGGCCTGCGCACCGTGAAGACCTGCGTCGGCAGCGAGTGGTGCCGCTTCGGCACCCAGGATTCCACCGGCCTGGGCATCAAGCTGGAAAAATTCTGCTGGGGCTCCTGGACGCCGCACAAGGTGAAGTTCGCGGTGTCGGGCTGCCCGCGCAACTGCGCCGAAGCCACCATCAAGGACATGGGCGTGGTTTGCGTCGAAGCCGGTTATGACATCCTGGTGGGCGGCAATGGCGGCATCGATGTACGCGTCACCGATCCTTTGGTGCGGGTCGCCTCGGAAGACGAGGTGATGGAATATGCCGGCGCCTTCATGCAGATCTATCGCGAGGAGGCCCATTACCTGGAGCGCACCGCGCCCTGGATTGCACGCGTCGGCATCGACTATGTGAAAAAGCGCCTGGTTGAGGACAATGAAGGCCGCCGCGCCCTGAACGCCCGCTTCGTCTATTCCCAGAAGTTCGCACAGGACGACCCCTGGGCCGAGCGCGCGGGCGGCATTGATGCCCATGAGTTCGCCAAACTGCCGGAGCTGGCGGATGCTTGAAGCCCTTACCTGGAAGAAAATCGGCCCGCTGGCCAACATCCCGGTGCGCGGCTCGCGCCGCCTGTGTTTCGGCTCCGGCGGCAAGCCGATTGCGGTGTTCCGCACCGGCGAGGACAAGATCTTCGCGCTGGTGGATGAATGCCCCCACAAGCAGGGGCCCCTGTCGGAAGGCATCGTTTCGGGCAACAGCGTCACCTGCCCGCTGCACAATTGGGTGATCGGCCTGGATACCGGCCTCGCCGCCGAACCCGATGAAGGCCGTACCGAAACCATCCCGGTCAAGCTGGTGAATGGCGAAGTCTATGTCGGGCTTCTGGTGGAACGTCCGGTTCTGGAACGCCCCACGATTGAACGGAAGTGCGGGTGACACGCACCACCTGCCCTTATTGTGGTGTCGGTTGCGGGGTCAAAGTCGTTGATGGCGTCCCGCAGGGCGATGCCGCGCATCCCGCCAATTTCGGCCGGCTGTGCTCCAAGGGCGCAGCGCTGAAAGACACGCTCGACCTGCCCGAGCGCCTGACCGTGCCCATGATGCATGGCCAGGAGGCGAGCTGGGACCAGGCGCTGGGCCATATCGCGGCGGAATTTTCGCGCATCCGCGCCGAGCATGGCCCGGACGCCATCGCCTTTTATGTCTCGGGCCAGTTCCTGACCGAAGACTATTACGTCGCCAACAAGCTGATGAAGGGTTTCATCGGTTCGGGCAATATCGACACCAATTCGCGCCTCTGCATGTCCTCGTCGGTGGCGGGCCATGTGCGGGCCTTCGGCGAAGACGTGGTTCCCGGCTGCTATGACGATCTGGAGGAAGCCGATCTGGTGATCCAGGTCGGCAGCAACATGGCCTGGTGCCATCCGGTCCTGTACCAGCGGTTGATGGCGGCCCGCGAAAAGCGCGGCACCAAGGTCATCACCATCGATCCGCGCCGCACCGCCACCGCCGAGACCGCCGATCTGCATCTGGCGCTGGCGCCCGGCGCCGATGTCGTGTTGTGGAGCGGGCTGCTGGTCTATCTCGCCAATCATGACCGGCTGGACAGCGGCTGGATCGAACAGCATGTCAGCGGCTTCGAGGAAACGCTGGAAGCCGCGCGCGCCGCCGCGCCATCCATCGCCTTTGTCGCCGCCGCTGCCGATCTGAAGCTCGAGGATGTCCGCGCCTTCTATGAAATGTTCGCCGCCACCGAGCGGGTGGTGACGCTTTATTCCCAGGGCGTAAACCAGTCCTCCAGCGGCACCGACAAGGTCAACGCCATCCTGAACTGCCATTTGGCCACCGCGCGCATCGGGCGTCCGGGCATGGGCCCCTTTTCCCTGACCGGCCAGCCCAATGCCATGGGCGGGCGCGAAGTCGGTGGCCTGGCCAACCAGCTGGCGGCGCACATGGCTTTCACGCCGGCGGATGTGGACCGGGTCGGCCGCTTCTGGCAGTCGCCGAAAATGGCGCCGGGTCCGGGACTGAAGGCGGTGGACCTGTTCGATGCGGTGCTGGATGGCCGGGTCAAGGCGGTGTGGATCGCCGCCACCAATCCTGCCGCCTCCATGCCGCGCGCTGACAAGGTGCGCGAGGCGCTGCAGAAGTGCCCGCTGGTGATCGTAGCCGATGCCTGGCCCACCGACACCACCGCCCTGGCCCATATCGTTTTGCCCGCCGCCAGCTGGGCCGAGAAAGACGGCACCGTCACCAATTCCGAGCGCTGCATCTCGCGCCAGCGCGCCTTCCGCGCGGCACCCGGCCAGGCGCGGCCCGACTGGTGGATGTTCGCTGAAGTCGGCCGGCGCATGGGATGGGACCGGGCGTTCAGCTATCCGGGACCGGCGGATATTTTCCGCGAGCATGCCGCACTGTCAGCTTTCGAGAATACCGGCGCGCGGGTCTTCAACCTGGGCGGCCTGGCCGACATGGGCGACGGCGCCTATGACGACCTGTCGCCCGTGCAATGGCCGGTGCCCCGGCATGGCGGCGGGCCCACCGGCCCGCGCCTGTTCGCGCGCGGCGGGTTTTCCACCCCTGACAAGCGCGCCCGCATGGTGCCGCTGCAATTGCCCGCCGATGAAACACTGTCGGACGATACCCTTACCCTCAACACCGGACGGATACGCGACCAGTGGCACACCATGACCCGCACCGGGCGGGTACCGCACCTGATGACGCATATTTCCAGCCCCAGCATCGCGCTGCATCCGCGTGACGCCGCCGCCCGCGGCCTTGTCGACAAGGGCTTGGCGCGTATCGAAAGCGATCATGGCGCGGTGGTGATGCGCGCCTCGCTGGATGAAGGCGTGCGGCCCGGCGATGTCTTCGCGCCCATGCACTGGACCGACCAGTTCACTTCCTCGGGCCCGATCGACCGGCTGGTGCATGCCAAGACCGATCCGGTGTCGGGACAGCCCGATCTCAAGGGCACCCGCGTGCGCATCAATGCCGTGCATGAAGCCTGGCGCGGCCATCTTTTCCGCCTCACCGGCGGCGAGCCGGAGCTCAGCGAATCCTTGTGGTGGGCCAAGGCCCAGACTGCCACCGGCTTTGCCTTCGAACTGGCGGGGTGGAATCCGCTGGAGCGCGAAGTGCATTCCGAAGGCGTGCTGCGGCGCCTGCTGCGCATTCCGGCCGAGGCCGAGCTTGTCTCCTATTCCGATCCGCGCAAGGCGATGTTCCGCTATGCCGGCATCCTGCATGGCGAGCTGGCGGCCTGCATTTTCTTCGGGCCGCCGGGCGCGGATTTTCCCGGCGTGGAGCAGGCAAAATCGCTTCTGGGCAAGACCATCACGCCCATGGAGCGCATTTCCCTTCTGGCCGGCACCGGCGCGCGCGCGGGCGCGGCCGCCAAGATTGTCTGTTCCTGCTTCTCCGTCAGCCAGGACCAGATCGCCGCCGCGATCCGCAGCGACGGGCTGACCACGCCGGCCCAGATCGGCGCGCGGCTGAAAGCCGGGACCAATTGCGGCTCCTGCATTCCCGAATTAAAGAAACTGCTGCGGGACGCACCCGTGCTGAACGCGGCGGAATAGATCATGGGCGCGCTGGACGGTCTGAGAATCCTGGTGCCGGAAAGCCGCGAACTGGACCTGTTCGCCGGCATGCTGGAAGCGCAAGGCGCGCGGGCCTTGCGCTGCCCGCTGGTGCAGATCGCCGATCTCGAGGACACCACCGCCGCCGAAGACTGGATCGGCCAGATGATCCGGGCGCCCTTCGACTATACCGTGCTGCTGACCGGCGAAGGGCTGCGCAAGCTTCTGGCTATCAGCGGCCCGCGCCAGCCGGAATTCCTCGACGCGCTGAAGATCACGCAGACCGTCACGCGCGGACCCAAGCCGGCGCGGGCACTGCGCGAGATCGGCCTGGTTCCCTCCCTCAGCGCGGCGACACCGACATCGCAAGGGGTTTTCGAAATCCTGGAAAAGGAAAATCTGGAAGGATGCCATATCGGCGTCCAGCTCTATCCCGGCGACGGGGCGCTGCCGCTGGTGGAAAAACTGCGCCAGCGTGGGGCGACCGTCCTGCCGGTCACGCCCTATCGCTACATGACCCAGACGGAATCCAGCCAGGTCGCCCAGACCATCGGCGATCTCGCCGCCGGGAAAATTGACATGATCGCCTTTACCTCGACGCCGCAGATCGAGCGCCTGTTCGCCGTGGCGCAGGAATTCGGGCTGGAAACGGAATTGGACAAGGGCCTGGCGCGCGTATCCATCGCCGCGATCGGCCCGGTGATGGAAGGCGCCCTGGCGGCGCGCGGCCTTGCCAGCGTGGTACGGCCCGGGACCAGCTTCCACCTCAAGCCGATGGTCAAGGCCATCTGTGAAGCCTGGCGGGTGCAGGCATGAAGCCGGCTGCCGTCATCCTGGCGGGTGGACGCTCCTCGCGCATGGGCGGCGGGGACAAGTGCCTGCTGCCGGTGAACGGCAAGTCGCTGATCGCCCATATCGTCGCGGCGATTACACCGCAAAGCCGTGACATCCTCATCAACACCAACAGCGATCCGGCGCCGTTCCTGCGCTTCGAGACCGAAGTCCTGCCCGATGTCATTGTCGGCTTTCAGGGCCCGCTGGCCGGCCTTCTGACCGGCATGCGCTGGTCGCGTCGCCGCCATCCCCACTCTGCCTATCTCCTCAGCGTGGCGAGCGATGTGCCGTTCCTGCCGGCCGACCTGGTGGCGAAGCTGTCAAACAGCCTGGCGGACGAACGCGCCGACATCGCCATCGCCAGTTGCCCGCTGGGCACCCATCCCACCATCGGCCTGTGGCCGGTGGACCTTGCGGAACGGCTGGAGCATGACCTGATGGAAACCAGCACGCGCGGGCTTCACCAGTGGCTGGGCGCGTTTCGCGTTGCCCATGCCCAGTTCGAGTCGGATGCACTGGCGAACATCAACACGCCCGCCGATCTGGAAAAAATCGGGGGCGGACTGCCGTCTCTGCCGCTTCCACCGTCCGGGCATTTCAGCGCGGCGCCCTGACAAAGCTTTACCTGCCCGCCGCTCCTGGGCCAATCTGCCGTCATGGCCCGCCTCTCCATCCGCATTTATCTCGATCCGCCGCATCACGGCCTGGGGCCGGGCATGGTGCAATTGCTGGAAGGGGTCGCGGCCCAAGGCTCCATTCGCAAGGCGGCCGGCGAAATGACCATGAGCTATCGCAAGGCCTGGCTATTGCTCAAGAACATGGAAGATACCTTCGGTGGGCCGGTTGTCATCACCAGCATCGGCGGCAAGACAGGCGGCGGTGCAAAGCTGACCGCGCTGGGAAAGACGCTGCTGGCCTGCTATCGCCGCATCGAACGCAACGCCACGCGCAGTGTCGCCGCCGACCTCAAGGCATTGCTCGCTTTGTCCCGGGCCAAGGGACGCGCCAAGCGCAAGTGACAAAGAAAAACCCCGCGGAATCTCTCCCGCGGGGTCGTTTCAAGCGATCAGGCTGTTAATCGCGATAGGGATTGTTCGGACGACGGTCATACCGGTTCGGCGTGCCGTCATTGTCCCGGTCGCGATCGACGCGGTTGGGGATACCGTCGCGGTCGCTGTCACGGCGCCAGCCGCGATAGTTTTCCCAGTTGCGGTAGTTGTTGCGATAGTTGGCGCGATACCAGGCGTGCTGGCGCTGATCGCGCCAGGAATGCCAACGGTTGCGATGGTCATAATAGCCGTCCGAGAAAGCGATGGAGACATCGCCCGCGCGGAAGGAGAAGCCGGCTTGGGCCGAAGCCGGCGCGGTCGCAAACAGTCCGGCACTGGCAATGGCAGTAGCGGCCAGCAAGATTTTCATAGAGTTCTTCATTGATCCTCTCCCAAGGAAAACGTTCGGAAACCCCCTAAGGAGGTTCCAAGGAATACCCTTCCGAAGAGGAAACTGCGAAGAGGCCTAAGTGTTCCATGGCAGGACTGTGACCGCGCGAAATAGGCGGTTTTGGGCCAGTTTACAGCCGATCAAGCCCTTTCCGGCCCTCGGCCGCCGTGCCGAGCCGGACACCCTTTGCCTGGAGCTCCAGGAACATGTCCTGCACCAGTGACGCGGTGCTTTCCATGGCGTCCAGACGCGCGGACAAGTTGAACGGATCGTTGGGAGACAGAACCAGCCCATCCTTGCGCTCGATCAGGACCTTGCTCTGTACGAGCTTGTTCACGCGCCGCCGCACTGTCTCCAGCGGGATACGGGTGGCGCGGGCGATGGCCGCCCTGCTGATGCCCCGCCGCATCCAGGCCGGCTCGATGTCGGAGGCATAGCGTTTGCTGACGGCCGTATCGTCTTCGATATGGGCAACATTCGCCCCCCCGATGGCGAGCGCTATGAGATAGTCCAGCGGGTCGAGCCGGGAAGACGGCACATCCTTCAGCATGTCCGCGGTAAACGACAGGATCATGCGGACCGCGGCGCGCGATACGATCTTGACATGTTCGGGCGCCAACCGGCCCCGCGGCTGCGCAGCCTTTTTCTTGGCAATAGTAATGAACTCGGCGCGCTCGGGGGCGCGAAGAATTTCATTCAACCCGGTCATCACCGCTTTCTTGTTTGACGGATTCCAGTCAAAAAAGGTCGCCACTTCGACAACGCCTTGCGGATCGGGCCGGTAGGGAACAGTCACCGTCTCGAAAATATACTTCCCGCCCGTGGCCAAATCGACATTTCGCACCGTCCTGAAAATTGCTCCGTCCGCGATGCTGTCGGAGCGCCGCAATTTCTCCTGTATGTCGCTCTTGCTCGCCAGCGCCATCCAATCCACGCCGAGCAGCTTTGCCCGCATGATTCTGGCCAGGTCGGATCCAAAATGGGTAATCCTGCGTGTAGGGTCGGAGCCTATGACCGCACACATGGTCAGTCTGCCCTGTTTCTTAAATCGGCTGGTGGGCAGGCTCTTCTGGCTGGGAAGCTTGTCGCCTTCCCATCCGGAAAGCCAAACGTCCACGAATTGCTGGCATCGCGGCGTCAGCTTGGCAGCAGCGAGTGCAGCTTTCGTCAGCCGTCGATCATAGCCAATGACGGCTCGCTTCTGTTTGCCGCTGCCGATGTCTGGGCGCTTACCCATTTTGAGTATCTGGTCGTTTTTTTTGCGGTTTTGCACCATCGCAAACGGAACAAGAATTACCATGGATCGTGGGGGCACGCAGTCATTTCTGGATGACGCCGGACGGGGAATAACCAGCGCGCGCGTTGCGGCGAAGGCCGACAGGGCCGCGCTGGATATTTCCCCATGCCGACACGTCGAGTGATAGTAAGAAGCAAAACTCCGAATGGATATCGCCCATTACGTGACCCAGATCGTGACGGCCTATATTGGCTGCAACAAGGTCGCGGCTGATCAACTGCCCCATCTGATCGAAGCGGTCCATAATGCGCTTTGCCGGCATGTCTTGCGCGGCGGCCACCCTGACGCCGCCAAGTCTCCAGGCCACCCGGCGGTACCGGTCGCCCGCTCGGTCCAGCCCAACTACCTGGTTTGCCTCGAGGATGGGAAAAGAATGAAATCCCTCAAGCGCCACCTGCACGCCGCGCATGGACTCTCATTGGACCAGTATGCGGACCGGTGGGGCTTGCCGAGAGACTATCCGATGGTCGCGCCCAACTACTCGGTGCTGCGCAGCCGGCTGGCAAAGGGCACGGGATTGGGCAGCGCGCCACGCAAGCGCCCGGCGTCCTGAAACAGCGAGCCAGCCGCCCAGTCCGGCGCCGGGGGAAAGGAAGAAGCTTTGCGTGGTATCGCCCAGCCCGAAATGATCGCCGGTTCCAGCCTCCGCCGCGCCTTGCTGGATAACCGGCACGATGGTGCGGACGATCAGGTTCCAGTCGGTATTGATCGCGAAAGGCATCACCGGCTGGATGTTCAATGCCGTCCGGCTGGCGTCCCTGGAGCCATAGCAGCAGTCATAGTTGAACTCGAACGGAAGGCTGACCAGTTCGGATACCGGGTTGGACAGCTTCTTCGCCAGATCGGCGTTACTTTCGCCTTGGGTGGCGCCAGGTTGGGCCTGGGCAGCGGCGGCGGTCAGCAGCAGGACGGTGAAAACCGCCAAGCGAAGCACGCTGAAAGGGAGATGCGTCGGCATCCCACCATTGGATCGGTGTACACCGATGGCTAAATTGGACTTAGGTCCAAGCCCGCCCGGACGGCTAGCGTGCCGACGCTATCGATAGTCCGCCTTTTTCGACAATGAAATTGGCAACGACATCCACCCCGGCGCCCGTCTTCATGTTTGTGAAACCGTAAGGCCGGACACCGCGCATCTTGCGGGTGTCCGCGTCCATGACGTCCAGAGACGCGCCCACCATGGGCGCCAAGTCGGTCTTGTTGATCACCAGGAAGTCCGAACGGGTGATGCCGGGACCGCCCTTGCGCGGGATTTTCTCGCCGCCGGAAACATCGATCACATAGATGATCACATCGGCCAGCTCGGGACTGAACGTCGCGGCCAGATTGTCGCCGCCCGATTCAATCAGGATCAGGTCCAGCTTGGGGAAGCGTTCGCGCATCTTGGTCACCGCCGCCAGGTTGATCGAGGCGTCTTCGCGGATCGCGGTGTGCGGGCAGCCGCCGGTCTCCACCCCCATGATCCGTTCTTCCGGCAGCGCGCCGGCGCGGGTCAGGATCAGCGCGTCTTCCTTGGTATAGATGTCGTTGGTGATGGCGCAGATGTCATAGCGGTCGCGAAACAGCTTGCAGAGATTTTCCATCAGCGCCGTCTTGCCCGAACCGACCGGGCCGCCAATGCCGACGCGCAAAGGTCCATGGATGCTCATGAGCGAAACAGCCTTGTGTATTGGGTTTCGTGACGCATGGCGGCCAAATCCGCCATGATGGTGATGCTGGAGAGGCTGGACAAATCCTTCGCTTCGCCAATGGCCGCCGCCTTTTCCACGGCGCCTTCCAGTGCCTGTAGCGCGCGCTGGCCGTCGGTGTGACCCAGCGGAACCAGCCGCACGCCCGCCGACACCAGGTTGGCGGCGAAGGCATGGCAATAGGCGCGCAACGCCGGCGCCAGCGCGATGCCGTGATCGGCAGCGGCCACGCCCACCGCCACCGGATAACAGATGGGATGAGGATAACGCGCCGCCAAGCGGTCCAGCGCGGGCGAGGTCCAGGTGCGGCAGGTGACTTCACGGAAAGCATCGCCCTGCATTTCGGTTTCCAGCGCGCGCTCGGCACTGCCGGCAAAGGCGCTGGCAGTTTCCGCGATGCGGGCCAGTTCGTCGGGCTTGGCGCCCGCGCGCCAGCTTTCGGCAAACAGGATGGCGTCGTTGCGGCCGCTGCCCAGAACCAGAAGATCCGCAATCCAGGCAACCAGCGTGTCCTTGTCATGAACAGCGCCGGTTTCCACCAGCCATTCAATGCCATGGGAATAGGAAAAGGAACCAACCGGATAAGACGGCGACAGCCAGACCATCAGGCGATAGAGCGCGGCGCTATCCATGGGAGTGGCCATCGATATGGGCATGCTCATGCGCCGGTGCCGGCCCGCCATAGGCGCCGCCTTCCGGATTGAAGGGCGCCTCGATCTCGTGGACATGGCCGCCCAGGCCTTCGACCATCTGGGCGATCACATGGTCGGCGCGGATGCGGATGCTGTGATCGCCGATCTCCGCCGCCAGATGGCGATTGCCGATATGCCAGGCGATACGCGCCATGTGTATGGCGTCATGGGCGTGGATTTCCAGCAGCGCTTCCGGCGCGGCCCGCACCAATACCGTCCCGCCATTGTCCAGCACGATGCCGTCGCCATCGCGCAAATCCGGCACTTGTCCCAGATCGAGCAGGAACTGATGCCCGCCCTCGCCCTTCAGCACGATGCGGCGGCGATGGCGATGGTCATAGTCCAGCACCACTTCGTCGAGGAAGGGGCCCTTGGGCTGCTGGACGATGGCGGTGGCGGTGTGCATGTCAGTACAGGAAGTAACGCTGCGCCATGGGCAGCACGCTGGCCGGTTCGCAGGTGATAATCGCGCCGTCTACGCGCACCTCATAGGTTTCCGGATCGATCGTGATGTTGGGCATCAGGGTATTGTGAATCATCGAAGCCTTGCCGATGGCGCGGGTGTTGGACACGCCGACCAGCGCCTTGGATACACCCAGCCGCTCGCGCAGGCCATTGCCCGCGGCCGCCTGCGACACGAATGTAACGCTGCCTTGTCCCAGCGACTTTCCGAACGCCCCGAACATGGGGCGGTAATGCACCGGCTGAGGCGTGGGAATGGAAGCATTGGGATCGCCCATCGCCGCCGCCGCAATGGTGCCGCCCAGCACCACCAGATCGGGCTTCACGCCGAAAAAAGCGGGCGACCACACCACGAGATCGGCGCGCTTGCCCACTTCGAGCGAGCCGACATGGGCGGAAAGCCCCTGCGCAATAGCCGGGTTGATGGTGTATTTGGCGATGTAGCGCTTGACCCGTACATTGTCGTTCTCGCCGGTTTCTTCCGGGAGGCGGCCGCGCTGCTTCTTCATCTTGTCGGCGGTCTGCCAGGTGCGGATCAGCACTTCGCCCACCCGGCCCATGGCCTGGCTGTCCGACGAGATGATCGAGAAAGCGCCCAGATCGTGCAGGATATCCTCAGCCGCGATGGTTTCGCGCCGGATGCGGCTTTCCGCGAAGGCGACATCTTCGGGAATGGACGGATCGAGATGATGGCACACCATCAGCATGTCCAGATGTTCGTCCAGCGTGTTGACCGTGAAGGGACGCGTCGGATTGGTCGAAGACGGGATCACGTTGGGCAGGCTGCACACCTTCATGATGTCCGGCGCATGGCCGCCGCCCGCGCCCTCGGTGTGATAGGCGTGGATGGTGCGGCCCTTGAAGGCGGCGATGGTGTCCTCGACAAAGCCGCTTTCGTTGAGCGTGTCGGTGTGGATCATCACCTGCACGTCGTATTCGTCGGCCACGGTCAGACAGCAATCGATCGCGGCGGGCGTGGTGCCCCAGTCTTCATGCAGCTTCAGGCCGCAGGCCCCCGCTTCGATCTGCTCGATCAGCGCTTCGGGACACGAGGCATTGCCCTTGCCGGTGAAGCACAGATTCATGGGAAAGCCGTCAGCGGCCTGGATCATCCGCGCCAGATGCCAGGGGCCTGGCGTGCAGGTGGTGGCGTTGGTACCGGTGGCAGGTCCCGTACCGCCGCCCAGCATGGTGGTGACACCGGAATTCAGCGCCTCCTCGATCTGCTGGGGACATATATAATGTATGTGAGCATCCAGCCCGCCGGCGGTGACGATCTTGCCCTCGCCTGCAATCACCTCGGTGCCCGGACCGATGATGATGGTGACGCCGGGCTGCACATCGGGATTGCCCGCCTTGCCGATGGCGGCGATGCGACCGTCCTTCAGGCCGATATCGGCCTTCACGATGCCCCAGTGATCGATGATCAGCGCGTTGGTGATGACGGTGTCCACCGCGCCGCCGGCGCGGCTGACCTGGCTTTGGCCCATGCCGTCGCGGATCACCTTGCCGCCGCCGAACTTCACTTCCTCGCCATACAGGGTGAAATCCTTCTCCACCTCCACGATCAGGTCGGTATCGGCCAGCCGCAGCCGGTCGCCGGTGGTAAGACCGAACATGTCGGCATAGGCGCTGCGGGCGATCCGGAAAGCCATCAGAGTTTCCCCATGATCTTTTGCTGGAAGCCGTAGACGATGCGCGAGCCCCCAAACGGCACCAGGTTCACATCCCGCGCCTGCCCCGGCTCGAAGCGCACGGCGCTGCCGGCCGGAATATCCAGCCGCATGCCGCGCGCCTTGTCGCGGTCGAATTCCAGCAAACTGTTGGCTTCTTGGAAATGATAGTGCGAGCCGACCTGCACAGGGCGGTCACCCTTGTTGGCGACACGAATGGTGGTCACCGGCAGGTCGGCGTTCAGAACGATCTCGCCGTCGGCGGGGATGAGTTCGCCCGGGATCATGCGAAGGCCATGACAAGGCTCGTGGCGGCAATCAGCACCGCCCCGGCGCGGACCATGACAGGGCGCTGCATCCTTTGCGCCGACAGGCCCAGCGCCAGACCCATGACATGCAAGGTGACGGTGGAGAGGACAAAGCCCAGCGCGTACGGGCCCGCGCCGCCGACGGGCGCCTCCAGCCCGTGCGCGTTGCCGTGAAACAGGCCGAACAGCGCGATGACAGCGACACCCGCCGCGGTGGGCAGCATCAGTGTGGCGGCGATGGCCACGCCCAGCACCAGCAGCGAAGCGATGATCGCCGGCTCCACCAGCGGCAGAGCAATGCCCGCCATGCCCATGGCGCCGCCGGCAATCAGGGCGATGACGAAAGCGGCGGGCCAGATCCACAGGGCGCGACCGCCTTTCTGGCTGGCCCATAATCCCACCGACAACATGGCGAGCAGGTGATCCAGCCCGGTCAAGGGATGCGACACACCGGCCATGAAGCCATGGACATGATGGGTCAGCGAGGGATGGGCCAAGGCGGCCGTCGGCAGCAGGAACAGGCCGGCGGCGATCAGGACTGTCTTTTTCATCTTGGGCCTCGTTAGCGAATGGGATTGTGGACGGTGACCAGCTTCACGCCGTCCGGAAATGTGGCTTCGACCTGCACATCAGCGATCATCTCGGCAATGCCGTCCATGACCTGCGCACGGGTCACAACATGGGCGCCCGCTTCCATCAGGTCGGCGACGCTGCGGCCATCGCGCGCGCCTTCCATCACGAAATCGCAGATCAGGGCGATGGTTTCGGGATAGTTCAGCTTGACGCCCCGCGCCAGGCGGCGCTCGGCCACCTGCGCCGCCATGGCAATCAGCAACTTGTCCTTCTCCCGGGAGGTCAGCATCATGGCTCTTGCTCTCTTATATATTCCAGACCGGCGGCAGCGGCCTGCCCCGCAGCGAGGTCAGCACCCGCGCCAGCGCGGCGCTTAGTCCATACCCGTCTTTCGTGACGATGCGGGCCAGCAGCAGCCCGTTCCAGGCGCTGGCCGCACCGTCCTCGCCCAAAGCCTCGCGCACAATCTCCAGCTTCGCTGCCGCATCGGGGACGACATGACGGATGGTGGCCATGGCGGCGTTTCCGGCCAGGACCGACATTTTCGACAGGCTGGCGGCAACCCCGCCTTCCAGCGCGAAGCGGTCGGCATGGATCAGCCGCCCGTCCCGGCGGATGCTCCAGTGATCCGACAGCGCACCATTGTTCATCGCTTCACCCATGGCGGTGCGGCCGAAGATCACCGCCTCCACGCCCAGAAAGGCGGCATCGCCCGCCAGCTCGACATGGGTCTCGCGCGCCAAGATGGCGCGGTCGAACAGGATGGTGGGCTGGGGCAGCCATTCCAGCGCCGATCCCGCGCCCAGCCTGAGGCTGGCAATCATCGAGACCGTGCCGCCCGACGATTTGTAGACCTTTTCATGCGCCTGGCTGGTGACGATGGCCGATGTGCCGGCGCCCATCTCCACGCCCATGGTGACGCAATCGCCACCGGTGAGACCGCCCGCGGTGTTGATCAGCACCGCCTCTGGCGCGCCCTTCACGTTGGGAAAGCGCACCCGCATCATGCCCGACTGGTACATGCGATGAGCGCGGGAGATGCCGGCGTCGTTGCGGAATTCCAGGTCCACGGCGCCGAACGAACGCGGAAGCGGCGGGGAAACCCGCTTTTCTGCTTCAAACCGTGAGGTGGGCGCGAACATTCTGGTCCATCATCTGCGCCTGGCTGCCGGACGCAACCACCTGACCACGATCAAGAATCGCGAACTGGTCGGCCAGCTCCTGGGCGAAATCGAAATATTGCTCGACCAGCAGGATCGCGATTTCCCCCTTGTCACGCAAATAGGAAATCGCCCGCCCAATATCCTTGATAATGGAGGGCTGGATGCCCTCGGTGGGCTCGTCCAGGATCATCAGCGCGGGCCGGGTCACCATGGCGCGCCCGATCGCCAGCTGCTGCTGCTGGCCGCCCGACAGGTCCCCGCCGCGCCGTCCCAACATGGATTTCAGCACCGGGAACAGGTCGAACACCTCGTCCTGCACGCCCTTGCCGCGGCCCTGGATGGCGGAAAAGCCCGATTCCAGGTTCTCCTTCACGGTCAGCAGCGGGAAAATCTCGCGCCCCTGCGGCACATAGGCGATGCCGCGCCGGGCCCGTTCGAAAGACGGCATCCGGGAAATGTCCGTGCCGTCCCACAGGATCTTGCCGCCGCATATGGCCTGGTGGCCGACAATGCCGCGCAACAGGCTGGTCTTGCCCACCCCGTTGCGGCCCATCAGGCAAGTGACCTTGCCGCGCTCAGCCGTCAGGTCCACGCCCCACAGGACCTGGGCAGCGCCGTATTTCAGGTCTACTTTCTCGACCGTCAGCATTCAGCGCCCCAGATAGACTTCGATCACGCGCTCGTCGGCGCTGACATGGTCCAGCCGGCCTTCCGCCAGCACGGAACCCTCGTGCAACACCGTTACCTTCACATCCAGCGCCCGGACAAAGGTCATGTCATGCTCGACCACCACCACGCTGCGCGTCTTGTTGATCTCGCGCAGCAGCGTCGCGGTCTTGACCGTCTCGGCATCGGTCATGCCGGCGACCGGCTCATCCACAAGCAGCAGTTGCGGATCCTGGGCCAGCAGCATGCCGATCTCCAGCCATTGCTTCTGGCCATGGGAGAGGTTGGCAGCCAGGTTGGAGCGGGAATCCGACAAATGCACCGTGGCGAGGATTTCCTCGATCTTGTCCACCTGCTGCGGCGAAACCCGGCTGAACAGCACCGAAAAGACATCGCGCGGCGCCTTCAGCGCCAACAGCAGATTGTCCCACACCGTATGGCTCTCGAACACGGTCGGCTTCTGGAACTTGCGCCCAATGCCCAGATTGGCGATCCGGGCTTCGTCCAGCGTGAGAAGATCATGCGATCCGGCGAACGCCGCCTGCCCCTCGTCCGGGCGGGTCTTGCCGGTGATGACATCCATCATGGTGGTCTTGCCCGCCCCATTGGGACCGATGATGGCGCGCATTTCGCCCCGGTCGATGGTGAGGGACAGAGCATTGAGGGCGCGAAAGCCGTCAAAGCTGACGCTGATGCCATCAAGATAGAGAATGGGATTGCCAGAAGGAATAGGAATGGTGGTCATGCGCCCGCCTGCTCCAATTTCTTCTGGCCTTCATCTGCCTTTTCCCTGGCCAGCGCCTGGCGATGCAGCAGCGTGCCGATGATGCCGCGCGGCAGGAACAACGTCACCACGATGAACAGCGCGCCCAGCGCGAACAGCCACACTTCCGGGAAGGCGCCGGTGAACCAGGACTTGAAGCCGTTGACCAGCACCGCCCCGAGCACCGCGCCCACCAGCGTGCCGCGGCCGCCCACCGCTACCCAGATCACCGCTTCGATCGAGGCGGCCGGCGCAAACTCGCCCGGATTGATGATGCCGACCTGCGGCACATAGAGCGCGCCCGCAACGCCCGCCAGGCAAGCCGATACCGTCCAGACGAACAGCTTGAACTTGTCCACCCGGTAACCGATGAAGCGGGTGCGGCTTTCGGCATCGCGCACCGCGACCAGAACCTTGCCCAGCTTGGAGGTCACGATGGCGCGGCAGATGGCAAAGCTGGCCGCCAGCGCCGCCACCGTGGCGACGAACAGCGCGTTGCGCATGCCTTCGCCCTGCAGGGACAAGCCGAAAATGTCCTTGAAGTCGGTCAGGCCGTTATTGCCGCCAAAGCCCATATCGTTGCGGAAAAAGGCCAGCATCAGCGCAAAGGTCATGGCCTGGGTGATGATCGACAGATAGACGCCGGTGACACGGCTGCGGAAAGCCAGCCAGCCGAACGCGAAGGCGAGCAACCCCGGCACCAGCACCACCATCAGCATGGCAAACGGAAAGAAATCGAAGCCGAGCCAGTACCAGGGCAGCTCCTTCCAGTTCAGGAACACCATGAAATCCGGCAGCACGGGATCGCCATACATGCCGCGCGGACCGATCAGGCGCATCAGGTGCATGCCCATGGCATAGCCCCCCAGCGCGAAAAAGGCGCCATGGCCCAGGCTGAGGATGCCGCAATAGCCCCACACCAGATCCAGCGCCAACGCCAGAAGCGCGTAGCACAGATACTTGCCCAGCAGCGCCACGGAGAAAGTGGACACATGGATGGGCCAGCTTTCCGGCACCAGCAGGTTCAGCAGCGGCACCAGCACGGCCAGCGCCGCCAGCACCACGTAAAGCGCGCCCGGAAGGCCGAAGCGTTGCATGCGTGGCGCGGTGATCATGCTTCCACCGACCGCCCCTTCAGGGCGAACAGCCCGCGCGGGCGGCGCTGCATGAACAGGATGATGAAGACCAGCATCAGGATCTTGCCGATCACGGCGCCGGCATAGGGTTCGATCAGCTTGTTGGTCACGCCCAGCACACCGGCGCCCACCAGCGTACCCCAGAGATTGCCGACGCCGCCGAACACCACCACCATGAAACTGTCGATGATGTAGGTCTGGCCGAGATTGGGGCTGACATTGTCGATCTGCGACAGCGCCACGCCGGCAATACCCGCCACGCCCGAACCCAGCCCAAACGTCAGCGCGTCCACCCAGTTGGTGCGCACGCCCATGGCGGCGGCCATTTTTCGGTTCTGGGTGACGGCGCGCATCTCAAGACCGAAATGAGTACGCTTGAGAAACAGCAAAAGCGCACCCAGGACACCCAGGGCGAAGAAGATGATGCTGAGGCGCGAATAGGTAATGGCCAGATGGCCCAGGTCGAACGAGCCTGACATCCAGTCCGGGGTGATCACCGCCTTGTTGGTGGGCCCGAACAGGGAGCGGATGGCCTGCTGCAGGATCAGCGACAGGCCCCAGGTGGCGAGCAGTGTTTCCAGCGGGCGGCCATAGAGGAAGCGGATGATGCCCCGTTCGATCGCCACGCCCATGGCGCCCGATACCAGGAAGGCGCAGGGAATGGCGATCAGCAGCGATACTTCCATCAGACCCGGCGCCGATGAGACAATCACCTGCTGCACCACATAGGTGGTGTAGGCGCCCAGCATGATCATCTCGCCATGGGCCATGTTGATCACGCCCATCACGCCGAAGGTGATGGCCAGGCCAATGGCTGCCAGCAGCAGCACCGATCCCAGCGAGATGCCGTAATAGATGTTCTGGGCCGCTTCCCAATAGCTCAGGGAAGTCTTGATGCTGTCGGCGGCGGCCTGGGCCTGCTGCGCGACCTTGGGACTGGGGCTGGACGCCGCGCCCATCAAAAGGCTCACCGCTTCCTGGTCGCCCCGCGCCTTCATCACGGCGATGGCCGCGAGCTTGTCCTGCTCACTGGCCTCATCGCTTTGCAACTGGATGGAGGCGCGGGTCTGTTCCAGCACAGTGCGGATGGAGGCTATTTTCTCGCGCGCGATGGCGGCGTTGATGCCCTCCAGCATGTCAGGGTCGGGCGAGGTGAAAGCGGCGTTGGCGGCCTGACGGCGCACAGCGTCGTCGGGCGACATCAGCGAAACGCCGGCCAGGATGCCGCGCAGATTGCGGCGCAGGCTGTTGTTGGCGGTGATGCGGTCCAGGCTTGCCGGGTCCAGACCCGCAACGGGCTCGCCGGTGGCGGCATCGGTATAGGAATGGGCGCTGTCTACGGGATCGATCACCACCCGCTTCTGCGGGGTGGAATTCAGCGTGCCTTCGATCATTGCCTGAAGGATAGCGGTGGCGCGGGGAGAACCGGACGCCGCCAGCTTGGTGGCGATCCCGGCTTTCTGGTCGTAATCGGCATCGATCAGTTGCGCCAGCAGCGCCGCCAGGGGTTCGGCCGCGAAAGCGCGGGGCGCAAGGCCCGCCGCCAGGGCCGCAATGAGGAAGGCAAAAATGGCAGTTCTGAATTTGCGCACGATCCGGTGCCGTCCTGTTGTTCTTGTTTTTTTGACGGGGAGGCGGTGAGCGCGCCCTGCCAGCGCGCTCACCATCCCAGATCGGCCATTAGAGAGGACTGGCCGGTCCTGCCCGCAAGCTAGTGCATCGCTTTCAGACCGAGGCACTGCTTGGTCTTGGTGTTGTAGTTGCCGCATTTCAGCTTCGCCCAGTCGGCGGTCAGATCCTTGGAGCCCGGCAGGAAATCGGACCAGGCATCGCCCGGAACAAGGCCGGTCTTCGACACGACGTCGAACTGGCCATTGCCCTGGATTTCGCCGATGAAGACCGGCTTGGTGATGTGATGGTTCGGCAGCATGGTGGAGGTGCCGCCTGTCAGGTTCGGCGCCGTGATACCCGGCAGCGCGGCGATCACCTTGTCCGGATCGGTGGACTTGGCTTTCTCGACAGCCTTCACCCACATCTGAAAGCCGATATAGGTGGCTTCCATCGGGTCATTGCTGACGCGCTTGGGGTTCTTGGTGTAGGTCTTCCACTGCTTGATGAAGGCGTCGTTGCCGGGCGACTTCACCGACTCGAAGTAGTTCCAGGCGGCCAGGTGGCCGATCAGCGGCTTGGTGTTGATGCCGGCCAGCTCTTCTTCGCCGACCGAGAAGGCCACCACGGGGATATTCTCGGCCTTGATGCCCTGGTTGCCCAGCTCCTTGTAGAACGGCACGTTGGCGTCGCCGTTGATGGTCGAGACCACCGCCGTCTTCTTGCCGGCCGAGCCGAATTTCTTGATGTTGGCCACGATCGTCTGCCAATCGGAATGACCGAAGGGCGTGTAGTTGATCATGATGTCTTCCTGCTTCACCCCCTTGGACTTCAGATAGGCTTCCAGGATCTTGTTCGTGGTGCGCGGATAGACATAGTCGGTGCCGGCCAGAACCCAGCGCTGCACCTTCT
>JAZKDV010000040.1:2776-6535 GCA_040387395.1 Pseudomonadota bacterium | reverse complement strand
GGGATATAGACGCCGTTGGGACGCCGGCCATAGGCGATATAGGGATCAAGTTCGCCCTGCGGCACCGAACCCCAGGTATAAGTACGGAAGGCGTGGTCCATCATGTAGCGACCCAGCGTACCGCTGGAATCGGCAAAGCTGCTGGTCTGGCCCGGCAGGCGGGAATTGAGCAGGATCTGCACCGAGGCGTTGGTCGAGGCGCACAGGAAGACGATGCGCGAGCGATAGACCTTCGCCTGCATGGTGCCCGTGTCCACCGCCCGCACGCCGGTGACGCGCTTGGTAACGGGATCATATTCAAGATTGGTCACCACCTGGTCGGACAGCAAGGTCAGGTTGTTGGTGGCGCGCGCCATCGGCAGCGTCACCGCCTGAGTGGAGAAATAGGCGCCGAAGGAACAGCCGCGGGCGCATTGCGAGCGGCTCTGGCAGCGCGTGCGCCCCTGCTCCGGCTTGTCCTCGGTCATGTTGGCGGTGCGGGTGGAAATCAGCTTGCGGCCCGGCATGGCTTTTTCCAGCCGCTCCTTCGCCCACACCTCGGCCACGTTCAAGGGATGCGGCGGCTGGAATTCGCCGTCGGGAAGCTGCGGCAGGCCTTCTTTCGAGCCCGCGATGCCGGCGACCTTCTCGACATAGGAATACCACGGCGCGATCTCGTCATAGGTGATCGGCCAGGGACTGCCATGGCCGTCGCGCGCATTGGCTTCGAAATCGATCTTGCTCCACCGCAGCGAGACGCGGCCCCAGATCAGCGACTTGCCGCCGACCTGGTTGGGCCGCACCCAGCGATAGGGCTTGGAGCCTGCATAGTCGAAAGGGTTGAGACGGTCGTTGCTGTAATAATGCGTCTGGGCGGTGTTGGCGGCCCCGCCCCATTTGGCCATGGGAAAATCGCGCTCGACTTCGGCCGGCGGCAGGGTGCCGCGATAGGGCAGTTCCCACGGCCCCAGGCTTTCGGTGGGATAGTCCTGATGCTCGACCATGCGGCCGCGCTCCAGCATCAGCACCTTCATGCCTTTTTCGGTCAGCTCCTTGGCGGCCCAGCCGCCGCTGACTCCGGAACCGATAACAATCGCGTCAAAATCGTAGGTCGCCATGGCTGTGCTTTTCGATCAGGAGGAGAAGACGCGCCGGACTTCGGCATAGGGATAGGCGCCGTCATAGCGGCCGGGCACCGGCAGGTAGACGCGCTCCTGCTTGCAGCCGATCTCGGAAGAGTAATAGCCCAGGATCACCATCTGGCGGCAGTGTTCGAAGAAGCGATTGGAAAGTCCCGGCACGGCATTTTCCATCGCCAGGGTCAGGATCGCGTCCTGCGCTTCGGGATTCAGCTGCGGCAGCGGCCTGGCGTAACGCACCCGCGCATATCCGTCCAAGACGCCCAGTCCGGCCATGAATTCATTGCGGTCGGTGGGCTCGTACCAGTCGGCCATCATCATTTCTATGAAAGCGGGAACACCGGCGGCGATGGCGCCGGGTGTATCGGTGGTGGGAATGATGCGTTCGCTCACCGCCGCGACAAGGGCGCGCTGGTCTTCCGTGAACAGCGGGCGCGAGGCGGTGAAACCCGCCGGGGACCCCGCCGCTTCCGCCGCACGGGCCAGGGGTGCGACCAGCGACGATCCGAACAGCGCGGCCGCGCCGACCATGAGTTCGCGCCGGTTGGAATTCAGCATGCGAAGGTCTTTCCTTGTTTCCGGCAGGTTGGCTGCCTGTATAAGCAGAGTCTATCGCTTTTGCGCAGGGGCGGTTTTTTGTGCAGATGCGAACGTGCGGCATGACAGAAAGTCGGCCGGATCCAACAAAGTCATACGAAAACGACCATGCCGCTGAAATTCGCCGCCAACCTGTCCTGGATGTTCAAGGAATGGCCCTTCCCGGACCGTTTCGCCGCCGCCGCCGATGCGGGCTTCCGCGCGGTGGAATATCTGTTCCCCTACGAGCTTCCCGCGGACGAGATCGCCCGGCTGCTGTCGCGCCACGGTCTCCAGCAGGTCCTGTTCAATATGCCGCCGGGCGACTGGGCGGCAGGTGAGAAAGGCACCGCCTGCCTGGCCGGACGGCGGGAGGAATTCCGGGCCTCGGTCGAAACCGCTCTCACCTATGCCCGCGCCAGCGGCACGCCGCGGCTGCACCTGATGTCGGGCATCGGATCGGGAGATGCCGCGCTGGCAGCCTATCGGGATGCGGTTGCCTGTGCCTGCGACGCCGCCGCGGCGCACGGCATCGACATCCTGCTGGAGCCGATCAACAACCGCGACGTGCCCGGTTACCTGATGAGCGATTTCGATCTTGCGGCGCGGCTGATCGAGAAACTGAAGCGTCCGAACCTGAAACTGCAGTTCGACATCTATCACCGCCAGATCATTCACGGCGATGTCACGCGCGGGCTTGAAGCCCTGATGCCCATCACCGGCCATATCCAGGTGTCCTCCGCGCCCTTGCGCCAGGAGCCGATGAGCGGCGAACTGGACGACCGGCGCGTGTTCCAGACCATCGAACGGCTGAACTATGCCGGGCACATCGGCTGCGAATACAATCCGGCGAACGGCACGCTGGCCGGATTGGGCTGGATGAAAGCCCTGGCCTAGGCGCGCGCGGGCGCGAATTTCTGGATCGCTTCCCACAGGCCGTTGAGATAGACTGCGCCAAGCGCCCGGTCGTACAGGCCATAACCCGGCTTGCCCTTTTCGCCCCAGATCATGCGGCCATGGTCGGGACGCGCATACCCCTCGAAACCGACATCGTGATAGGCCTTGACGATCGCGGCCATGTCCAGCGAGCCGCAGTCGGACTTGTGCGCGGTCTCCTCGAAATCGCCGGCGGCATTGACCTTGACGTTGCGCAAGTGCGCGAAGTGGATGCGCCCCTGGCCGCCGAACTCGCGCACCAGGGCTTCGACATTATTCTCAGGACCCGCGCCCAGCGAACCGGAGCATAGCGTCAACCCATTGGCCGGACTGTCGACAATGCGCAGCAGCCGCTCGAGATCGTCGCGGTTCTTGACGATGCGCGGCAGGCCGAAGATCGGGCGCGGCGGATCGTCGGGATGGATCGCCATGCGCAAGCCGCTTTCCTGCGCCACCGGCACGATGGCCTTGAGGAAATAGGACAGATGCTCCCAGAGCTTTTCCGCGTCGATCCTGCTGTATTCGTCCAGCAGGGCCTTGAGCTCTTCCGGCTTGTAGCTGGAATCCCAGCCGGGCAGCGAGATGCCCTTGCTGATGTCGATGGCGTCCACTTCCTTCGTGCTGAAGGTCAGCGTGGTGGAACCGTCGGGCAGCACCTTGGCGAGGCTGGTGCGGGTCCAGTCGAACACCGGCATGAAATTGTAGCAGATGACTTTGATATCGGCCTTGCCCAGGTTGCGGATGGTCTGCTGGTAATTGGCGATCAGCCCGTCGCGGCTGGGCTTGCCCAGCTTGATGTCTTCATGGACGGGAACGGACTCGATCACGTCCAGCGCCAGGCCGTGCGCTTCCACCTTGGCCTTGAGATCCAGTATCCGGTCCATCGGCCAGACTTCGCCCACCGGCACGTCATAGATGGCCGATACGATGCCGTGCATGCCGGGAATCTGGCGGATATAGGCGAGCGACACCGGATCGCTATCGCCAAACCAGCGGAAAGACATTTTCACGAAGGGCGCTCCTGTTGGGCGGGCTAGATGACCGTGAAATCCCGGGCCGGTCCACGATTATTTGGGGATGCAACCGCGAAATAGGCGCCTTAAGACCGCTTAAATGGCAACCAGATGCT
>JAZKDV010000040.1:0-2744 GCA_040387395.1 Pseudomonadota bacterium | reverse complement strand
GGCGTGCCGCCCAGGGGCCGCAGCAGAAGCCCGGCCCCCGCGATATCGTCACGCAACCGATGGCTGGCTCCCCGCTGCGCCAGATCGCATTCGCGCACCAGGCACGGCTCATAGCCGCGGCTTTTGAGATACTCCAGAAGCTCGGCGGGCGGATGGTGGCGTCGCAGCCACTTTTCGCAATATTCGAAATAGATCGCCTTGATGGCCTGCCTGCCAAGCGCGGCATCCGCGCCCTTCAATCCCGCCAGCTCAAAGCCTTCGATATCGATCTTCATCAACTCGACCGAGTCAATGGATTTCTCCGCGAGATAATCATCCAGCCGGATGGCGCGGATGCTCACGCCGCCTTCCGGCACCACATGGGACATGCCCAGATGTCCGGGCTGAAAATGAATCTGCAAGGTTCCGGGCTTGTCGGAAACCGCATAGGGATTCAGGGTCACCTGCATCCCGGGATACAGGGCCTGGCTGCGCGCAAAGGAGTCGCGCAGCTCTTCATTGGGTTCGAAAAGGTGAAAAGCCACCTTGTCCCGCCACCGGTCCGCCAGACCCAGGCTCAACAGGCCATGGTTGGCGCCGACATCCAGGAAGGTTCCGCCCCGCGCCAACAGCGCATCGGCGATGCGAAAAAAATCCGTTTCGAAGTCACCTTCGATGACAATCAGGCGCAGGAAGCCGTCCCGCAGATCGGCAAAGCCGAAGGCCCGGTCCCGGATGCGCACAAGCTGCAGAGGATTTTCGCCCGTGAGCGCCATCCAGCCGGTAATCAGCCGGTGACGCCGCAAGGCGCGCGGCAGCTTTTCAAACAGTTGGGCGGCCGAAGGAAGAAAAGAAGAAGCCAAATTCATCTCGTGTGACTGACAGGGCCACAGCCCCTGGACGTGCGTCCTTACACTGATTTGGGATTTTGCGTAATACGGAGGCTCAGGCCAGCGCCTTGCGGTCTTTCAGCACAGCCTGCGCCGCATTGTGGCCGGGGGCTCCGGTGACGCCGCCACCGGGATGCGCGCCCGCGCCGCACAAATAAAGCCCCGGCACCGGCATGCGGTAATCGGCATGGCCGAGCATCGGCCGGTTGGAGAAGAGCTGGTCCAGCCCCATCTTGCCGTGGAAAATATCGCCGCGGGTCAGGCCGAAGCGGTGTTCCAGATCGAGCGGCGACAGCGCCGACCGTCCCATCACAGAGGCGGCGAAACCCGGGGCGTAGCGATCAAGATGGGCGATGACCGCATCGGCCGCTTCGTCGCGGCGCGCGTCCCAGCCGCCCGCCACGTCATACGGGAAATGCTGGCAGAACAGGCTGGCGACATGGGCGCCTGCTGGCGCAAGGCTGTCATCCAGGGTCGAGGGGATCAGCATCTCGACTACCGGCTCTTTGGAAAAGCCATCGGTGCGGGCGCTGAGATAGGCGCGGTCCATATAGGCCAGCGATGGCGCGACAATGATGCCGGCGGTGAGATGGTCGCCGGGACCCGGCAATGCCGTGAAGCGAGGCAGTTCAGATAGCGCAACATTCATCCGGAAGGTCGCGGATTCGCATTGCCAGTTGGCCATGCGGCGCTCGATGTCGGGCGCGACAGCGCCGACCGGCAACAGCTTTGTGAAAAGCAGACGAGGATTGACGCCCGCGCAGACGGCCTTGGCGCGATAGGCCGCGCCGCCCGCGACCACGCCCACCGCCCTGCCCTGTTCCAGAATGATTTCGTCCACCGGCGCGGTCAGTCGGATGTCGACGCCTTTTTCCACCACCGCCTTGGCCATCGCCTGAGTAATCGCACCCATACCGCCGATCGCATGGCCCCAGGCGCCTTCCACGCCTTCGGTTTCGCCGAACACATGATGCAGCAGCACATAGGCCGAACCGGGCGCATAAGGACTGGCATAGTTGCCGACGATGGCGTCGAAGCCGAACAGCGCCTGGACCAGATCGTGGCTGAAGTAACGGCAGAGGATGTCGGCCGCTGATTTGGTGAAAAAATCCACCACGTGGCGCTGCTCTTCCAGCGCCAGGCCACGCACGCTATTGCCGAGCTTGAGCAACGCCAGAAGATCGGCCAGCCCACCGCCGGCATTGGGTGGTGCGCGCAGCACCCAATGGCGCAAGATCCCCACCACCGATTTCAAGGCCGCGGCATAGGCATCATAATTTTCAGCGTCGGCCGGACTGTGGCGCGCGATCTCGCGCCGGGTCAGGCCGCTGCGACCGGACAGCAGGTAGTCGCTCTCCAGGGTGGGAAGAAAATTGTCGATTTTGCGCAGCACGATCCTGAGGCCGTGCTCGCGCAGCCCCATGTCGGCGATGATCTTGGGATTGAGCAAGCTGACGGTGTAGCTGGCGACCGAATTGCGGAAACCCGGATGGAATTCCTCGGTGACCGCCGCGCCGCCAACCACGTCGCGCGCTTCCAGCATCGTGACCTTGAGCCCGCGCTCGGCAAGGTACCAGGCGCAGACCAGGCTGTTATGGCCCGCGCCGATGATCACGACGTCGGATGTTGAACTGGTGCCCAGGGACGCCGCCTCACAACGCTTACAAGCTGTTGTTGAGCTTTTTATAGAAGTACGGCTGGTGTACCAACAGAAAACCCATCATTCGAGTCACATCGGGGCGGCCAATGCCGGCGCGATGGCCACCATCGCCAGGATGGCTGGCAGCGCATAGGAATATTTGCGGTGATTCAGCAGCGATACCACCGCCACGAACGTGAAGCGCGCCTGCGTCACCTGCGCGCCGTCGTCGGCGT
>JAZKDV010000039.1:4663-27738 GCA_040387395.1 Pseudomonadota bacterium | reverse complement strand
GAATCCCTGACGCTGATCTTTGCCGACGGCGAGGCCCGGGCCACGGCGGGCGAAGGGGGCGGCAAAGCCAAAACCCCGAAGAAAAATCCGGTCAAGGATCAGGGCTCGCTTTTCTGAGGCCGGGTACGGTAATCTGGCGGCATGAACATCATGGAACGCGACAAGGGCGAGGCCAAGCTTCGCTATCTCGACGGCGAATATGAAATCCTTGTGCCGGGCGGCCATGTGGTTTGCGCCGTGACCGGTACCCAGATTCCGCTGGATGCCCTGCGCTATTGGAGCGTGGACCTGCAGGAAGCCTATGCCAACCCGGATATCTCGACCCGGCGGGCGCAGGAAAAAGGCCTCGCGCCCAAATGATGCGACGCCGGTTTTTTATCGGCGCATCGCTTGGCCTGGCCGCCATGCCCGCAAGGGCGCAGGAGCGGCCAATCCGCTTTTCCGTCACCGGGTCGCTGGAGCAGGGGAGCCTGGCGATGGGCAGCGCCCCGCCCGGTTCGCTGGCGGCGCTGGACGGCCGGCCGCTGCGCACGCTGTCCGATGGCCGTTTTGCTTTCGGCTTTGGCCCCAACCAGACCAATGCGTCCGTCGTAACGGTGCGCTACCCCGATGGCGGCGGCGACAGCCGCTCCTTCACGCCGGTGCTGCGCCAGTATGATGTGCAGCGTGTCGACGGTTTGCCGCAGAACACGGTGACACCGCCGCCCGAGGTCAGGGCGCGCATCGAAAAAGAAGCGGCGGATGTGTTCCTGGCGCGTGTTTCCGATACGCCGGGCGGCGAATTCCTCTCGGGCTTGGACTGGCCGGCGCCGGGGCGGCTCAGCGGCGTGTTCGGCAGCCAGCGCATCAACAATGGCATTCCCGGGGCGCAGCATTACGGGGTGGACATGGCGGCGCCGACCGGCACGCCGATCCGCGCGCCCGCCGACGGCGTGATCAGCCTGTCGGCGGATCACTATCTCAGCGGCGGTATCATCCTGATCGATCATGGCCAGGGCGTGTCCACCGCCTATCTGCATCAGAGCCAGCGGATGGTGAAAGTCGGTGATGCGGTCAAGCGCGGCCAGCGCATCGGGCTGATCGGCGCGACGGGCAGGGCGACCGGCCCGCATCTTCATTGGGCGATGAACTGGTTTCAGGTCCGGCTGGACCCGTCACGCTCGACGCGCAAACCTGCGCCAGACGCTCTTTAGGCGGGCTTGCCGACGTAGCACTTGCCGTCGCCGCTTTCGAATTTGGTGTGCGGCGTCGCGGCGAAGAATTCGTCAAAGGCCTGGCGCACTTCCGGCCACTTGCCCTTGCCCAGCCAGCTTTTGAAATAGTCGTCGCCAATCAGCACGCCGCCGGGATTGAGCTGCGGCCACCAGGCTTTCAGGTCGCCCATCACCGACATGTAATCGTGCCCGGCATCGATATGCAGCACGTCGGGACGGATACCCTTTTCCTTCAGAAGCTGGAAGCCATTGATGGAATCCAGTGGCAGCGGCACCACGATGCCCTGCAGCCCCTCGTTGCAGATGTTGGCGGCGAACTTGTGATAGAGGCGCGGATAGCCGAACTCGAAGTCCAGGTCGGGAATGAACTTCTCCCACAGGTAATGCTCGCTGGAGCCCAGCCAGGTGTCGATGGCGATCACCACCGCGTCCATCTTCTGGCGCTCGATTTCCTTGGCCATGGTGACGACGGAAGCGCCCTTCCAGACGCCCACTTCCACCACGATTTTCGGCTTTACCTCGGCAATGGCGCGCGTGAGATAGGGGTGCTGGGAATGCCAGCCCTGCAGGTCGGTGGGAAAGCGATGGGCGGGGAAATCCTTCAGCGGATCGCGCCCGAAGAACAGTTGATCGAGGATGCGCTGGCGCGTGCTCATGGCGAAACTCTTTAGCCGCGGGTGAGCGCGATGTCACGCGCGGTGGGCCAGCGGTTGTGAATCCACAGCCACTGGCCGGGGTCCGCGCGGACACTCTCCTCGATTCGGGCGGTGAGCGCCGCGGTCAGGTCGAGGATATCGCGGCTCTCATCGCCGCTGGGCGTGAAATCGGGGCCCGCCGACACGGTAACATGGAAGCGTGCGCCCCGGGTGCGCCGGTTCGACGCCATCAGGATGCGCGCGCCCAGCTTCAGCGCCAGCGCGGCCGGGGCCGGCGTGGTCATGGCGTCACGGCCGAAGAAGGGCACGGCAATGCCTTCGCGCAATTTCTGGTCGACCAGCATGTAGATCACGCCGCCGCCGCGCAGATGGCCCATCATGCGCCGCGCCGCGCTGTGCTTGGCCAGCAAACTGTCCGGTCCATTGATGGCGCGCTGGCGCGCGATCCAGTCGGCGATATAGGGATTGTTGGGCGGCCTCACCACGGTGGCGCCCTTGAGGCCGTGTTGTTCGCCCAGGATCGGCATCATTTCCCAGTTGGCGAAATGGCCCGACAGGAACAGGATGGCCTGACCCTTGTAATGGTCGGGATGCTCTGGCGCGGTGAAGGTGATGCGCGGGTCGTCGCCCAGCGGCGAAAATTTCTCCAGATGCGGATACTCCGCCACCACACGCCCCAGATTGTCCCACATGGCCAGGCGGATGGCGTCGCGTTCCTCGTCGGTCTTTTCCGGAAAGGCCGCCAGCAGGTTCTTGCGTGCGGTGCGGTCAGGCGGCAGCAGGGAGAAGATGTTGCGCCCCATGAAGCCGCCCAGCGCGGTCGCCGCCTCCAGCCCGATGACGCGAAAGATCGCCATCAGGAAAAAGAAGGCCGCGGCTTCCGCGCCATAGCGCAGCTTTTGCAGCAGGGAGAGGCCGGGTTCCGTCATCTCAGAAAGGCGCTAAACCGGGCCCAGAGCCCTGTCAAGCAAGCCCTCCAGCGCGGCTGTATCATCGAACACGGACACGGCCTTGACCGCGCGGATGCCTTCGCGTTGCGCCACGCTGAGGCGCACAAAATCCTTTTCCGTGGTCACCAGCATGGTGTCGCCGGCAATCGCCTTGAGCTGGGCGATTTCATCTTCGGTATAGGGGTGATGGTCGTCGAAGAAGCAGGAGCCCGCGACCTCCACGCCTTCGGCTTCGAGCGATGCGATGAATTTTTCCGGCCGTCCGATGCCGGCAAATGCGAAGACGCTTTTTCCCGCCAATGCGCCGGCATCGAGGCGCACGCGCGCGCGCAGCACCGGGCCGGCATAGCCTTGCAGATCGGGATTGCCCTCGCCAGCCAGGATGACCGCGTCGGCGCGTGCCAGGCCTGTGGCGACATGCTCGCGCAAGGGACCGGCGGGGATCAGGTGTCCATTGCCGAATCCGGCCCCGGCATCCACCACCACCAGCGACAATGTCTTGCACAGCGAGAAATTCTGGTGACCGTCGTCCATCACCAGCACGTCCGCGCCTTTTTCCTGCGCCAGCCGGGCGCCGGCGGCGCGGTCCTTTGCCACCACGGTGGGTGCGGCGCGAACCAGCAGCAAGGCTTCGTCGCCCATCAGCGCCGCACCATGCGCGCGCGCGACCAGCGCCGGGCCACGCTCGCTGCCGCCATAGCCGCGGGTGAGGAAGAAGGGCTTGCGGCCCCGCGCCCGCAAGGCATTGGCGATGGCAATGGCGATGGGTGTCTTGCCGCTGCCGCCCGCGGTCAGGTTGCCGACGCAGATTACCGGGAGGCCGGGATCATAGGGTTTTGCGAAGCGCGCCTTGAGCGCCACGCTGGCGCCATACAGCAGTCCCAGCGGCGACAGCAGCGCCGCCAGCAACCCGCCCGATTGCCAGAAATCAGGCGCGCGCATCGAGCATGGTCTTCAGGGCGGTGATGGTGCGGTCCACCGCGCCGGACAGGGTGGCAGCGCCGCGCGCCGCAGCCGCGCCGCCTTGCGCGGCGGCATCTGTATCCTGGATCAGCCGTGCGGCCTCGCGCGCGATATCGGCGCTGTTATGCACCCGGCCAAAGCCTTGCGCTGCCAGCACCGCGTCATAGGCGCTTGCCGCATTGGCGGTGTGCGGGCCTGCCAGAACAGCGCACTGCAACGCAGCGGGCTCCAGCGGATTGTGTCCGCCCAATGGGACCAGCGTTGCGCCGATGAAGCAGAAGGGCGCGAGGCGGTAGAACAGGCCCATCTCGCCCAGCGTATCGGCGATATAGATGGCGGTCTCGGCGGTAATGGTTCCGCCGCTTGAGCGCCGGATGTTGGTGCGCGCGCCGCACAGCATGGCAATGTCGGGCGCGCGCTCGATGTGGCGGGGCACGATGATGGTGAGAAGCGCCGGGAAGCGCGCCCGGAGCAGATCATGCGCCGGCAGGATGGTTTCGTCCTCGCCGGGATGGGTCTGGGCCGCCAGCAGGACCGGGCGGTCCCCGATCGCCAGGCGCAAGTCCTTGAGCGCGGCGTCGCTGGCGGTCAGCGGCGGCGCATCGGCTTTCAGGCTGCCCGCGACCTGGACATGCGCGGCCCCCAGGGTGCGGAAGCGCGCAGCGAAATCCTCGTCCTGCGCCAGCACCACATCGAATGCCGCTAGCAGGGCCGCCACGCTCTTGCGCGCAAACTTCCAGCGGTCCGCCGACCGCGCCGAGATGCGGGCATTGACCAGCGCCAGCCGCACGCCGCGTTTTTTCGCACCCTGGATCAGGTTGGGCCACAGGTCGGATTCCACGAACAGCCCGGCATCGGGGCGCCAGTGATCCAGGAAGCGCGCCACCGCGCGCGGCGTGTCCAGCGGTACGAACTGGTGCAGCGCGCCCTTGGGCAGGCGCTGTTTCATGATGGTGGCGCTGGTCACCGTGCCGCTGGTCACCAGAACCTTGGCGCCGTCGGCCAGCAGTTTTTCGATCAGCGGCAGCGCCGACAGGCTTTCGCCCACCGATGCGCCATGCACCCAGACCAGTTTCCCTTCGGGACGGGCGATGCTGGCAATGCCCAGCCGTTCGTTCAGCCTGGCGCGGTCTTCCTTGCCGCGCGCTGCGCGCTGGCGCAGCAGCAGCGGCGCCAGCGGCGTGGCAAGTCCCGCCAGCAGACGCCAGGCGGCAAGACCGAATGGGGCCTTCATCGCGCGTCTTCCAGATTGTGGCGATAGAGATTGGTGTAGAGCCCGTTCGCGGCCATCAGCTCGGCATGGCTGCCGGACTGCGCCACGCCGCCATTCTCCAGCACATAGATGCGGTCGGCATCCACCACGGTGGAGAGACGATGGGCGATGACGATGGTGGTGCGCCCCTTCATCAACCGGGCCAGTGCTTCCTGCACCTGGCGTTCGGATTCGGTGTCCAGCGCGCTGGTGGCTTCGTCCAGCAGCAGGATGGGCGCATTGCGCAGCATGGCGCGGGCGATGGCGATGCGCTGGCGCTGTCCGCCCGACAGTTTCAGGCCGCCTTCGCCGACGGTCGTGTCATAACCTTGCGGCATCGCCGTGATGAAGTCGTGCGCCGCGGCGTTCTTCGCCGCCGCCATGATCTCTTCGCGCGAGGCGCCCGGCTTGCCCAGGGCGATATTGTCGGCGACGCTTTCGTCGAACAGCACGGCGTCCTGGCTGACGATGCCGATGGCGGCGCGCAGGCTTTCCAGCGTCACGGTGCGGATATCCTGGCCGTCAATTGCGATCACGCCATTGTCGCTGTCATAGAAGCGCAGCAGCAGGTTGAAGACGGTGCTCTTGCCGGCGCCGGACGGGCCGACCAGCGCGATCTTCTGTCCTTGCGCGATATCGAGATTGACGCGCGCCAGTGTCGGCCCGGCGTCGGCATGATAGGCGAAGTCCACATCGCGAAAGCTCACTGCGCCGCCGGTGGCGCGCAGCGCCGTCGCGCCCGGACGGTTCACAATGGTGGGACGGGCATCGATGGAGGCGAAGATGCGGTGGGCGGCGGCGATGCCAGCGCTGGCGGTCGGCCAGAGCTGGCTGAGGTTGCGCACCGGCTGCTGCGCCATCAGCAGCGCCACCAGGAAGCCGGAAAAGGCGTTGAGCGTGATCTGGCCGTTCAGGCTCTGCCAGCCGGCGGCGAACAGGACCAGCGCGATGACCATGCCGAGGAAAATATCGGTGATGGGCGCGGCGGCGGCGCGCAGCCGGGCGGCTTTCAGCAGGGTGCTTAGCCGCGACTTCAGCCGCGCATCGACGCGCTCGACGCTGTGGGATTCCAGGCCATAGGCCTTGATGATGCGGCGGCCATCCATCGCTTCGGATAGGACGACCGACAGGTCGCCGGTCTCATGCATCCCGCGGGTGGCGGCGCGGCGCATCGAGGCGCCAAGACGTTCCATGGTCCAGGCCACCAGCGGCAGTGCGATCAGAGCCAGCAGGCCCAGTTTCCAGTCGGTGATCATCACATAGGCGAGGAACACGATCAGCTGCACGCTTTCCAGGAAGATGGCGGCGACGCCCTGGGTAATGGCATCGCGCATCAAGGTCGCATCATAGAGAAAGTTGGAAACGAACTGCCCCGAATGCACCGAATTGAGATCGGCGAGGTCGCGGCGGATCAGGCGGCCGAACATGTCGCGCTGGGCGCTGGCCACGGCCTTTTCGCCCACCGAGTCCACCAGCATGCGGCCGGCGAACAGCGTAACGGCGCGCAGGGCGACCACGCCCGCCACCGCCAGCGCCAGCGGCAGCAGCAGCTCGCCCTGGTGGCGCATGAAGATCAGCTTGACCTCCCAGTTCACCAGCTGCGGCACCAGCCCGCCCAGCGCCGAGGTTACCAGCATGCAGACGATCGCCAGCGCCAAGAGGCCCCAATGGCCGCGCACATAGTCGCGCAGCATCCGGCGGATGATCGCGCCGGTCTGCAGGTTGGTGGGGCCCGATTGGGCCGCGCGGGGGAACGGCGCGGAACTCATGGTCGCGCCGATGTAGCATGGCGACCCTAGGGAGGCAAAAAGCCTTGCCGAGCCAAAAGCTTAGTGCTGCTCATCCTCGTCCGGCTCCATCAGCCGGTGCATATGGACCACAAAATAGCGCATCTGGGCCTGATCGACCGTGGCCTGGGCCTTGGCGAGCCAGGCTTTGCGGGCTTCCGCGAAGTTCGGATACATGCCGACAAAATCGAGCTTTTTGAGATCCTTGAATTCCACCGTGTCGGTGGATTTCAGCTCGCCCCCGAATACGAAATGCAGAAGTTGTTGGGGTTCAGACATGCCGACTCCGCTGGTTGCGCCGCACCATTCAAGCTCATGCCGGGCGGCCGCCTCAGCCTCCTTATTGTCGCAGTAGCGCGATAATTTCCGAATGCAGGGCCGGGTTCGCCGCCACCAGGCTGGACTGGATGGTGCTGGCGCGGTTGTAGGTCAGCCTGTTGCCGTGCGCGTCCGTCAGACGTCCGCCGGCCTCGGTCAGGATGATGTCGGCGGCGGCCAGGTCCCAGTCGCGCTTGGCGGTCAGGCTGACGCTGGCATCGGCGCTGCCATCGGCCACCAGCATGATGCGATAGGCGACCGAATTGCGGTTCTGCACATGCATGTCCGGCCAGGGGGCGCAGGTCAGCTGGGTGCGGTCGCCCAGCATGGCGCATTCGGGCAGGGCGGTGCGGGCGCTGACATGGATGGGCTCACCATTGCGCAGCGCTCCGCCGCCGATCTGTGCGGCATAGAGTTCGTCGCTGATGGGATTGTAGATGGCGCCGCAAACCGGGCGGCCATCCACCACCACTCCGGCGCAGATGGTGAAGTGCGGCCGGTTTTTCAGGAAGGCGACGGTGCCGTCGATCGGATCAACCACGAACACATGGCTGCGGGAAAGCCGCTGTGGATCGTCGGCGCTTTCCTCCGACAGCCAGCCATAGTCGGGGCGGGCGGCGGTCAAGGCTTCGCGGAGATACTTGTCCACCGCCAGGTCGGCTTCGGTGACGGGGCTGCCGCCGTCCTTGCTCCAGCGCTTGTAGTCACCGCCGTAGAATTTCCGCGCAATGTCACCGCCCGCGCGCACGGCGTCTTCCAGGAGCTTGAGGTCATCAAGCTCCGGCAAGCGTCATGCCTTCGATGCGCACGGTGGGCGCGTTGGTGCCGTGGCGGAATTCCAGATCGCTGGCGGGGACAAGACGGGCGAACATGTCCTTGAGGTTTCCGGCAATGGTGACTTCCGAAACCGGAAACGCGATTTCGCCATTCTCGATCCAGAAACCCGCCGCGCCCCGGCTGTAATCGCCGGTCACGCCGTTGACGCCCATGCCCATCAGTTCGGTGACATAGAAGCCCTGCTTGATGTCGGCGATCAGTTCCTTCACTGGCAGCTTTCCGGCCTCCAAATAGAGGTTTGTGGAGGAAGGTGAGGGCGGCCCACCGGTGCCGCGCGCAGCATGGCCGGTGGTTTCCAACCCCAACTGCCGGGCGCTGGCGCAATCCAGCAGCCATGTGGTCAGCACACCATTCTCGATCAAAGCGCGGCGCTGGTTGGCGACGCCTTCGCCGTCAAACGGCTTGGAGCGCAGACCCCGCACGCGGTGCGGATTGTCGATGATCTGGATTCCATCGGCGAAAATCTTCTGGCCCATCCGGTCCTTGAGGAATGAAACCCCGCGCGCGATGGCTGCGCCCGAAATCGCGCCGGCGAAATGGCCGACCAGTCCTGCCGCTTCGTCGGGATGGAACACCACCGGCACGCTCTGGGATTTCATGCTGCGCGGATTCAGCCGCTTGACGGCTTTCTCGCCCGCGGTGCGGCCGATCTCTTCGGCGCCGCGCAGATCGCCGGAATGACGGGCGCTGTCGTGATCGTAGTCGCGTTCCATGCCGGTGCCTTCACCGGCCAGCACCGCGACGCCGATGCCATGGCTGGTGCCGGCATAACGGCCGTAGAATCCGGTGCTGGTGGCCAGCGTTACCGCGCTGCGCGAGAAAGATGCGCCGCCGCCTTCGGAATTGGTCACGCCTTTCACCGCCAGCGCGGCGGCTTCTGCGCCGCGCGCCCGCTCGATCAGCAGTTCGGCGCTGGGTTCGGCGGCATCCTCCAGGTCCAGTTGCGGAATGGTCCTGGCCAGGCGGTCGGTGGGCGCCAGCCCCGCATACTTGTCCTCCGGCGCCAGCCGCGCCATGGCGACTGCCCGGCCGGGCAGGGCCTTGAGGGCTTCGTCGGAAAAGTCGGTTGAGGACACAAAAGCGATCTTCTGGCCGACGAAAACCCTGAGGCCCAGGTCGTAGCTTTCGGCGCGCTCGACGTCTTCCAGCTTGCCCAGCCGGTAGGACACGCTGGAAGAGACGCCCTCGACATGCAGCGCGTCGGCGGCGTCGGCTCCGGCCTTTTTGGCGGCGTCGAGCAAGGTGGAAAGTATGGCTTGGGGATCGCGTTTGGCGGGGGATGTCATGCCCGTTCGATGCCGCACCTTGGCGCGGGGGTCAAGCTTTCCAGATCGGCTTGCCGGAACCCGGCAGTCCCAGCTTGCTCCATTTTTCAGTGACGGTCCGGATCACATCAGGGTCCATCGCGATTTTCTTGCCCCATTCCCGGTTGGTCTCGGGCGGCAGCTTGTTGGTGGCGTCCAGTCCGATCTTGGAGCCCAGCCCGCTCTGCGGCGAGGCGAAGTCGAGATAGTCGATCGGGGTATGTTCGATGATGGTGACGTCGCGCGCCGGGTCCATGCGGGTGGAAACCGCCCACATGACGTCTTTCCAGTCCCGCGCATTGATGTCGTCGTCCACCACGATCACCCACTTGGTGTACATGAACTGGCGAAGGTACGACCACACCGCCATCATCACCCGCTTGGCATGGCCGGGATAGGCCTTCTTCATGCTGACCACCGCGATGCGGTAGCTGCAGCCTTCCGGCGGCAGCCAGAAATCCACGATCTCGGGAAACTGCTGCTTGATCAGCGGAATGAAGACTTCGTTCAGTGCCTCGCCCAGGATTGACGGTTCGTCCGGTGGCCGCGCGGTGTAGGTCGACAGATAGATCGGATCCTTGCGCATGGTGATGGCGGTGACGGTGAAGACCGGGAACTGCTCGACCGAATTGTAATAGCCGGTGTGATCGCCATAGGGGCCTTCGTCGCGATAGTCCTGCAGCGAGACTTCACCTTCGATCACGATCTCGGCATCGGCCGGGACTTTCAGTGGCTGCGACACGCAATCGGCCAGCTCGACGCGGCTGCCGCGCAGCAGGCCGGCAAACTGATATTCAGACAGTGTCTCCGGCACCGGCGTCACCGCCGCCAGGATGATGCCCGGATCGGCGCCGATGACGCAGGCGGCGGGCAGGGGTGCGGTCTTTTCCTTGCTCCAGCGCTGGTGATGCTGCGCCCCGCCGCGATGCTTGAGCCAGCGCATGATGGTCTGGTTCTTATTCAGCACCTGCATGCGGTAGATGCCGAGATTGTAATTGTCTTCGCGCGAGTCCGTCGGCCCCTTGGTCACCACCAGCGGCCAGGTGATCAGCGGCGCCGGTTCGCCCGGCCAGCAGGTCTGCACCGGCAGCTTTGCGAGATCGATGTCATCGCCCCTGAGCACGACTTCCTGACAGGCGGGGCGGCTGACCGTCTTGGGCTTCATCGCCAGCACGGTCTTCACCAGCGGCAGAAGCTCTGCAGCTTCTCCGAAGGAGCGCGGCGGCTGGGGCTGGCGCAGCTGGGCCAGCAATTCGCCCACTTCGCGCAAGTCGGCTCCCGTCGCGCGATCCTTGCCGCCCATGGTGACGCCCATGGCGACACGTTTCACCGTGCCGAACAGGTTGACCAGCACCGGCATGTCGCTCGCGCTGCCGTCCGCCTTGATGGGTTTTTCAAAAATGACAGCCGGTCCGCCCTCGGCGATCAGCCGGGTCTGGATCTCGGTCATCTCCAATACGGTGGAGACCGGCTCGCGCACGCGCACCAAGTCGCCGTCTTTTTCAAGACGGGCAACGAAGTCGCGCAAGGAGCGGTAGGCCATGCTGCGGTTTTAGGGGCCGCTCAGTCCCGCTTCAAGGCATAAGACGGCGTGCGGGCGTGTTTGCGGGCATAGAAGAAGTAGACGATCAGTCCCAGCAGGCCCCAGCCGATGAACCGGATCCAGGTATCGAGCGGCAAACCCGCCATCATGCCAAAACAGACCAGCATGCCGCCGATGGGCACGATGGGCACCAGCGGCGTGCGAAAGGGTCGCGGCACGTTGGGATGGGTTTTGCGCAGGATGATGACGCTGAGGCAGACCAGCACGAAGGCGGCCAGTGTGCCGATCGCGACCAGTTCGATCAGCAAATTCTCGGGCAGGAAGGCCGAGAGCAACGCGGCGAGAAGGCCGATCAGGATGGTGGAGAGATAGGGTGTGCGGAAATTGGGATGCACCTTGCTGAAAAATGCTGGCAGCATCCCGTCGCGTGACATGGCGTAGAAGATGCGGGATTGGCCCAGCAGCAGGCCCAGCACCACGGTCGCCAGGCCCAGGGTGGCGCCGAAATTGACCAGCGGCACCAGCCAGTTCAACTGCGGTCCCATCGCCTGCACCGCCACGGTCACCGGCTTGGAGACACCCAGCGTGGTGTAGGGCGTCACGCCCGTCATCACGATGCACATCAGCACATACAACACGGTGCAAAGCGCGAGCGATCCCAGGATGCCGATGGGCATGTTGCGCTGGGGGTTCTTGGCCTCCTGCGCCGCGGCCGACACGGCGTCGAACCCGATATAGGCGAAGAACACCACACCCGAGGCGCGCACGATGCCGCTCCAGCCGAATTCGCCGAAGGTGCCGGTGTTCTCCGGGATGAAGGGGGTCAGATTGTCCATGGTGACATATTGCAGCCCGAAGCCGATCACCAGGAACACCACCGACAACTTGAGCAGCACCATGATGCCGTTGAAGGTGGCGCTGGCGCGGATGCCAATCACCAGCAGCGCGGTGAGAAACAGGATCAGGAAGAAGGCGGGCAAGTTCATCACCGCGCCGCTGAGACCGAAAGTCTGATCCACGTTCCAGACCACCGGCGAGGTGGAAAGGTGCGCCGGCAGATGGATGCCGAAGTCGGCCATCATGCCGTTGAAATAGCCCGACCAGCCCACCGCCACGGCGGAGGCGGCGGCGAGATACTCCAAGATCAGGTCCCAGCCGATCAGCCAGGCGAGGAATTTTCCGAAGGTGGCGAAGGTGTAGCTGTAGGCGCTGCCCGCCACCGGGATCATGGCGGAGAATTCGGCATAGCAAAGCCCCGCCAGGGCGCAGCCAAAGCCGGCGATCAGGTAGGAAATGACAACGCCCGGCCCCGCGAAATTGGCGGCGGTGGTGCCGGTGGAGACGAAGATGCCGGCGCCGATGATGATGCCGATGCCCAGGCCGATCAGCTGGACCGGTCCCAAGGCCCGCTTCAGTTCATATTCCGGGACGGCTTTGTTCTCTTCGGTAATCGGCATGATTTTTCCGTCGCCCTATACGTTTTGCCGGATTCGGCAGCCAAGTCTGTCAGAGCCTTGCGCAAAAGGGGAGGGGCGCTAAGGTCTTCGCAGAATCGGCGGGGGTCGGGATGCAGAACGAAACAGGTGTGATGGCGCAGGTCGAGGCCGCGGTGACTCTGGTCAACGGCATCGTCTGGGGACCGGCGATGCTGATCCTGATCCTGGGCACCGGGCTCTACCTGATGGTGGGGCTGGGTTTCATGCCGCTGCGCCGGCTTGGTGCCGCGTTCCGCCTGATGTTCCAGGGTCGCCGCACCGACGCGGATGAGAAGGGTGAGATCACGCCCTACCAGTCCCTGATGACGGCGCTGGCGGCCACCATCGGCACCGGCAATATCGCGGGCGTCGCCACGGCCATCGCGCTGGGCGGACCGGGCGCGGTGTTCTGGATGTGGATGACCGCGCTGGTCGGCATGGCGACCAAGTATGGCGAGGCGGTGCTGGCCATCCGCTATCGCGAGGTCGACGCCGAAGGCCGCTATGTCGGCGGACCGATGTACTACATCAAGAATGGCCTTGGGCCGCGCTGGGCCTGGATGGCCTGGCTGTTCGCATTCTTCGCCGCCATTGCCGGTTTCGGCATCGGCAACATGGTGCAGGCCAATTCGCTGGCCGACGTCTTCCGCGAAACCGCCGGCGTGCCGCCCTGGGCCACGGGCATCGTGCTGACCACCGTCGTCTTTGTCGTCATCATTGGCGGGCTGAAGCGTATTGCCGCCTGGTCGGACAAGCTCGTGCCGTTCATGGCCACGATCTATGTCGTCGGAAGCCTCGCCATCATCGGGGCCAATGTGGACCAGGTTCCGGAAGCCTTTGCGTTGATCTTCCGCGACGCTTTCACCGGCACGGCCGCCGCGGGCGGCTTTGCCGGCGCGGCCATGATCATGGGCATGCGCTATGGCGTGGCGCGCGGCATTTTCTCCAACGAGGCGGGCCTGGGCTCCGCCGCCATCGCCCATGGCGCGGCCCAGACGCGCGATCCCGCGCGCCTTGGCATGGTGGCGATGCTGGGCACCTTCATCGACACCATCATCGTCTGCACCATGACCGCGCTGGTCATCCTGACCGTCACCGTGCCGGTGGAGGTGAATGGTGTGGTTCAACAGATGCCTTCCTGGATGAGCGGCAAGACCGGCGCCAGCCTGTCCGCGATGGCCTATGGCAGCGGGTTGCCTGGCATCGGCGAATGGGTGGTCACGCTCGGGCTGGTGCTGTTTGTGTTCACCACCTTGCTGGGCTGGAGCTATTATGGCGAGCGGGCCGCGGCGTATCTGTTCGGCGTGAAGGTGATCCTGCCCTACCGGCTGCTGTGGGTGGCCTGCGTCTTTGTCGGCTGCGTCGCCAAGCTGGACCTGGTGTGGAATTTCTCCGACACGATGAATGCGCTGATGGCGATTCCGAACCTGATCGCACTGCTGCTGTTGTCGGGCACGGTCTTCGCCATCACCAGGAAATCACCGGCCTCGTCGCGCGGCGACCTGGACGCGCCGCCGCCGGACATTCCGACCCAGGCGACTCCCGAAGAGATGCAGCGCTAGGGCACCAGGCGGTAAACGCCGGTTTCGCGAATCTCGCGGTCTTCCAGATCGCGGCTGGTCTGGACGGTGTAGCTGGCGAGCTTTTCCAGACCGTCCTTGGGGAAGTAGCTGCGCCCCGGATCGCCCAGCAGCGCCGGGATGGTCATCGGCCTGAGCCAGGCCAGCAGCCGTTCCGCCAGCGGACGCTCATAGAAAAGGTCGCCCACCAGGATCAGATCCCATGCACCGGGTTGGCCGATCAGGTCGTCCTGCGTCACGGCGATGACCAGGTGGTTGGCCGCGGCATTCAATCGGATGGCGGCACAGGAAAAGGCGTCGATGTCGGCGGCGAGCACATGGGCGGCGCCCGCCTTGGCCGCCGCCAAGCCCACCAGTCCGGAGCCGGAGCCGATATCCAGCACCGCCTTGCCTGCCACCAATGACGGATTGTCGAGGATATAGCGCGCCAGCGCCTGGCCACCGGCCCAGGCGAAGGCCCAGTAGGGCGGCGGTACGCCGATCAGCGCCAACTCTTCTTCCGTTTTATGCCACAGCGGCACCACTTCGGTGGCGAGATACAGCGAAATCTCCGGCACCAGCGGCGGCGGCAGCAGCGCGGCATTGGTGCGGATGAAATCTTCGGGGGCCATCGCGGTCACCTTGGGACCCTGGCGCCACGGTTGGCAAGGCGCGGGCGCCAGCGCAGAATGGCCCCATGAACGATCCCGACCGCCGCTATGGCAGCTTTGCTGAATTCTATCCCTTCTATCTGAGCGAGCACGCCAACCGCACCGCGCGGCGGCTGCACTTCGCCGGCACCTCGCTGGCGCTGATCTGCCTCCTGGAGCTGGTGCTGACGGGCGATCTGTCCTGGCTGATCCTGGCGGTGGTGTTCGGCTACGGCTTTGCCTGGTTCGCGCATTTCCAGTTCGAGAAGAACCGGCCCGCGACCTTCAAATATCCGCTTTACAGCCTGATGGGCGACGGACGGATGTTCTGGGACATCCTGACCGGCAAGATTCCCTTTTAGATTTCTATTTTATCCAAACCAGCTCGCCAGCAGGAAAGCCAGCGCGATCAGCGCCCCGGTGTCGCGATTGGAACGGAACACGCGCAGGCAGTTCTCTGCGTTGTTGATGTCCAGCTTTTTCACCTGCCATAGCAGATGCACCCCCGCGGCAAGCATCACAAACGCGAAAGGCCAGCCGGCATGCTCAATGAAGCCGGCGGCCAGGATCAGGGTGAAGGCGACGGCATAGAAGCGCAAAATCCATTTGCGCGAGTCCGCGCCGAACAACCGGGCAGTGGATTTGACGCCGATCAGTTCGTCGTCGTCCTTGTCCTGGTGGGCGTAAATCGTGTCGTAACCCAGCGTCCAGAAGATCAGGCCCGCGTACAGCATCGCCACGCCCAGATCGAGCCGCCCGGTCTGGGCGGCAAAGCCCAGCAGCGCGCCCCAGTTGAAGGTGAGGCCCAGCCAGGCCTGCGGCCACCAGGTGATGCGCTTCATGAAAGGATAGGCGGCGACCAGCAGCAGCGACGCCGCGCCCAGCGCCACCGCGAACCAGTTGAACTGCAGCAGGATGGCCAGCCCGATCAGGCACAGCCCGGCCAGCAGCATCAAAGCCTGTTTGGGCGTGATCGCGCCGGAGGGAATGGGGCGGCCGCGGGTGCGCGCCACCTGCGCGTCGATGTCCCGGTCGATAATGTCGTTGAAGGCGCAGCCGGCGCCGCGCATCACCAGCGCGCCGATGCCAAACAGGATCACATAATAATAGTCGCGCCATTCCAGGAAGCGGCGTTCCTCGGCCGCGGCGCCCAGCAGCAACCCCATGACGCAGGGCCAGAACAGCAGCCAGGTGCCGACGGGACGGTCCAGCCGCATCAATTGCAGCCAGGGCCGCAGGCGCGGCGGCATATGCGTGACCCAGCTGGCGGGCAGGGCGTCGGCGGGTGCGGCTTGCGATTTTGCTGTCATCAGGGTGAATTGTGCCATGACCGAGGAACTAACAGAAGCGGGCGGCAAAACCCGCCTTTATGTGACCGGCGATCTGGGCGAAGGCGTGGCGGTGACGCTGGACGAGGGCCAGACCCATTACCTGCTGCATGTGTTGCGGGCGAAACAGGGGAACCTGGTGGCGCTGTTCAATGGCCGTGACGGCGAATGGCTGGCCGAGATCACAGAGGCCGGCAAGCGCGGTGTCACCGCTACCTGCCGCCAGCAGATCGACGCTCAGCACGGTACGCCGGACATCTGGCTTGCCTTCGCGCCGGTGAAAAAGACGCCGTCCGACTATCTGGTGCAGAAGGCCGCGGAACTGGGCGTCTCGGTGCTGCAGCCGGTCTTTACCCGCCGCACCATCGTCAGCCGCATCAACGAAGAGCGCATGGCGGCCAATGCGGTGGAAGCGGCGGAGCAGTCGGGCCGCCTCACCGTGCCGGAAATTCGCGTGGGCGTGACGTTCGACAAGTTGCTGGCGGGATGGCCGCAGGATCGTCGGCTGCTGTTCTGCGATGAAGGCGGCGACGCCAAGACCATGACCCAGGCGGCGCGCGAGAGCAGGGGCGGTCCGTGCGGCATCCTCACCGGACCTGAGGGCGGTTTTGATCCGGCGGAGCGCGCGGCGCTCCGCGCCTTGCCGTTCGTCGTGCCGGTGAGCCTGGGCCCGCGCATCTTGCGCGCCGACACCGCCGGGCTCGCGGCGCTGGCGATCTGGCAGGCGGTGGCGGGCGACTTCAGCTAGCCGTAGCGCTTGTCGTACACGCCCTGCAATTGACGCCACACATCCCAGATGGACGGCGGCACTCGGCCTTCCGCCTTGTGTTGCAGCATCGCCAAATGGCTGTGCCAGCCGCCAGAGATGTTGAGTGCGTACGTGCGGTCGGGCAGCTTGGAATGGGTCAGGGTCAGTTTGACCTTGCCGTCGGGCTGCGGCGTCAGGCGGATATCCACTTCCGTATATTGATCATCCGCGATCGGCTTGCCGAAGGTGAAGGCAAGGCGGTGCGGCGGCTCCAGCGCCAGGAGGATGCTGGTCATTTTTTGCGGCTCGCGGTCGACATTCTCATAGCCGGGCGGCGGCGGCGATTTGTGCGGCGAGTAATCGGCATGATGGAAGGTCATCTCGAACGGTTCGCCGACCTTTGCGGATAGGACGCCGCTGGTAAACCATTGGGCGCGCTTGTCGCTGTCGGCCAGATAGGCCCAGGCTTTTTCGATGGGGCCGGGCAACGTCCGCTCGAACCGCACCGTGGAGTCGTCGACGCGTATGCCCAACTCACTCATCGCATCACCCTTGCAATTTGTTGATATCCACGCCGTACAGCGCAGCGTTTGTGGGAAAGATCTCGGCGCGTTTGGGAAAGATCCCGCGCAGGCCCGCGTCCATCAGGTCCAGCATGGTGTGCCAGCCCATCATGGTCTGTTTTTGCATCGCGTCCGGTATCGGACGGTGGATCAGGGTCAGTCTGGATTCCTCGAGGGTGAATTCCAGATAGGAGATGGGGAAGCGCGACTGGGTTTCGCCCGGCGAAAATACATTCCAGGTGTAGGCAAGGAACTGGTTTGGCCGCCAGCCGGTGACCACGCCGCGGATATGTCCGCCCATCAGCGACATCGCGCCGCCTTCGCGCGGTTCGATGCGGCCATCGGCATACCATTCCGGCAACAACTGACTTTCCGTCAGGAACGACCAGATTTTCTCCGGCGGCGCATCAAGGCTGCGGACAAAGCGCACGGCGCTTTCGGCAATGATCTCGCCCTTCATTTTGAATCCTTCCCGAGGGCAGCTTCCAGGGCGTCGAGGCGGGGATTCCAGAAGGCACGGATGCGGTCCACCCAGTCGGCCACTTCCGCCACGCCTTCGGGGTTCAGCGCATAAATCCGCCGCTGGGCGTCGACCTGCACCGTCACCAGCTTGGCGGTCTTGAGGGTCTTGAGATGCTGGGAGACCGCGGGGGCCGACAGTTTGAAGCGCCCGGCGATTTCGCCCGAGGACAGCGCGCCCGCGGCCAGCATTTCGATGATGCGCTGGCGGGTGGGATCAGCGAGGGCAGAGAGTGCGGTCATGGCCTTTTATTGCGTATAAACTTAATTAAGTCAATACGAAAATAAAGCTGCCTTGCGGATGCCATGACCCGTCCTTAAGTACCTGTGGCGAGGGTCCTTTTCATGTCCATTCCACAGTCCGCCAGCGGCGAGATTCAGAGCCGCGACGACCTGGTTCGTCACCTGTCCAAAGGGTGCCGGCCCAAATCCGACTGGCGTATCGGCACCGAACACGAAAAGTTCGTCTACGACCTCAAGACCCACAAGCCTGTTGCCTATGACGGCAAGCCGGGCATCCGCCAGTTGCTGGAAGGCATGCAGCGTTTCGGCTGGCAGCCGCTGCGCGAGGGCGAGCACATTATTGGCCTGACCCAGAACGGCGCCTCGCTGAGCCTCGAGCCGGGCGGGCAATTCGAACTGTCCGGCGCGGCGGTGAAGACCATTCACGAGACCTGCGCCGAGGTGAACACCCATCTGGAGCAGACGCGGCTGATCGCCGATGAGATCGGCGTCGGCGTGCTGGGTTTCGGCTTCGCGCCGAACTGGACGCTGGCCGAGACGCCGGTGATGCCCAAGGGCCGCTACAAGATCATGCGCGAGTATATGCCCAGGGTCGGCGGCTATGGGCTCGACATGATGTTCCGCACCTGCACGGTGCAGGTGAATCTGGATTTCGAATCCGAAGCCGACATGGTCAAGAAATTCCGCGTCGGGCTGGCGCTGCAGCCGGTCACCACCGCTTTGTTCGCCAATTCGCCCTTCCGCGAAGGGCGCCCCAGCGGGTTCCTGTCATACCGCGCGCAAGTGTGGACCGATGTCGACAATGCCCGTTCCGGCATGTTGCCCTGGGTGTTCGATGACGGCATGTCGTTCGAGCGCTATGTCGATTACGCGCTGGATGTGCCGATGTACTTCCTCTACCGCGACGGCAAGTACATTGACATGGCGGGCAAGAGCTTCCGAAAATTCCTGGCCCGCGAAATCCCGGAAGTAGCGCACATAACCCCGATGATGAGCGACTGGGCCGATCATCTCACCACCATCTTCCCGGAAGTGCGGCTGAAGAGCTTCCTGGAAATGCGCGGCACCGACGGCGGCTTGTGGCGGCGCATCTGCGGCATGCCGGCGCTGTGGGTCGGCCTGTTGTATGACAGCCAGTCGCTGGATGCGGCCTGGGACCTGGTCAAGGACTGGACGGCGGAAGAACGCCAGGCGATGCGCGACGGCGTCGGCAAGCAGGGCTTCAAGACTCCGTTCCGCAAGGCGACGGTGCATGAACTGTCGCATCGCATGCTGGAGATTTCCGCCGCCGGCCTGAAGCGCCGCGCCGAACTGGACGGCGCCGGCATGAGCGAGGATGGCTTCCTCAATCCTGTGCGCGAGCTGGTGAACCGCGGTTACACCCGCTCGGAAGAGATGCTGAAGAATTACTACGGCGTGTGGGGCAAAGACCTCGCGCCGCTCTTCACCGAGTATAACTTTCTTTAGCGTTTCTGCGGCGGCGGCACGACGCCGCCCATCTTCACCGGTTCGCTGGTGGGCACACGGGTGGCGTTGTTGCGGCTGATCATCCAGTAGGGATAGCTCGTCTTGTCGGCGCTGACTTCGTCCAGCCGCGTCATCTCTTCCGCCGACAGGGTGAAATCCACCGACGCCAGATTGTCGTTGAGCTGCGCCATGGTGGTGGCGCCGATGATGGTGGAGGTGATGAAGGACTTCTGCCGCACCCAGCTCAGCCCGACGCAGGCGACCGAGACGCCATGCTTTTTGGCGATCTCGCGTATGGCGATGACCGTCTTGTCGGCCTTATCTTTATCAATCGGCGGAAAGTCGAAATTGGCGCGGCGGCCGGGCTCGGGCTTGGTATCGCCATCGGCGGTGTATTTGCCCGCCATGTAACCGCCGGCCAGCGGGCTCCACACCAGGCAGCCGACTTTCTGGTCCTGCATCATCGGCACCATCTCCTGCTCGATGTCGCGGCCGGCGATGGAATAATAGACCTGGTTGGTTTCGACCCGCGTCAATCCGCGATGCTCGGCAATGCCGTTGGCCTTCATGATCTTCCAGGCTTCCCAGTTGGAAACGCCGACGTAGCGAACCATCCCCTGGCGAACCAGATCATCAAGCGCGCGCATGGTTTCCTCCAGCGGCGTAACCGGATCGGAATGGTGGATCTGGTAGAGGTCGATGTGATCGGTCTGCAGCCGCTCGAGGCTCTGGCTCACGCTGTCCATGATATGGCCGCGCGACGCGCCCATGTCGTTGGGGCCACCCGCCATGCGGCCGAACACCTTGGTTGCCAGCACCACGTCGCTGCGCTTCACGCCCAGGTCCTGCAACGCCTGGCCGGTCATCGTCTCGGAGTCGCCGTAGGAATAGACATTGGCGGTGTCGATGAAGTTGATCCGCGCTTCCAGCGCCCGGCCGATAAAGCTGGTGGCGTCCTTCTGGCTGAGGGTGCCGATGGCGCCGCCGAAATAATTGCGACCGGAAAAGCCCCAGGTCCCCATGCACAATTCGGAAACATACAGGCCGGTATTGCCGAGACGATTGAACTTCATGGTGTTCTCTTATTTGGGTTCGGGGAGCGGGATGAATTCGAGGGTGTCGCCGGGAATGAGGCCGAATTTGCCGTCCTTCCATTCCTGCTTGGCGCGTTCGATGCGGTCTTTGTCGGACGAGACAAAATTCCACCAGATGTGTCGCGGCCCATCCAGCGGCGCACCGCCCAGCAGCATCACCCGCGCCGGTGCATCGGTATAAAGCGTGACCTCTTCGCCGGGCTCCAGCGCCAGCATGGCGCCGGGGCCGTGCAATTCCGGTTCCTCGCTGCCGATATGGATTTCGCCTTCGATGATCAGCAAGGCGCGTTCTTCATGCTCGGCCGGATAGTGCAGGGCGCCGCCGGCCTCGAACCGCGCATCGGCATAAAAGATGGGTGAGAAGGTTTTCACCGGCGAAGTCAGACCAAAAGCTTCGCCTGCGATCAGCCGCAGGGTGACGCCCTTCTCCTCGCGTTCCGGCAGATCGGCCACGCCGAAATGCTGGAAGTGCGGTGGGGCTTCCTCGTCAGCTTGCGGCAACCCGATCCAGCTCTGGATGCCGTGCATGCGGTGGCCCGCGGCGCGTACGTCATCGCCGGTGCGCTCCGAATGGGCGATGCCGCGTCCCGCCGTCATCCAGTTGACGTCGCCGGGCTTTATCTCCTGCACCGAGCCGAGCGTGTCGCGGTGCATCTGCGAGCCGTCGAACAGATAGGTGATGGTGGCCAGCCCGATATGGGGATGGGGCCGTACATCGATGCCCTTGCCGGGCGCGAAAGTGACCGGCCCGAAATAATCGAAGAAGACGAAGGGGCCGATGCTGCGCCGCGCAATCTGCGGCAGGAGGCGGGTAACGAAAAATCCGTCGCCCAGGTCGTGTGCTTTTCCGGTGATGGGGATCATGGCGCGAGCCTAGCCCGATGCGCGCAAAAGCTCTAGTGTCGCGCAAACAATTTGGGGAGGTTCGTCGTGCTGTGCACTGTCGTGAATTCTGTTTCGCTGGCCGCTCTTGTTGCCGCTGCCAGCCCCGCACTGGCAAAAGAAACCGCCCTTCAAATGGTGTCGATCGATGTGGAAGGCGGCGGCGGCACGCTGTTCGTCACCCCCGACGGAAAATCGCTGCTGATCGACACCGGCAACCCCGAAGTGAGCAAGGCCACCGGCAATCACCCCAGCTCGGCGCGCATCGAGGCGGCGGCCCGGGCGCTGGGTCTCAAAAAGATCGATTATCTGCTGACCACCCATTATCACGGCGACCATATCGGCGGGCTGGAAGGCTTCCTGGCGCGCATGCCGATCGACACTTTCATCGATCATGGCGAGAACCGCGAGACCACCGCGTCTACCCAGCCGGGCGCGCCGCAGATCGACCTGAAGAACCCGCCGCCCAATTCCAGCGCCGCCGGTTACAATCGCTATGTCGAGCTGATCGGCAACAAGCGCCGCATCATCGCCAAGGCCGGTGACGTCTTCCGCATCGGCGGCATGACCGTTACCGTGGTGATGGCCGACGCGCAGCCGATCGCCAAGCCGCTGGCTGGCGGCGGCGAGGACAATCCTTCCTGCGCCGGCATGGAAAGCATGTCCCAGATCGGGGGCGAGGAAAATGCCCGCTCCACCAGCGTGGTGATCCAATACGGCAAGGTGAAGATCGCGGCGTTCGGCGATCTGACCTGGGACCGGGAGAAGGATCTGTTCTGCCCCACCAACAAGGTCGGCAAGGTGGATGTCCTGCTCGCCACCCATCACGGCACGGCGCTGTCGGGCAGCCCGGCCTCGGTGAACGCCTTGGCGCCCATCGTCACCATCATGGGCAATGGCGCGCGCAAGGGCGCCGATCCAGCGCGGGTGAAGACCATCGAAAGCTCGCCGCGCCACCAGGGCCTGTGGAAACTGCATTATTCGACGCCAAACCCGGGCGTGAATGGCGATCTCCAGATGATCGCCAATGAAGACGCCGACCAGACCAGGGACAAGTTTCACAATCTGCGCCTGCGCATCGAGCGCAGTGGCAAGATCACCGTGATCAACGAGCGCAACGGTTACAACAAGAGCTACCAGGCCGCCCCGTGAAAACGCTGCGTCTTGGTGTGATGGCGGCGCTGCTGCTGGCGATGCCGGCGGCGGCGCAGGAAAGGCCGCTCAAGATTATGGTGGTGGATGTCGAAGGCGGCGCCGCCACCCTGTTCCTGACGCCGGAAGGCCAGTCGTTGCTGATCGATACCGGCTGGCCGGCCGGAAACGGCCAGATGCCGTCGCCCGACGGCTCAAAGGATTCCGCCGACCGCATCGTGATGGCGGCAAAAAAGCTGGGCATCCGGAAAATCGATTATGTCGTGGTGACCCACTATCACGACGACCATTCCGGCGGCGCGGCGGCGCTGGCGAAAAAGATTCCGGTCGGCACCTTTATCGATCACGGGCCCAACGGCGATCCGCTGCGGCCCGGCACGCCGCCCGAGCGGGTGATCAACACCTCGTTTGGGCAGTATCAGGTCTATCAAGAGTTGGTGAAAGGCCATAAGCGCATCATCGCCAAGGCGGGCGATGTGATCAAAATCGGCTCGCTCACCAACACCATCGTTGCCAGCGACGCCAGGGTGATCGAAAAGCCGCTGCCGGGCGCCGGCGCTGTCAATCTGAA
>JAZKDV010000039.1:0-4653 GCA_040387395.1 Pseudomonadota bacterium | reverse complement strand
GCCGCGCGACATCGACGACAATGTCAACGAGAATACCCGCTCGGTGGCGTCGCTGCTGCGGTTCGGCAACGTAAGCATTGCGCAGTTCGGGGATCTGTCCTGGGACATGGAATACCAGCTGGCCTGTCCCATCGACCGGCTGGGCAAGGTCAACTTTTTGATCGTGACCCAGCATGGTTCGGCCAATGTTTCCAACAATGCGGCGCATATCGCCGCCATGGCGCCCGATGTGGCGATCATGCCCAATGGCGGCAAGAAGGGCGGCGACCCGGATGTCATCAAGACGGTGACGGCACAGGAAAGCGTGCAGGGCTTCTGGCGGCTGCACGAGTCCTACAAGTTTCCCGAACTCAGCGGCGATCAGAACTTCATCGCCAATCTCAATCCGCCCCAGGCTGAAATCGACAAGGTCGCGTCCAAGCCGTGGGAAGCGCCGCCCGACATGGGCCATGGCCTGATGGCCGAGGTGTGGAAGTCGGGCCGCATCACCGTCACCAACCTGCGCAACGGTTTTACGAAGACGTATCAGGCAAAGTAAAATTGCCCTCGGCATTGCGGGTAAGAGGCCGCGCCCATTTCATCGCGTCGCAGGACAGCGGCGCATAGAGATGCGGGAAATCCTCATTGCGGGATTCCGACCGTTCCCATTTCAGCGCCGTGCCCAGCGCCGCGTCGTCCACTGCCACCAGCATCAGATCGTCCTGGCCGGCATAATAAAGCCGCAGCGTTTCGGGCAGCTGCGCGGCGGTCGAGAAATGCAGGAAGCCGTCGGCCCGGTCATGCGCCGAGCCGTGATAGTCGCCGCTTTGCGCTTCCCATTCGGGGCGCGGCACGATCTTGAAGATCAGGCTCACGCCGCGGCCGCGGTGCCGCCCACGGTCAGGCCGTCCAGCCGCAGGGTCGGTTGGCCCACGCCCACCGGCACGCTCTGGCCGTTCTTGCCGCAGGTGCCCACCCCGGTATCCAGCTTCATGTCGTTGCCGATCATCGAAACCCGGGTCAGCGATTCCGGGCCCGAGCCGATCAGGGTCGCGCCCTTGATGGCGTGGCCCAGCTTGCCGTCCTCGACCAGGTAAGCCTCTGTGCAGGAAAAGACGAACTTGCCGTTGGTGATGTCGACCTGGCCGCCGCCGAAGTTGGTGGCGTAGATGCCCTTCTTCACGCTGCCGAGGATTTCCGCCGGGTCCTTGTCGCCGCCCAGCATGTAGGTGTTGGTCATGCGCGGCATCACCGGCGCAGCGTAACTCTGGCGGCGGCCGTTGCCGGTGGCGGCCACGCCCATCAGCCGGGCATTCTGGCGGTCCTGCATATAGCCTTTCAAAATGCCGTCCTCGATCAGCACAGTGCGCTTGGTCGGCGTGCCTTCATCGTCGATCGACAGCGAACCGCGGCGTCCGTCGATGGTGCCGTCATCCACCACCGTCACGCCGGGGGCGGCGACGCGTTCTCCCAGCAACCCGGCGAAGGCGGACGTCTTCTTGCGGTTGAAGTCGCCTTCCAGCCCGTGGCCGATGGCTTCGTGCAGCAGGATGCCGGGCCAGCCCGGTCCCAGCACCACGGTCATCTCGCCGGCGGGGGCGGGGATGGACGTGAGGTTGACCACCGCCTGGCGCAAAGCTTCGTCCACCGCGCTCTGCCAGTAATCGGGATCGATATAGGTCTCGTAGCCGCTGCGGCCGCCGCCGCCGAAGCTGCCGGATTCCTGGCGGCCATTTTCCTCCACCACCACCGACACGTTCAGCCGGACGAGGGGACGGATGTCGGAATAATGCTCGCCGCCGGCGCGGATGATCTCGATGCGCTGCCACTCGCCCGACAGCGAGGCCGACACCTGGCGCACGCGGCTGTCGGCATTGCGGGCATAGGCATTCATGTCTTCCAGCAGCTTGACCTTCTTCTCGAAGCCCGCGGTCTCCAGCGGATCGATCTCGGTATAGAGCTTGACGTTGCTGCGCGGCGGGCTGGCGGCGGCGGTGCCGGAATAGCCATGGGCGACGGCGCGAACGGTCCCGGCGGCCCGGGCGATGGCGTCCTCGGAGATCTCGGAGGCATGAGCGTAGCCGGTGGCTTCCCCCGCCACGGCCCTGAGGCCGAAGCCCTGGCTGGTGTCGAACGTGGCGGCTTTCAGCCGGCCGTCGTCAAAGGCGAACGATTCGGACTGGCTGTATTCCAGGTACAATTCGCCGTCGTCGGACCCCTTCAGCGCCTGATCCACGGTCTGCTGGACCCGCCCCCGGTCCATCCCGGTGCGGCTGAAGAAAAGATCGTGGTCGGCCATGGCTGTCTCCGAAAGCGTGCTGCGTGGCAAAAAGTCCCGCGAAAACGCGGTTTGGCCCCTAGATATCGGGGCTGGCGGCGGTTCCGGCAAGGCATCCCTTGGGGGTATTATGGCCGGGCCTTGGCCGCCGGACCCGGCGTGCCATAAGGTCGCAATGACTTTAAGGGCTTAACCCATCTAAATCCCCGCCAAGAATCTGAAAAAGGGCGGGGGATTCCACCGTCCGGCATTTGCGAGGTCGCATCATGTTTTTGCGGAAATTGGGCATTGGCGCGGCACTGGCCGCTCTCACAGCCTTTGTGGCCCTTCCGGCCATCGCCCAGCCCGTGGAATGGGGGCTGACTTTCCAGCCGTCCGCTTCGCCGGTCATGGACCAGATCCAGTCGTTCCATCACCTGCTGTTCTGGATCATCACCGCCACCTGCCTGTTCGTCCTAGGCCTCTTGGTGTGGATCGTCATCCGCTATCGCGCCAAGGCCAACCCGATCCCCTCCAAGGTGCACCACAACACCCTGCTGGAAGTCGCCTGGACCCTGATCCCGGTTATCATCCTGGTGTTCATCGCGGTGCCGTCCTTCCGCCTGCTGTATTTCCAGGAAACCCTTCCCAAGCCCGATGTGCAGATCAAGGCGATCGGCAAGCAGTGGTTCTGGTCTTATGAGTATCCCGGCTCCGCCGCCGGCTTCACCTTCGACAGCCTGATGTTGTCGGACGCCGACGCCGCCAAGGCCGGCAAGCCGCGCCTGCTCGGCGTCGACAACGCCATCTATGTGCCGGTCAACAAGATCATCGAAGTCGAGACCGCCGCCGCCGACGTCATCCATTCCTTCGCGCTGCCGCAGATGGGCGTGAAGATGGACGCCGTGCCGGGCCGGCTGAACAAGACCTGGTTCAAGCCCACCCGCACCGGCGTGTTCTTTGGCCAGTGTTCGGAACTTTGCGGTTCGCGCCATGCCTATATGCCCATCGAGCTGCATGTCGTGACCGATGCCGAATATGCCGCGTGGCTGGCCAAGTCCAAGGCCGAGTATGCCGCACTTGAAAACGGCGCCACCCGCCTCGCGTCGAAATAGGAAATAGCGCCATGACCACCACCTTCGACGCCCACAAAGACGACCATCACGGCGAGCACGCGCACCACCCCACGGGCTGGCGCCGCTACGTCTACTCCACCAACCATAAGGACATCGGCACGATGTACCTTATCTTCGCGGTGATGGCCGGCGTAATCGGCGGCTTCTTCTCGATGATGATGCGCGCCGAACTGATGTTCCCCGGCCTGCAGATTTTCCACGAGCCGCATGCCTTCAACGTGTTCGTCACCGGCCACGGCCTGATCATGGTGTTCTTCATGATCATGCCCGCCATGATCGGCGGTTTCGGCAACTGGCTGGTGCCGCTGATGATCGGCGCGCCGGACATGGCCTTCCCGCGCATGAACAACATCTCCTTCTGGCTGCTGCCCTTCAGCTTCGCGCTGCTGGTGATGAGCATGTTCGTGGAAGGCGATTCCGGCGGCATGGGCGTCGGCGGCGGCTGGACGGTCTATGCGCCGCTCTCCACCTATGGCTCGCCCGGCCCGGCGATGGATCTAGCGATCTTCTCGCTGCACATCGCGGGCGCCTCCTCGATCCTGGGCGCCATCAACTTCATCACCACCATCTTCAACATGCGCGCGCCGGGCATGACCCTGCACAAGATGCCGTTGTTCGTGTGGTCGATCTTGGTGACCGTGTTCCTGCTGCTGCTGTCGCTGCCGGTTCTGGCGGGCGCCATCACGATGCTGCTGACGGACCGCAACTTCAACACCAGCTTCTTCAATCCGGCTGGCGGCGGTGATCCGATCCTGTACCAGCATCTGTTCTGGTTCTTCGGCCACCCTGAAGTGTACATCCTGATCCTGCCGGGCTTCGGCATGATCAGCCACATCATCGGCACCTTCTCCAAGCGTCCGATCTTCGGCTATCTCGGCATGGCCTACGCCATGGTCGCGATCGGCTTCATCGGCTTCCTGGTCTGGGCGCACCACATGTACACGGTGGGCCTGTCCGTCGACACCAAGGCCTATTTCGTGTTCGCCACCATGGTCATCGCGGTGCCCACCGGCATCAAGGTGTTCAGCTGGATCGCGACGATGTGGGGCGGTTCGATCGAGTTCAAGACCCCGATGGTCTGGGCGATCGGCTTCGTCTTCCTCTTCACCGTCGGCGGCGTCACCGGCGTGGTGCTGGCCAATGCCGGCGTCGACGTCGTGCTGCAGGATACTTATTACGTGGTGGCGCACTTCCACTACGTGCTGAGCCTGGGCGCGGTGTTCGCGATCTTCGCGGGCTTCTACTACTGGTTCCCGAAATTCACCGGCTACATGTACAGCG
>JAZKDV010000038.1:6803-9504 GCA_040387395.1 Pseudomonadota bacterium | reverse complement strand
CGATCTCCTGCGGGAAATCTCACCGGTGCTGTCGCGGCTGCTGGCGCTGCGCGGCATCACGGTCAAGGAGGCGGCGGACTATCTGGCGCCCAAGCTCAAACATCTGCTGCCGGACCCCAACATTCTTCAGGACATGCCCATCGCCGTGGCCCGCGTTGCCGCCGCGCTGGACGCGGGCGAATCCATCGCCGTGTTCGGGGATTACGATGTCGATGGTTCGACCTCGGCGGCGTTGCTGTCGGATTTCCTCAGCGCGCTGGGCGCGCCGCCCCGCATCTACATTCCCGACCGCATGACCGAAGGCTATGGCCCGTCGCCCATGGCGATGAAAGTGCTGCACGCCGAAGGCATGAAGCTGGTGATCACGGTGGATTGCGGCGCCGCCGCGATTGCCGCGCTGGAAGAAGCCAAAGCGCTGGGCATGGACGTGGTGGTGCTGGACCATCACCGGGTCGAGGCGCCACCGCCCGCGCTGGCGCACGTCAATCCCAACCAGCCGGACGATACATCGGGGCTGGGGCATCTTTGCGCCGCCGGCGTCTGCTTCCTGTTCCTGGTGGCGCTCAACCGTCATCTGCGCGACAGCGGCTTTTACGAAGCGCGCGGCACGGCCGAGCCGGACCTGCGGCTGTTTCTCGACCTGGTGGGCCTCGCCACCATCTGCGATGTGGTGCCGCTGCACGGCGTCAACCGCGCCTTTGTCCGCTTCGGGCTGGGACAGATTTCCAATCTGTCGCGTCCGGGCCTGGCGGCGCTGGCCGGCGTGGCGGGGGCGAAGGCGCCGTTCACCTCCTATCATCTGGGTTACGTCTTCGGGCCGCGCATCAATGCCGGTGGACGGGTAGGGCGCTCGTCGCTGGGCGTCGATCTGCTGACCGCGCGTGAAGCCGACCAGGCGAATGAATTCGCCGCGCAACTCGACCTGCACAACAAGGAACGGCAGGCGATCGAGAAAAACATTCTGGAAGAAGCCATCGCCATGGGCGCAACCCAGGCCAATGCGCCTTTCGTCCTGGTGTCGGGCGAGGGCTGGCATCCTGGCGTGGTCGGCATTGTTGCGGGGCGTTTGAAGGAGCGCTTCGCCAAGCCCGCTTTTGTCGCCGGCTTTGAAGGCGGCATGGGGCGCGGCTCGGCCCGCTCCATTCCCGGCATCGATCTGGGCGGCATCATCCGCGCCGCCGCCGAGGCCAAGGTGATCGAGTATGGCGGCGGCCATGCCATGGCAGCGGGCTTTTCGCTGATGGCCAGCCAGATCGAGGGCTTCCGCAAATTCATCGAGGACCAGTTCAGCGGCACCGGTGCGGCGCTGGCGGCAGCCAACGACCTGTCCCTGGACGCTGTCTCGTCGCCCGCCGGGGCCAATGTCGCCCTGGTGCAGGAGATCGCCGCGGCGGGACCGTTCGGGGCGGGCAATCCCGAACCCCTGCTGGCCCTGCCAGACGTCCGGGTGGCGTTCGCCGACATTGTGGGCAAGGCCCATGTGAAGCTGCGGCTGGGGGGCGGCGACGGCTCGATGCTGGACGCCATCGCCTTCAGGGCCGTGGGGACGCCCCTGGGAGACGGGCTTCTGGCCGCCCGGGGCCGGACCATCCATGTGGCCGGACGGCTGCGCCAGGACGACTGGAACGGCCGTATCCGGGTCCAGCTGGAAATCGAGGATGCCGCGCCTGCAAGTGCCTGATTTTGGCTTGCAAAGCCCTTTTTGGGCGGCTAAACCCCGACCCCTCCGGTGGCGCCCTTCGTCTATCGGTTAGGACTCAGGATTTTCATTCCTGCAAGGGGGGTTCGACTCCCCCAGGGCGCACCATTTCATTGCCCGCGAAGCGCGGGCAATGAAATGCCAAGGCCCGGCGCGCGTCAGCGCAGGGAGCCGGGGCCGCGGCAGGGACACAGTCTCAATCCTCATCTCTCGTCAATCCAAGACAGTTGTCCTGTGCGCCGCCGTACCCGTTTGAGGGTGCGGCATACTTCAATTCCCGTCGTGCCTTGAACGGTTTGAGCGCTCTATGCGATCGCGCAGAATCGTCGCCGACCACCCATATACGTCAAACAGCGTACGGGTTTGTACGCGCTCCCGGCATAGCCTTGAGGCCTGATTGCATTTGGGCGGGGAGACGGCGATGCAGATGAGATTGGTGCGTTTCATTTTGCTGGCGGCACTGGCGGCCTGTTCGGCCACAGCGGCGCAAGCGGCGACGGCGCTGCGCTTCAGCAAGATGGCCGATGGCAGCGGCAAGTCCGTCAGCGACGCCGTCATCGTCGTGGACGGCGATAAAATCGTGAGCGTCGGCAGCGGCGACGCCGCTGTCCCGGCCGGCGCGACGGTGATCGATCTGCGCAAGTACACCGCCATTCCCGGCATGATCGACTTGCACACGCATCTTCCCCAGGTTTGGGATGAGGCGCCGGGCACCACCCCCTACAGGCAAACCCCGCGCACGGCGGGTGAGACCACCGTCATGGCCCTGAAGAACCTGCGCCTCACGCTCGAGACGGGCGTGACCACGGCGCGCGACCTCAGCACGCGGGAAGAAGGCGTGGATATCGCGCTGCGCAATCTAATTAATAACGGCTACGTGGTCGGGCCACGCATGTTCGTCGCCGGCCGCGGCCTCGGCGCGACACCGCGCGCGCTTGGCGGCGTCAACGGTCCTTATGAGATGATGAAGGCGGTGCGCGAAAACATCGCGGCGGGCGCGGA
>JAZKDV010000038.1:6220-6793 GCA_040387395.1 Pseudomonadota bacterium | reverse complement strand
GGATCTGATCAAGCTGTACGGATCTCCCGGCGGCGGACAAAACCTGGCCGGAGGCAAGACGCTCACCGTCGAGGAAGTGAAGGCGGCGGTGGAGGTCGCCCATTCGCTCGGCAGGAAGGTCGCCTTTCATTCCTATGGCCCCGAAGGCGCCAAAGTGGGGGCGATGGCCGGTGTGGATGACATCCAGCATGCGCTCGACATGGACGACGAGACTTTGGCGATGATGAAAGCCAAGGGCATCGTTTACGTGCCCACCATCGACCACAATCGCTTCTATTCCGACAACGCGGTACCTTTTGAATTCCGCAAAGGCGTCGAAGCCGATTTCAGCGCGTTTATCGCCCGGAATATCGAGATGACCCGGCGGGCCTTCAAGTCGGGCGTGAAAATCGGCATGGGCTCGGATGCGCTCTTCACCATGCATGGCCAGAACACGCGCGAGTTGGGCGCACTGGTAAAGGCGGGCCTGACCCCGGCCCAGGCGCTTGCGTCGGCCACGACAGTCCCCGCCGCGCTGATGGGCAAGGAGAAAGTCCTTGGGGCGATCGCGCCGGGCTATTTCGCCGACATCGT
>JAZKDV010000038.1:0-6210 GCA_040387395.1 Pseudomonadota bacterium | reverse complement strand
GGGCGATCCCCTGGCCGACGTCAATGTCACCATCAGCAAAGTTCGGTGGGTGATGAAGGGTGGCGCGGTGGTGGTGGATAAGACCGCCAGCCCGCAGTGACAGCGTTTCGAGCATTCAGGGGTGGCACCATGAGAAGCCGTAATATTGTTGCCGCAACGCTCGGCATATTGCTCGTGTCCGGTCCGGCGTTTTCGTTTCCGGTCGAGGAAGCCAGCATCCAGGGCATTCAGACCGCGATCCAGAGCGGTGCGACCACCTGCCGGCAAGTGGTGCAGGCCTATATCGACCGCGCCAAGGCCTATAACGGCGTTTGCACCGCGCTGGTGACCAGGGACGGCATGCCCGTGCAAAGCAAGGCCGGCACGGTTCGCGCGGGATCGCCCTTGAAATTTCCGACCGCGACGGTCGCCATCAGCAGGGTTCTTCCGAATTTCGAAAAGTACAAAGGGTTGCCGATCGAATATGGGCGGCTGGACCCCACCCTTTCCGATCCTGCGGTCGTTCAGCAATACGGCATGGTCACGGCCATTCCCAATGCCGGCCAGGTCAATGCGCTGAGTACGCTGAACATCCGCGGCGAGCGCTCTGTCACCTGCAAGGGCGCCTTCGATGCGCAGCCCGGCAAGCCGTTGCCAGCCGGCCGAACCTCAAGGCCATGCCGATGTATTGCGCCGTGTTCTCGTTCAAGGACGTCTACGACACCAGGGACATGCGCAGCACGGGCGGCGCCGACACCAACTACGCCATGGACGCGCCCCCCGAGGATGCGACGGTGGTCGCCGAGCTGCGCGCCAAGGGCGCCATCATCTACGCCAAGGCAACCTTGCAGGAATACAATGCCGCGCCCGGCAATCCGCCGGTGCCAAATGCCGCCAAGGTCAAGACCCGGACCTATGGCGTCAGCCAGCGCAGCAGCTGGGGCAGTGTGAGCTGCAATCCCTATGATACCGAACGCGAGACCGGCGGCTCCAGCTCCGGTTCGGCGGTGTCGGTGGCCACGAACCTGGCCACCTGCTCCATTTGCGAAGAGACCGGCGGCTCCTGCCGCCAGCCGGCCTGGCGCAACAACATCGTCGCACTGATGACCACCAAGGGCATGATCCCCTATGGCGGCGCCATCGGCTCCGATCCCTATCTGGATCGCGCCGGCATTCAATGCCGCAGCATCAAGGACGCGGCCGCGGTGCTCGACGCCATCAAGAATCCGGTGCGCGGCTACTTTGATCCGCGCGACATTTATTCGGCGCTTCCCAAGAGCCTCATTTCCAGGGCTCCTTACAGTTCGTTCGTCGGTGTGAAGGCGAAGGCTAAGGCTAAGGCTGCAAAAGGCGCAAAGCCGCTCGCGGGACTGCGCATCGGTATCGTGCGCGAATTCATGGTCAAGCACACCGCCAACGACGCGGCGGTCAGCGATCTGGCGAATGCCGAAATCAAGAAGGTGCTGCGCGACCAGCTGGGCGCTAGAATCGTCGAGTCCTATGATCCCAAGTATCCGGATGATCCGGACGTGCCCAACATGACCTACACGTTCCAGCGGGCACTGGCGGAGATCCTGCCCATCCATATGCCGGAATTTTTCACCAGCAAGGTCGGCGAGATCGTGGCCGGCGGCGATGGTGAAGGTGGTGGTGGCGACGATGGCGCAGCCAAACCTTCCGACAAGTCAGCCTTCGCGGTGGACGGGTTTGATATCGGCACGCGCGACTACATTGCCAGGCTATCCGAAAACAAGGCGCCGCTGTCGGATGAGCTTAACCTCCGCCGGATCTCGGCATCGCCGCGGATTCACAGTTTCGGATTTCACATGGAACAGTATCTGCTGCGCCGGGGCGACAGCCGGGTCAAGGATTGGCCCAGTCTCGTCGCCTTTTCCAAGCACTTCAACGAGGCGCATGCGGTGGCCATGTTGAACACGTCCAATAAACTGGACATCGCGTCTCCCGGCATGACGCAGCGCGTGAAGATGCGCGAGGTCATGCGCCTGGTGATCGACAAGGTGATGCAGGAGAACCGGATCGACGTGCTGGTCAATCCCACCATCACCATTCCGCCCGTGCTCAACGGCGGCGCTGCGCAACCGGCGATCAATGGCCGGCCGCAGGGCCGCTTCCCGCTCAGTGCCGATGTCGGCATCCCGGAAATCACCGTGCCAGCCGGGCTCAACAGCGTCATGTATGAGCCGAAGTTTCAGCTCAACGACAAACAGGACGCTTACCGCACCGTGGCCAACAACACCGACAAGACGACCATGAAATATCCGATGCCCTACAGTCTCTCGTTCTGGGCCGGTGCGGGCGAGGAGCCGATGGTCATCAAAGTGGCGTCGATCTATGAACAGGCAACCAGGCACCGCATGGCGCCGCCGGCGTTCGGTCCTGTGGCGAAAAAGTAGCGGGGGATTTGAAGAAACATAGAGGCAGGGTCTATGTCCTGGTCTAATCTGTCCCCAATTCTCCAGGGGGCACTCATGTCAAATTTCAAATCACTCTCGTGTTTCGTCATGGCGCTGGCGCTGTGGGGCGCGGCCGTGCCCGCTGCCCATGCCCAATTGCCGGTGCCGTCGGCGGGTGTGATCCCGGATGTTCCCGAAGCCACCGACAAGCCCGATCCGTCGCGAAGCTACAAGTTTGCTTTCGATGTGGTTTCGATGGGCAACCCGGATGGCGTGAGTTCGGCCCTGACCAGCGTCGCCCGGGTCCTCAACACCTATCGCAATTACGGCGTGCCCGCGGCCAATATCGAGGCGACCGCCGTCTTCCATGGCGCCACCATCGTTCTGGTGACCAAGGACGAAACCTATCGCAACCGCACCGGCGCGAAAGCAAACCCCAACATGGCCCTGCTTCAGCAGCTCGCCGCCGCCGGCGTGAAGATGGTGGTCTGCGGTGTGTCGGCGCGCGATCAGAAGTACACGTCAGCCGACCTGGTTCCGCAGGCGCACATGAACCTGTCGGCGACCGTTACCCTGTTTGAATTGCAGAGCCGGGGCTTTGTGAAGATCGAGCGCTGACGCATTCCGGCGAGACCGGTTAGCGCCCTTTGGCGGTCTTTGCCTTCTCAGCCCCGAACCATTTTTTCGCCTTGGGATTGCGATGGGGACAGCCCGGCCAGCAACAGGGCCGGCGGATGCCTTCCTTGAGCTGTGCCACCAGCCTTTCGATGTGCTCTTCCCGCGTCTCCGCCTTTTTGACGATGGTGACCCAGCAAATCCATTCGTTCCGGGCGAGCGGCGTGATGTCTTCCCACGCCGCCAGCGCCCTGGCATCGGACCGCAAGGCTTTTTGCATGTCAGCCGGCAGATCATGGACCACGCCCGCGGAGATTGTCTTCTTGGCCATGCCTTTTCTTCGTACGGGCCGTTGGCGAAATCAATCCGGAATGTTCGGGGTCACCAGAGCCGATAGCTGGGCCAGCGATTCCTGCCAGCCCAGATAACAGGCTTCCACGGGGATCACTGCCGGGATGCCGGCCTGTTCGATATGGACTTCCGTGCCCACAACCGCTTTGAGCGTGATGGTCACGGTCATGGTTCCGGGCAGGTTCGGGTCGTCGAAACGGTCGGTGTAACGGATGCGGGTATGGGGGACGAGTTCGAGATACTCGCCGCCGAAGGAATGGCTGTTGCCGGTGGTGAAATTGCGGAACGCCATGTGGAAAGCGCCGCCAACCTTGGCGTCGAACTTGTCCACGGTGCAGGTAAAGCCATGCGGCGGCAGCCATTTGGCCAGAGCGTCGGCTTCGGTGAAGGCCCGGTAGACTTTCTCGGGTGTGGTGGCGAACACGCGGTGCAGTCGGACAGTATTCTCGGACATGGGCTGCCTCCTTGGCGTTGTATTCTTTTACCTCTTTAAGACGCGGGGCGGGGGCGCGAACCGACATCCTGCCCACAAATTTTGGCCTGCCAAAGCAAGCTTGCCCACAGCCGCCAGTCCGGTCATATCAGGCCCCCATGGACCTTCACGCGCTTTTCGAGCTGGCCGCTGCCGCGCTCGCCCATGGCGACCTGATGGTGGCGGAGCGTGGCTTCCTGGAACTGCTGGCGCTGCAGCCGGGCAACCCGCAAATCCGCCACCCGCTTGGCGTGACCTTGGCCCAGCAGGGCCGCACCGCCGAGGCGGTGGAGATGCTGGGCGGCGCCGTTGAAAGCTGCCCCGACGATCCGGACATGCTGCTGGACTATGGCGTGGTCCTGCGCGAATCCGGCCGCTTCGACGAGGCGCTGGCGGCCTTCGACCATGCCCTGGCGGTGCAGCCCGGCAATGCCGACCTGATAAAGCTCAAGGGCGATGCGCTGATGTCGCTGCAGCGTCCGGACGAGGCCTTGGCCTGCTACGATTCCGTGCTGGGCTTTCGGCCCAGTACCGCCATCCTGCTGCACAGCCGCGGCAATGCCTTGCGCGAAATGGGCCGCCCGGACGAAGCCGTGGCCAGTTTTGACCGCGCGCTGGAGCTCAAGCCCGACTTCACGCCCGCCATCTATGACCGGGGCACGGCCTTGGCGGCGCGTCACCGCATCGCCGAATGGTTCGCCGGATTCGAGAGCTTCTGCAAAAGATGGAAAGGGGCCGCGACTTGGTCCGCCGTGGGCCATGAGCCGCCGTCGCCGCACAAGGCCCAGCATGACGCCGAGCAGCGCGCATGGCACGGCCAGATGGGCATTACCGTGAAAGGCCAGCGTCCGCATATCGAAGGCGGCGAACGGCTGTCCGGCCCGGCAATCAATCCGGTCAACGCGGCGGGCGCGCAGGAAGCCTGGCGCAGCAACCGGCCCCAGATCGTGGTGATCGACAATCTTCTGACGCCAGAAGCGCTGGACGCGATGCGCCGCTATTGCTGGGGTTCGACCATGTGGCGCAGCGCCTATGACCCCGGCTATATCGGCGCCTTTCCGGAACAAGGATTCGCCGCGCCGCTGCTGGCCCAGATCGTGGAGGAATTCCGCACCGTATTTTCGGACATTTGCGGCGACCATGCGCTGAAATACATCTGGGCCTTCAAGTATGACAGCACGCTGGAAGGGATCGGCATCCATGCCGATGCGGCGGCGGTGAATGTAAATTTCTGGATCACGCCGGATGAGGCCAATCTCGATCCGCAAAGCGGCGGGCTGGTGGTGTGGGACAAGGCGGCGCCGCTGGACTGGGATTTCGCCACCTTCAACCGCGACGAAAATGCGATCCGCGACTTCCTGGCGAAAAGCGGCGCGAAGTCGGTGACCATTCCCTATCGCGCCAACCGGGCGGTGATCTTTGATTCCGACCTGTTCCACCAGACCGATATCATCCGCTTCAAACCGGGCTATCAGAACCGGCGCATCAACGTCACGCTGCTCTATGGCGAGCGCGAGGGCTGAGCATGGACCTTCAGGCGCTCTACCACCAGGCGGTCACGGCACACCGGCAGGGCGACCTGGCCGGAGCCGAAGCGGCCTATCTGCGCCTGTTGGCGGTGACACCCGATAACCCCCAGATCCACCACCCCCTCGGCGTGCTCTATGCCCAGCAGGGCCGGGTGGACGAGGCGCTTAAATTGCTGGAAGGCGCGGTGGCGAAAGCCGCGCCCGATGCGGGGTTGCTCAAGGACTACGCCATGGTGCTGGCCGGCGCCCGTCGCAACGAAGACGGGCTGGCGGCATTCGACCGCGCGCTCGCGCTCTTGCCCAGCGATCTCGAACTGACCCTGCTGCGTATCGAGGCACTGTTGCGACTCAAGCGTCACGCCGAGGTGCTGGCCGCCACAGGTGCTGCATTGGTTTTGCACCCCGACACCGTCAACCTTCTGCATCAGCGCGGCCTGGCGCTGGCGGGACTGGGTCGTCATGCCGATGCGGAATCCTGTTTCGCCCGCGTGCTGGAACGCAAGCCGGATTCCGATGCCGCGCTGTATGAGCGGGGCACGGCGCTGGCGGCGCAGCACCGGATCGCGGACTGGTTCGCGTCCTTCCACGCCTTCGCGCAGCGTAACGTCAACGAGCCCGGCGAGACACTGGCGCACAAGGCGCGCCATGATTCCGAGCAGCAGGCCTGGCAGCGCGGGCAGGGCATCTCACCGGCGCCCGGCCTGCATATCGAAGGCGGCGCGCGGTTGTCCGGCCCGGCGGTCAATCCGGTGAATGCCGAAGACGCCGCGCGGCAATGGGGCGAGAACCGACCGCAGGTCGTGGTGGTCGACAATCTGTGGACCGGCACCCGCGCCAATCTCGCGCATAT
>JAZKDV010000037.1:0-7591 GCA_040387395.1 Pseudomonadota bacterium | reverse complement strand
CGGATCGCCCACACCACCAGCGACTGGCCGCGGCGCATGTCGCCACAGGCAAAAATCTTGCCCTTGCTGGTCTGGTAGCTGGTCACCGCCGCCTTCACATTGCCGCGCGCGTCCAGCTCGACGCCCGACTGTTCGACCAGGCCCGCCTTGCGGGGGCCGACAAAACCCATCGCCAGGAACACCAGATCGGCCTTGAGGGTGAATTCGCTGCCCGGCACTTCGACAAGGTTCATCTTGCCGCCGTCGCCCAGCTTCCATTCCACCCGCACGCATTCCAGTGCGGTGATCTTGCCATCGCTGCCGATGGCCCGCTTGGTCTGGATCGCCCAGTCGCGCTCGCAGCCTTCCTGGTGCGAGGAAGAAGTACGCAGCTTCATGGGCCAATCCGGCCATACCAGCAGTTTGTTTTCCTTCACCGGCGGCTGCGGCATGATTTCGAACTGGGTCACCGAGGCCGCGCCATGGCGGTTGGAGGTGCCGACACAGTCCGAGCCAGTATCGCCGCCGCCGATCACCACGACGTGCTTGCCCTTGGCGGAGAGTGTGCCGGTGGGGGCCGCCTTGCTTTCGGGATCGCCCGCCACCCGCTTGTTCTGCTGGGTGAGGAAGTCCATGGCGAAATGAATGCCGGTGAGCTCGCGCCCCTCGATCGGCAGGTCACGCGGCGCTTCCGCCCCGCCCGACAGCACCACCGCGTCGTAATCGGCGAGCAGCATGTCCATCGAAACCGTGACGCCGACTTCGACATTGGTGCGGAAGACGACGCCTTCGGCTTCCATCTGGCGCATGCGGCGGTCGATCAGATGCTTTTCCATCTTGAAGTCGGGAATGCCGTAGCGCAGCAGGCCGCCGATGCGGTCGGCTTTTTCAAACAGGGTCACCGAATGGCCGGCGCGCGCCAGTTGCTGGGCGGCGGCCATGCCGGCGGGGCCCGAGCCGACAACGGCCACGGTCTTGCCGGTCTTCTTCGGCGCCAGCTGCGGCTGGATCCAGCCTTCTTCCCAGGCGCGGTCGACGATCTGGCATTCGATGGTCTTGATGGTGACCGGGCTGTCGATGATGTTCAGCGTGCAACTGGCCTCGCAGGGCGCGGGGCAGATGCGGCCAGTGAATTCCGGGAAATTGTTGGTGGTGTGCAGGTTCTCGGCCGCCGTGCGCCACTGGTCGCGATAGACCAGGTTGTTCCAGTCCGGAATCTGGTTGTTAACCGGGCAGCCCTGGTGACAGAAGGGAATGCCGCAATCCATGCAGCGCGCCGCCTGCTTGCTGACATCGACGTAAGGCAGCGGCTGCACGAACTCGTGATAATTGTTGATGCGCGCTTCCGGCTTTTCGCTGGTGCGTTCCTGCCGTTCGATTTCCAGAAAGCCTGTGATCTTGCCCATGTGTCTTACTCAGCCGCGATGTGGGAAGCGGCGCGCGCCTTGATCGCCGCCAGCGCGCTGGCGTAATCGGACGGCATCACCTTGACGAACTTGCACAGGACCGCGTCCCAATTGTCCAGGATGGACTTGGCGCGCTCGCTACCGGTGTGCAGCAGGTGGCGCTCGACCAGGATTTTCAGCCGCTCCGCATCGAAGCGCAGGAAGTCGCCCATGCCGGCATCGGCGACGCTGAGCGAACGCTGCTTGGGCAGGTCGGCATGCTCGATATTCTCGCAAGGGCCGATCTTTTCCAGCTTGACCATGGAGGGATTGCAGCGGCTCTCGAAGCTGCCATCCTCGTCATAGACATAGGCCACGCCGCCCGACATGCCGGCGGCGAAATTGCGCCCGGTCTTGCCCAGCACCACCACCACGCCGCCGGTCATGTATTCGCAGCCATGGTCGCCGGTCCCTTCGACCACGCAGATCGCGCCCGAATTGCGCACCGCGAAGCGTTCGCCGGCCACGCCGTGGAAATAGGCTTCGCCGGCAATGGCGCCGTACAGCACCGTGTTGCCGACAATGATGTTCTCGGACGGATCGCGGGAGAGGCCCTTGGGCGGCTTGACCACGATGCGCCCGCCCGAAAGTCCCTTGCCGACATAGTCATTGGCATCGCCGGTCAGCTCGATGGAAACGCCGCGCGCGAGGAAGGCGCCGAAGCTCTGTCCCGCGGTGCCGGTGAACTTCACGCTGATCGTATCTTCCGGCAGGCCGGCATGGCCGTGGCGCTTGGCCACTTCGCCCGACAGCATGGCGCCGACGGTGCGGTCGACGTTGCGCACGGTCTTTTCGATCCGCACCGGCTGGCCGTTCTCGATCGAGGGCTGTGCGGCGGCGATCAACTGATGATCGATCGCCGATTCCAGGCCGTGATTCTGCTTTTCATTGTGATGGATGGCGACGCCGGGCTTGGGGGTCACCGCATACAGGATGCGCGACAGGTCCACGCCCTTGGCCTTCCAGTGGCCGACCGCCTTCTTCATGTCCAGCTTGTCCACCCGGCCGACCATCTCGGTGACGGTGCGGAAGCCGAGCTGGGCCATGATCAAGCGCAGTTCTTCGGCGACGAAGAAGAAGTAATTGATCACATGCTCGGGCTGGCCGGTGAAGCGCTTGCGCAGGATCGGGTCCTGGGTCGCCACGCCCACCGGGCAGGTGTTGAGATGACACTTGCGCATCATGATGCAGCCCGCCGCAATCAAAGGCGCGGTGGCGAAGCCGAACTCGTCCGCGCCCAGCAGCGCGCCGATGGCAACGTCGCGCCCGGTGCGCAGGCCGCCGTCGACCTGGACCGCCACGCGGCCACGCAGGCCGTTCAGCACCAGCGTCTGCTGGGTTTCGGCCAGGCCGATTTCCCAGGGGCTGCCGGCATGGGTCAGCGAGGTCAGCGGCGAGGCGCCGGTGCCGCCTTCAAAACCCGAAATGGTGATGTGATCGGCGCGGCACTTGGTAACGCCCGCCGCCACGGTGCCGACGCCCACTTCCGACACCAGCTTGACCGAGATGCGGGCCTTCTGGTTGACGCTCTTGAGGTCGCGGATCAGCTGCGCCAGGTCTTCGATCGAATAGATGTCGTGATGCGGCGGCGGCGAGATCAGGCCGACGCCGGGCGTGGAATGGCGCACGCGCGCGATATTGGCATCGACCTTGTGGCCGGGAAGCTGGCCGCCTTCGCCGGGCTTGGCGCCCTGGGCCATCTTGATCTGGATGTCGTCGGCATTGACCAGATACTCGGCGGTGACGCCGAAGCGGCCCGAGGCCACCTGCTTGATGGCCGAACGCATGGAGTCGCCATTTTCCATCGGCTTGAAGCGGTCGGATTCCTCGCCGCCTTCACCGGTGTTGGAACGGCCGCCGATGCGGTTCATGGCGATGGCCAGCGTGGTATGGGCTTCGCGGCTGATGGAGCCGAAGCTCATCGCGCCAGTCGAGAAACGCTTGACGATATCGCCGGCCGCTTCGACTTCATCCAGCGGCACGCCCGGACCATCGGTCTTGAGGTTCATCAAGCCGCGCAGGGTGAGAAGGCGCTCATTCTGGTCGTTGATCTGCTGGGCAAACAACTCGTACTCGGCCGGATTGTTGCCGCGCACCGCATGCTGCAGGCGGGACACCGATTCCGGCGTCCAGGCATGGTCTTCGCCGCGCAGGCGGAAGGCATAGTCGCCGCCGACATCCAGCATGTTGCGATAGATCGGATTGTCGCCGAACGCGTCGCGGTGACGGCGCACACTTTCCTCGGCGATTTCCTTCAGGCCGATGCCTTCCACCGTGGTGGCGGTGCCGGTGAAGTATTTCTCGATGAAGTCGGTGGAGAGGCCCACCGCGTCGAAAATCTGCGCGCCGCAATAGGACTGGTAGGTCGAGATGCCCATCTTGGACATCACCTTCAGCACGCCCTTGCCGATGGCCTTGATATAGTTCTTCTGGACTTCGTAAGCCTTGAGCGACAGGCCCTGCTTGACGCGGATCTGTTCCAGCGTCTCGAACGCCAGGTAGGGATTGACCGCTTCGGCGCCGTAGCCGGCCAGCACGCAGAAGTGATGCACTTCGCGCGCTTCGCCGGTTTCGACCACCAGCCCGGTCTGCATGCGCAGGCCCTGGCGCACCAGATGGTGGTGCACGGCGGCAATCGCCAAGGCGGCGGGAATCGGAATCCGGTCGGCGCTGACGGCGCGGTCCGACAGGATCAAAATGTTGTTATCCGCCAGCACCGCGTCAGTCGCGTTCAGGCAGATGCGCTGCACGGCATTGGACAGGCCTTCAGGGCCTTCGATCGCGGGCCAGGTGCAGTCGATGGTGGCAGTGCGGAAAGCGCCGTCCACCAGTTCGGAAATCGAGCGGATCTTCTCGACATCGGCATTGGTCAGCACCGGCTGGGTGACTTCCAGCCGCTTGTGCGCGCCGGCATCGCGGCCGAGCAGGTTGGGGCGCGGGCCGATCATCGACACCAGGCTCATCACCAGCTCTTCGCGGATCGGATCGATCGGCGGATTGGTGACCTGGGCGAAGTTCTGCTTGAAGTAGTTGTAAAGCAGCTTGGATTTCTTGGACAAAACCGCGATCGGCGTGTCGGCGCCCATCGAGCCCAGCGGATCGTCGCCCACCGCCGCCATCGGCTCCAGGAAGAATTGCAGGTCTTCCTGGGTGTAGCCAAAGGCCTGCTGCGAATCGAGCAGCAGCGCCGGATCGTTGGCCTTGGCGGGGTGATCTTCGGGCAGGTCGGGCAGGTCTTCCAGCTTGAACTGGGCGGCCTTCAGCCAATCCTCATAGGGCTCGGCATCGGAGAACTTCTTCTTGATCTCCTCGTCCTCGACGATGCGCCCCTCTTCGAAATCGATCAGCAGCATCTTGCCGGGCTGCAGACGCCATTTGCGCAGGATCTTTTCTTCGGGCACCGGGATCACGCCCGATTCCGACGCCAGGATCACCAGGTCGTCATCGGTCACGATATAGCGCGCGGGGCGCAACCCGTTGCGGTCCAGCGTGGCGCCGATCTGGCGGCCGTCGGTGAAGGCGATGGCCGCGGGGCCGTCCCACGGCTCCATCAGGGCTGCGTGATACTCGTAGAAAGCCTTGCGCTTGGCATCCATGCTCTTGTTGCCGGCCCAGGCTTCGGGGATCAGCATCATCACGGCATGGGCCAGCGGATAACCGCCGGCGACCAGCAGCTCCAGCGCATTGTCGAGGCACGCGGTGTCGGACTGGCCGTGCGGGATCAGCGGCCACATCTTGTCGAGGTCCGGGCCCAGCAGTTCGGATTCCATGCTGCGGCGGCGCGCATTGATCCAGTTCACATTGCCGCGCACCGTGTTGATCTCGCCGTTATGGGCGATATAGCGATACGGGTGCGCCAGCTTCCAGCTCGGGAAGGTGTTGGTCGAGAACCGCTGATGCACCAGCGCCACCGCCGACACCGTCAGCGGGTTCTGCAGGTCGCGATAGAAGCGCCCCACATCGTGCGCCAGCAGCAGGCCCTTATAGACAACCGTGCGGGTGGACAGCGACGGCATGTAAAGCTGGTTGATGGCGGGAAGCTTGTGCTTCTTGGCCAGTGCCGCCAGCGGGTTCTGCGCCTGCTTGCGGATGGTCAGCAGCTTGCGTTCGAACTGGTCCTGGTCGCGGATATGGGGACCGGCGGCGATGATCGCCTGGCGGATCAGCGGCATGCCGTCCAGCACGGTCTTGCCCAAGCCGGCGGGATCGGTCGGCACATCGCGCCAGCCGACCAGCTTCTGGCCTTCGACCTTGATGAAATGCTCGAACTGCTTGACGACGATTTCGCGCGCCTTGGCTTCCTGCGGCAGGAAGCACATCGCCACGGCATACTTGCCGGGCTCCGGCAGGGTCACGCCGGTGTCCTTGGCCCATTCGCGGAACAAGGGATCGGGAATCTGAATCAGGATGCCGGCGCCGTCGCCTACCAGCGGGTCCGCGCCCACCGCGCCGCGATGGTCGAGATTGATCAGGAGCTGGAGACCCAGCCCGATGATCTCATGGGACTTCGCGCCCTTGATGTTCGCGACAAAGCCGACGCCGCAGGCGTCATGCTCATTGCGGGGGTCATAAAGACCCTGTTTCGGCGGCAAACTCATCTCAAACCCCAACCGGCCATCAGGCACACTTTCCCGGCCTTCAAAGCCGCGAAATTTGCCCATTTCTTCTTAGAATTACCCGGCATGTCACCACGCCGCCAGTTGCGGCGCAACATGCCAGACTTGCACGCAGTAAATGAGTGTCCATGCAGTTTGCGAATGATTCACAAAAATCAGGCCGCCTTGACTCCCATATGGCCAAGCGCATTATAGAACATAACATGAACAATACCACAAAAATCCAGGAATTGCGCCATTCCTTGACGCGCTATGGCCTGCCCCCGGACAGGCCCCCGGTTCCTCTGGGTCATCCACAGGCCGATAGGACTTTGGGTGGGGGCCTGCGACCTGGTGCCCTGCACGAAGTGTTCGCGGACGGATGGAGCGCCAGCGGCTTTGCCGCCCTGCTGGCAATACGAACGGCAGGGGCAAAACCCTTCTTCTGGGTGCGGCCCGATTTCGAGGCGCTGGAGTATGGCGCGGTGTCGCCCAGCGGACTGGCCGAACTGGGCGGCGATCCCCGCCAACTCATTCTGGTGCGCACCCGAAAGGCCGACGATGCCCTGTCGGCGGCCAGCGATATTCTCGCCTGCCCGCATGCCGGCGCCTTGCTGCTGGAGATACGCGGCCAGCCCAAGGCTCTCGATCTTGTCGCCAGCCGCCGTCTTTCGCTGGCGGCCGCAACCAGCGGCGTCAGCGTGATCCTGCTGCGCCAAAGCGCGGCCTGCGAACCCAGCGCCGCGCTCACCCGCTGGCGGGTGGCAAGCGCGCCGTCACGCGATGATGACGATGACTGGGGCAATCCGCTTTTCGACGCCCGTCTTGTCCGCCATCGCGCCGGCGGGCTGGGCAGCTTTTTGATGCAATGGAATCCCGAACATGCCGTCTTCCAACAGGCGCATCCTGGCGCTGTGGCTGCCGCGCCTTTCCACCGACCGGCTGGCGCGCAAATCGCCCGCGCCGTTTAAGGCGCCACTGGTCATCAGCCGCCGGTGCGGCAGCGCGCTTCTGGTCCACGCCCTGGACGCACGCGCCGCCAGACTCGGACTCTATCAGGGCCAGCCGCTGGCCAATGCCCGCGCCATGGTGCAGCCGCTGAGCATTATTCCGGCCGACGAAAAAGCCGATGCCGCGCTGCTGGAAGCCATCGCCGACTGGTGCGACCGCTTCACGCCGCTGGTGAGTCTGGACCCGCCATACGGGCTTTATCTCGACATCACCGGCGCGGCGCATCTGTTCGGCGGCGAAGCCGCGATGCTGACGTTGGCGCAGGAAAAGATTGCTGCCCAGGGCTTCACAGTGCGCACTGCCATCGCCGGTACTTCGCTGGCGGCCCGCGCGCTGGCGCGTTTCGCACACGGCACCATCGTGCCACCGGGCGCGGAAGCCGCCGCCGTCGCCTCCTTGCCGCTTGCCGCCCTGGACTGCGACGACAAGATCCTGCGCGCCCTGCGTCATGCCGGACTGAAAACGGTGGGCGCGGTGGCGCAGCGCCTTTCCAGCGAACTGTCGGAACGGCTGGGCGCGGCTTTTGTCACGCGCCTGCGCATTCTGCTGGGCGCGGAGGAA
>JAZKDV010000036.1:0-33770 GCA_040387395.1 Pseudomonadota bacterium | reverse complement strand
GAAGCGGATCGGCTACGAGCAGGACGGCTTCCATTGGCAGACGCTGGACTTCGCCAACAACCTCCACGGCCAGTCCGCGCATATCGCCCAGGGCGTCGACGCCAGCGGCAACAAGGATGAAGGCGCGGGCGACCAGGGCATCATGTTCGGCTATGCCTGCCGCGAAACCCCGGCCCTGATGCCGGCGCCGCTGTTCTACAGCCACAAGATCCTGGAACTGCTGGCCAAGGTTCGTCATTCCGGCAAGGAAAAGACCCTCCTGCCCGACGCCAAGTCGCAGGTCACGCTGCGTTATGTGAACGGCAAGCCGGTGGAAGCCACCCAGATCGTTCTGTCCACCCAACACGCGCTGGAATCGCAGACCAGCGCCGACATCCGCAAGATCGTCGAGCCCTATATCCGCGAAGCCCTGCCCACCGAATGGATCAATGAAAAGACCGTTTGGCACATCAATCCCACCGGCTCCTTCGTCATCGGCGGTCCGGACGGCGACTGCGGCCTGACCGGGCGCAAGATCATCGTCGACACCTACGGCGGCGCGGCCCCGCATGGCGGCGGCGCGTTCTCCGGCAAGGACTCGACCAAGGTTGACCGTTCGGCTGCTTACGCCGCGCGCTACCTGGCCAAGAACGTCGTGGCCTCGGGCGTTGCCGACCGCTGCACCATCCAGCTCGCCTACGCCATCGGCGTTGCCGAGCCGTTGTCGGTCTATGTCGACCTGCACGGCACCGGCAAGGTGGACGAAGCCAAGCTGGAACTGATCCTGCCGCAGATGATGAACCTGAAGCCGCGCGGCATCCGCGAGCATCTGGACCTCAACAAGCCGATCTTCGCCCGCACCGCCGCCTACGGCCATTTCGGCCGCGAGCCCGATGCCGATGGCGGCTTCTCCTGGGAGAAGACCGACCTGGCGGAAAAAATTAAGGCCGCTCTCTAAGCTGCCTCGATACGCCTGCCTTCCGCCCTCATGCGCTCGCGCATGGGGGCGGAATGCTGTTTAAGGCACCGATGTCTGAAAAGACCCCCGACCATCCCGACCGCAACCGCCGCAAGCTCTATGGCCGGCGCAAGGGCCCCAAGCTGTCGCCGCGGCAGGTGGGTCTGCGCGGCACCTTGCTGGGAAAGCTGGCCTGGCAGGTTGGCCCCGAGCCGCTGGGCCAGTTTCCGAACAGCGTTCAGGAGGTCTGGCTGGAGGTCGGTTTTGGCGCCGGGGAGCATCTGGTGTGGCAGGCCACCCACCATCCCCATGTCGGCATGATAGGCGCCGAGCCCTATGAGATGGGTGTCGCCAAGCTGCTGACAAAGCTGGAAGAAACGCCACTGAACACTGTTCGCATCCATGAGGGGGATGGCCGCGACATCATCGAGGCCTTGCCGGATTCCAGCCTGGGCCGCTTCTTTCTGCTGTTCCCCGACCCTTGGCCCAAGACCCGCCACCACAAACGGCGTTTCCTGCAGATGGAGATGCTGGACCAGCTTGCCCGGGTGCTGAAGCCAGGTGCGGAACTTCGTTTCGCCACCGACGACAAAAGCTATCTTCCCTATGCGCTGGAGCGGCTGATGGCCCATCCCGTCTTTGAATGGCTGGCTGAGGGGCCTTCGGACTGGAAAAGCCGACCCGCCGACTGGCCGCCGACCCGGTATGAAACCAAGGCCATCAAGGGTCCGCCGACTTTTTTGCGCTTCCGCTGCACTAAGCTGTAAAAAGACCCATGATATTCCGCAAAAAGCAGCACGATTCCGAAAAACGGCCCGTTTTCGGCACCCATCCCGGCGATCTGGGGATTGTGGCGGTGGCCGCCGTCATCACCATGGTGTTCGTCTATATGCTTCTGACTCCAAAGAATTTCGACGCTTTGGACCTGGCGCTCGCGCCCGCTGCGCCGCCGCCGCCCAAGGCCAAGCCCGGCACCCCGGGGATCACCCAGATGCAGATCTACGACGTCAAAAAGAAGTAACGCGGCTTGAATTAACGCTGCGTGGGGCGTAAATAGCGCCCATTCCCTAACAACAAGACGTGTTGTGTGGCGGTCGCAAGATCGCCGCGGGCAAAAGGCTTTGGAAAATTGGCAGTCGCAGCGGCAGTCCATCTCGAACCGATCTTTGAACCCGTCATCGAAAAGGCGGGGTTCAAGCTCGTGCGCCTGCGCATGATCGGCGGCAGCGCCAAGACGCTGCAGGTGATGGCCGAGCGTCCCGACGGCAGCATGGATGTCGAAGGCTGCGCCATCCTCAGCCACGCGCTGCTGGATTTTATCGAGGCGGAAGACCCGATCGCAGGCGAGTATGAAATCGAAGTCTCATCCCCCGGCATCGACCGCCCGCTGACCCGGTTGATGGATTTCGCCCGCTGGTCCGGCCATGAGGCCAAGATCGAACTGCACACTCCGGTACGCAGCGTCACGGGCGAGGACCCCCGCGATCACGCCACCGAAGGCCGCAAGCGCTTCAAGGCCACTCTGCTGGGGCTGGATGGTCAGGACGTCATGATCCGCGCCGACAATCTGGATTACCGTTTTCCGTTTCGCAGCCTTGCCAACGCGAAACTCGTGCTCACCGACAAGCTCATCAACGAAGATCTGAAGACACGAAAAGTGTCAGATACTCAGGAGAAGTAGAATGGCCACCGCAATTTCCGCCAACCGGCTTGAACTGCTGCAGATCGCCGACGCCGTCGCGCGCGACAAGTCGATCGACAAGCAGGTCGTTCTGGCCGCGATGGAAGAAGCCATGCAGCGCGCCGCCAAGGCCCATTACGGCACCGAGAACGACATCAAGGTCGATATCGACCCCAAGACCGGCGAGACCCATGTCTCGCGTTACCTGCATGTCGTGGAAATGGTCGAGAACGACAAGACCGAGATTTCTCTGGTTGACGCCCGCAAGCGCAATCCCGACGCCCAGATCAGCGACATCATCGCCGAAACCCTGCCGCCGGTGGATTTCAACCGCATCAATGCCCAGAATGCCAAGCAGGTGATCGTGCAGAAGGTGCGCGACGCCGAACGCGAGCGCCAGTATGACGAATACAAGGACCGCATCGGCGAAGTGGTGCATGGCGTGGTCAAGCGTTCCGAGTTCGGCTCGGTCGTGGTCGACCTGGGCAAGGCCGAAGGCGTTGTGCGCCGCGACGAGATGATCCCGCGCGAATCCTTCCGCGCCGGCGACCGCATCCGCGCCTATATCTACGACGTGCGCCGCGAAGCCCGCGGCCCGCAGATTTTCCTGTCGCGCTCGCATCCCCAGTTCATGGTCCGCCTGTTCGCCCAGGAAGTGCCGGAAATCTATGACGGCGTGATCGAAATCCGCGCCGTGGCCCGCGACCCGGGCAGCCGCGCCAAGATCGCCGTGATCAGCAAGGACTCCTCGATCGATCCGGTCGGCGCCTGCGTCGGCATGCGCGGCGTGCGCGTGCAGGCGGTGGTGCAGGAACTGCAGGGCGAGCGCATCGACATCATTCCGTGGAACGGCGAAGCGGCGACCTTCATCGTCAATGCGCTGGCCCCCGCCGAAGTCACCAAGGTGGTTCTGGACGAAGACACCCACCGCGTCGAAGTGGTGGTGCCGGACGAACAGCTTAGTCTGGGCATCGGCCGCCGCGGCCAGAATGTGCGCCTGGCCTCGCAGCTCACCGGCTGGCAGATCGACATCCTGACGGAAGCCGAGGAATCGGAACGCCGCCAGAAGGAATTCACCACCCGCACCGCGCTGTTCATGGAATCGCTGGACGTGGACGAAACCGTGGCCCAGTTGCTGGCTTCGGAAGGCTTCGCCACCATCGAGGACGTCGCCTATGTCGATCTGGGCGAACTGGCGCAGATCGAAGCGTTCGACGAGGAAACCGCGCAGGAACTGCAGAGCCGCGCGGTGGAGTTCATCGAAGCCCGCAACAAGGAAATGGACGACAAGCGCCTGGCGCTGGGCGTCACCGACGACCTCCTGGAAGTCGATGGCGTCACCCCCGCCATGGCGGTCGCGCTGGGCGAGAACGACGTCAAGAGCCTCGAAGACCTGGCGGGCTGCGCCACCGATGACCTGATCGGCTATTACGAGGTCAACAAGGAAAAGGAACGCGTCCGCATTCCGGGCGCGCTGGACGGCTTCAACCTCACCAGCGACGACGCCAATGCCATCATCATGAAGTCGCGCGTCAAGATCGGCTGGATCGAAGAAGAACCGGTCGTGGAAGAAGCGGCTGAGGAAAGCGCTGAAGGCGAGGAGAAGACCGAAGCCTGATGATCGTCGCGGAACACACACTGGAAGAGGCAGGCGATAGCGCCCCGGCCGCGCGTGAAGCGCGTGACCAGGAATCCGCGCGCGAGAGGCGCGATATCGTGTCGGGCGAAGTCATGCCCGACAGTCGCCTCTTGCGGTTTGTGGCGGACCCCGACGGCAACGTGGTGCCCGACGCGGCGGCCAAGCTGCCGGGCCGGGGACTGTGGGTGGCCTCGACCCGCGCCGCAATCAACACCGCGGTGGAAAAAAAGCTGTTCTCCCGTGCCGCCAAGGCACAGGTCACCGCGACCGCCGATCTCGCCGACCGCGCGGAAAAGGCGCTGGTGACGCGGATGCTGGGTGATCTGGGAATCGCGCGGCGCAGCGGCCAGCTGGTGCTGGGCTTCGACAATGTCCTGCGGGCGCTGCAAAGCCCCAAGCCGCCCAAGGTGCTGATCGAGGCCTTTGACGGCGCCGCCGACGGCAAGCGCAAATTGTACGCCGCCGCGCACCGGATGGAACTGAAATGCGTGGTGATCGAGAGCCTGACCAGCGCCGAATTGGGCTTGGCGCTGGGACGCGAGAATGTGATACATGCCGCCGTCCAGCCGGGCGGTCTTGCCGAACGTTTGACCTTTGATGCGGAACGTCTTTCAGGCTTCCGCCTGCGGACTGAAAGCCCGCGAGCGCCAGCGAGCGTGGAGAGAGATTAAGTCATGAGCGATACTGACGAAACCAAGCGCCCGGCCAAAACGCTGTCCCTGAAGAAGACGGAAACTTCCACCGTCAAGCAGAGCTTCAGCCATGGCCGCACCAAGGCCGTGGTGGTGGAGAAGAAGCGCTCCGCCGCGCCGCCCGCCGCCGCCGCCGCCGCCAAGCCCGCCAAGGCCGAAAAGCCTGCCGAAAAGCCGGTGGCTGCCGCACCGCCCGCCGCCGCTGCCGCCAAGCCCGCCGCCCCCGCCGTGCGCGGTGTGGTGCTGCGCCAGTTGTCGGACGAGGAAAAGGCCCGCCGCACCGCCGCCCTGGCCGACGCCCGGGTTTCCGATGTCGAAGCGCGCCGCATCGCCGAGGGCGAAGCCCGCCGCCGCGCCCAGGAAGAAGAACAGCTCAAGACCGAGCGCCTGGCCGCCGAAAAGCGCAAGGTCGAGGAAGAAGCCCGCAAGGTCGCCGACGAGGCCGCCAAGAAGCGCGCCGAGCAGGAAGCCGCCCGCCGCTTTGAAGCTCCCAAGCCGGGCGAAGTCGTTCCGGGCGAAGCCCCGCGCCGCCGCCTGGAAAACGAGGAAGAAGAAGAAAGCGCCAGCAAGAAAATCGGCGGCAAGCTGGTTCCCGTCAAACCGCCCGCCCCCAAGAAGGCCGAAGGCGAACGCCGCCGCGGCAAGCTGACCGTCACCCGCGCGCTGTCCGACGATGACGAGCGCGTGCGTTCGGTCGCCTCCTACAAGCGCCACCTGCAGCGCGTGAACAAGGGTCACCAGCAGCAGCCTGCTGGTCCGGCCGGTCCGCGCGACATCATCGTGCCGGAAACCATCACCGTGGCCGATCTGGCCAACCGCATGGCCCGCCGCACCGTCGACGTCATCAAGGTTCTGATGAAGAACGGCATGATGGCGACGCCCAGCGACGTGATCGACGCCGACACCGCCGAACTGGTGGCCGCCGAGTACGGACACGTTGTGAAGCGCGTTGCCGAAAGCGACGTGCTGGAAGGCCTGACCGGCGAACAGGATGCCGACGAGACGCTGGTGTCGCGCCCGCCCGTCGTCACCGTCATGGGCCATGTCGACCATGGCAAGACCTCGCTGCTCGACGCGCTGCGCAAGACCGACGTGGTCGCGGGCGAAGCCGGCGGCATCACCCAGCATATCGGCGCCTATCAGGTGAACCTGAAGTCGGGCCAGAAGATCACCTTCCTGGACACGCCGGGCCATGCCGCGTTCACCCAGATGCGCGCGCGCGGCGCCAAGGTCACCGACCTGATCATCCTGGTGGTGGCGGCCGATGACGGCGTCATGCCCCAGACGGTGGAAGCCATCGCCCATGCCAAGGCGGCGGGCGTGCCGATGATCGTGGCGGTCAACAAGATCGACAAGGGCGACTCCAACCCGAACCGCGTGAAGACCGAACTGCTGCAGCATGAAATCCAGGTCGAGGACATGGGCGGCGAAGTGCAGGTGGTGGAAGTCTCCGCCACCAAGGGCACCAATCTCGACAAGCTGGAAGAAGCCATCCTGCTGCAGGCCGAACTGCTCGACCTCAAGGCCAACCCCGACCGCGCCGCCGAAGGCGCCGTGGTCGAAGCCAAGCTGGACAAGGGCCGCGGCCCGGTCGCGACCGTTCTGGTTCAGCGCGGCACCCTGAAGGTGGGCGACATCGTGGTCGCCGGCGCCGAATGGGGCCGGGTGCGCCTCTTGGTCAATGAACGCGGTGAAAGCGTGCCGTCCGCCGGTCCCTCGACGCCCATCGAAGTGCTGGGTCTTTCGGCGGCGCCGGAAGCCGGTGACGAAATGGTGGTGGTCGAAAACGAAGCCCGCGCCCGCGAAGTCGCCGAATATCGCGGCCGCAAGCGCCGGGAATCGCGTCAGGCCAGCAATTCGCGCCAGACCCTGGATCAGCTTCTCAAGACCCGCGAAGCCGGCGAAAAGCGCCTGTTGCCGCTGGTGATGAAGACCGACGTGCAGGGCTCCAGCGAAGCCATTCAGGGCGCGCTGGCCAAGCTGGGCACCGACGAAGTCGGCGCCCAGATCCTCCAGTCCGGCGTGGGCGGCATCACCGAAAGCGACGTCATCCTGGCGCACGCTTCGGGTGCTGCGGTGCTGGGCTTCAATGTCCGCGCCAACAACCAGGCCCGCGACCGCGCCAAGCGCGACGGCGTGGAAATCCGCTACTACAACATCATCTACAACCTGGTGGATGACGTGAAGGCGGCGCTGTCGGGCATGCTGACGCCCGAGACCCGCGAGAAGTTCCTGGGCAATGCCGAGATCCTGGAAGTGTTCAACATCTCCAAGGTCGGCAAGGTCGCCGGCTGCAAGGTCACCGAAGGCGTCATGCGCCGCGGTTCCAAGGTCCGCCTGATCCGCGACAATGTCGTGATTCACGAAGGCGAACTCTCCACCCTCAAGCGCTTCAAGGACGAAGTGAAAGAGGTGCAGAATGGCCAGGAATGCGGCATGGCCTTCACCAACTATCAGGACATGCAGAAGGGCGACGTCATTGAATGTTTCGATGTCGAAACCATTCAGCGCGCGCTGTAATCCTCGTATCTCTGGGGATCGTGTAAATGTCGACTCGTCGTCCGCCCGGCCGTCCCGAACGGCCTTCCTCCAGCCGCCGCCCCGGGCGCAGCGATGGTGCCATGGGCCCGTCGCAGCGCCAGTTGCGCGTGGGCGAGGCGCTGCGCCATGCCTTGGCTGAGGTGCTGAACCGCAACGAGATCCGCGATCCCGACCTGGACGGCGTCTCGGTGACGATCACCCAGGTCAAGCCGTCGCCCGACATGCGCTATGCCACGGTGTATTGCGAACCCCTGGGTGGGCAGAACGCCAAGGAGATCGTGGCGGCGCTGAACCGGCATAAAGGATTTTTGCGTGGCGAAATGGGCCATCGCATCACCATGAAATTCACCCCCGAGCTGCGCTTTGTCGAAGACGAAAGTTTCGCCGAAGCCCAGAAGATCGAGGACATCCTGCGCTCCGACCGCGTCGCGCGTGATCTCGCGGCGTCCGAAGACGAAGAAGACTGATGGGACGCAGGAAGAAGGGTAACCCGGTCCATGGATGGGTCATCCTGGACAAGCCGCTGGGCATGACTTCAACCCAGGCGGTCGGCGTGGTGCGCCGCATCTTCGACGCCCAGAAGGCCGGCCATGCCGGTACCCTTGATCCCATGGCCACGGGCATCCTGGCCATCGCGCTGGGCGAGGCGACCAAGACCGTCCCCTACGCGATGGATGCTGAGAAGACCTATCGCTTCACCGCCAGCTGGGGCGAGGCCCGCGACAGCGACGATGCCGAAGGAAAAGTCACCGGCACCTCGGGCAACCGCCCCACCCAAGCCGAGATCGAGGCCATGCTGCCCCGCTTCACCGGCCCCCTGAACCAGACCCCCCCGGCCTATTCGGCCATCAAGGTGCAGGGCGAACGGGCCTATGACCTGGCCCGGGACGGGGAAGAAGTGGTGCTGGAACCCCGCCTGGTGCAGGTCTTCGAGGCCCGGCTTCTGGACGCACAGACCGACAGTGCCGAGTTCGAAATCCGTTGTGGCAAAGGGACTTACGTCCGGTCCTGGGTGCGGGACATCGCCCAGGCGCTGGGCACTTTGGGCCATGTCAGCGCCCTGCGCCGGACCCGGTCCGGGGGGTGGGACGAAAAAGACGCGGTTGGGGTGGATACCCTGACCCCTTTTATGCATAGTCCCGCCGCTTTTGGGTATTTGAGGCCCCTTTCGACCGCGCTGGACGGCATCCCGGCGCTGGCCGTCAGTGGTCCCGATACGGTTCGCATCCGATCCGGCAACCCCATCCTCATCCGCGCGAATCTCTTCGCCAAGATGAAGGACGGTTTTGGTGACGGCGAACTCTCCGGTCTCACCGTCTTTCTCAAGGAAGAAGACGGTTCGCCCGTAGCACTGGCCGAAATCGCCGAAGGTGAGCTTCGTCCGTTTCGCGTCTTCAATTTTTCAACGCCCTGATGTCCGGAAAAAGAAAACCATGATTACGCCTGAACGCAAAAAAGAAGTCGTCGCCGAAAACGCGACCAGCAAGAACGACACCGGCTCGCCGGAAGTGCAGATCGCGATCCTGTCGGAACGCATCACCAACCTCACCGAACATTTCAAGACCCACGCCAAGGACAATCATTCCCGTCGCGGCATGATCAAGATGGTGTCGTTGCGCCGCAACCTGCTGGACTATGTGAAGTCCCGCGATGTGAAGCGCTACGAAGGCATCATCGCCAAGCTGGGCCTGCGCCGCTGAGTTCGCGGCAACCAGAATAAGTCACGGCCTCGCGCAAAAGCGCGGGGCCGTGTTTTGCTTTTGCGGGGGATGAGCTTCCGCATGGGCAGGCTCCATAGGGGAGTCAGGAAGCGCCGGCAAAAGCCGGAGTGACCAAAGAGGAAGGCCCGCTTGCAATATGGCGGCGGGCACATGAGAGAAGAAGAAACGATGTTCACCATCCACAAAGAAACGTTTGAATGGGGCGGCCGCGAGCTGACCCTCGAAACCGGCAAGATTGCCCGCCAGGCCGATGGTTCGGTGCTGGCCACCTATGGCGAAACCGTTGTGCTGGCCACCGTGGTCGGCGCCGCCAATCCGAAGGAAGGCGTGGACTTCTTCCCGCTGACCGTGAATTACCAGGAACGCTATTACGCCGCCGGCAAGATTCCGGGCGGCTATTTCAAGCGCGAGCGCGGCGCCACGGAACGCGAGACCCTGATCTCGCGCCTGATCGACCGCCCGATCCGTCCCTTGTTCGCCGACGGCTATCGCAACGAGACGCTGGTTGTGGCGCAGGTGCTGAGCCACGATCTGGAAAATGATCCCGATGTCGTGGCGATGATCGCCGTGTCGGCGGCGCTGACCCTGTCCGGTCTGCCCTTCCAGGGCCCGATCGGCGCGGCGCGCGTCGGTTACATCGACGGCGAATACAGGCTGAACCCGCCGCTGGAAGAGATGCCCAATTCCAAGCTGGAACTGGTCGTCGCCGGCACGCATGACGCCGTGATGATGGTGGAATCCGAAGCCCAGGAACTCAGCGAAGAAGTGATGCTGGGCGCCGTGATGTTCGGTCACCGGGAAATGCAGACCGCCATCAAGGCGATCATCCGCCTGGCGGAAAAGGCGGCCAAGGAGCCGCGCGCTGTGCCTGCGGACATCCATGCCCCGCTGCGCGCCAAGATCAAGTCGGCGACCTCCGCCGAACTGGCCAAGGCGTTCCAGCTTCCGATCAAGTTCGAGCGCCGCGATGCGCTGAGCGCCGTGAAGAAGAAGTTCGCCGCCGAGTTCGTGGGCGAAGGCGAAGGCAAGGTTGCTGCGAGCGTCTATTCCGGCCTGCTGCATGACGTGGAAGCCGATGTGATGCGCAACGCGGTGCTGGACACCAAGAAGCGCGTTGACGGCCGCGACCTGACGACGGTTCGCCCGATCGTGGCGGAAGTCGGCATCCTGCCGCGTACCCATGGTTCGGCGCTGTTCACCCGCGGTGAAACCCAGGCGCTGGTGGTTTGCACGCTCGGCACCGCCGAAGACGAACAGTTTGTCGACAGCCTGGAAGGCACCGGCAAGCAGACCTTCATGCTGCACTACAACTTCCCTCCCTACTCGGTCGGTGAAACCGGCCGCATGGGCGCCCCGGGCCGCCGCGAAATCGGCCATGGCAAGCTCGCCTGGCGCGCGATTCATCCGATGCTGCCCAAGAAGGACGAGTTCCCCTACACCATCCGCGTGGTGTCGGAGATCACCGAATCCAACGGTTCGTCCTCGATGGCCTCGGTGTGCGGCACGTCGCTGGCGCTGATGGATGCGGGCGTTCCCTTGAAGCGTCCCACCGCCGGTATCGCGATGGGACTTATTCTTGAGGGGGATCGTCACGTCGTCCTGTCGGACATTCTGGGTGACGAGGATCACCTGGGCGACATGGATTTCAAGGTGGCGGGCACCGACGAAGGCATCACCAGCCTGCAGATGGACATCAAGATCTCCGGCATCAACGAGGAGATCATGAAGACCGCGCTGGAACAGGCCAAGGGCGGCCGCCTGCACATCCTGGGCGAGATGAACAAGGCCCTGACCGGCGCCCGTGCCGAGCTGGGCGAACACGCCCCGCGCATCGAGCAGATCAAGATCCCGACCGACAAGATCCGCGACGTGATCGGCACCGGCGGCAAGGTGATCCGCGAGATCGTGGAAAAGACCGGCGCCAAGATCAACGTGGAAGACGACGGCACCGTGAAGGTCGCCTCCAGCGACCATGAAGCGATCAAGGCGGCGATCAAGTGGATTCGCGGCCTGACGGCGGAACCGGAAATCGGCCAGATCTATGACGGCAAGATCGTCAAGGTGATGGACTTCGGCGCCTTCGTGAACTTCTTCGGACCCAAGGACGGTCTGGTGCATGTCAGCGAGCTGGCCTCCAGCCGCGTTGCGAATCCGAAGGACGTGGTCAAGGAAGGCCAGGCCGTGAAGGTCAAGCTGCTGGGCTTTGACGATCGCGGCAAGGTGCGCCTGTCGATGAAGCAGGTGGACCAGACCACCGGCGAAGACATCGGCAAGAAGCCGGCGGGCGAAGCCCCGCAGGCCTAATCGCAAGGTCTTTGCGAACTGAATCAGCCGCCCGGGAAACCGGGCGGCTTTTTCATGACATGTTCAGCCGGACATTGAAGGCGATGCAGATGCGCTCGCCTTCGCCTTCGAACGGCGCCACCGAATGTTCCAGCCAGCTGGGGAACAGCAGCACATCGCCCGGCGACGGGATCTCGGAATGGCGGGTGATCTGGGTGAAAAGCTGGTTCATGTTGGCGCGCGGCCGCGGATCATAGAAACGGATTTTGCCCGAGGTGTTGGTTTCACCCAGCGCGCCCGGCGGCGCGGACACATAATAGACGCCGCTGATATGGGCGGTGGGATGGACATGCAGGTCCTGGCTGTGCCCGGCCTTCAGCGACACGCCCCAGCCCCACAGCATGAAATCCACATTGGTGGGATTGCGCATGCACTCCTGCTCGAACAGCAGCTTGGCGTATTTCTGGATCGCTTCGATCAGGTGGCTCTTCAGGGTGACCAGGGCGGGATGGCGGCTGTGGCGATGGCTTTCCGACAGCAGGTCTTCGCGGGTCTGAAAGCCGCCGATCGTCGAGGTGCCGGCGGTCATGTTGGGGCCGGTGGTAGCCAGCTCCGCGATGATCCCGGCAAGCTGGCGGTTGGTCTCGGCCATGTCGGGCAGATGCCGGCGCAGCAGGGTCGTTGGATAAAGCGACGTCAGTACGTCCGGCATGCATGCCCCCCGGCATTGCCGGTCGCGAGGCCGGCATCAGTATGGAGGGCTTGCCGCCATCTGCGCCGCGCTCCACCACGGACAGAAGCAGTTTGTCTTGGGCGCGGCCGCAGGCGCGGTCATCGCGGACACGTAACCCCCCGGCTTGTGTCCGCCAGAAACCTGCACCCAGCCGCGACGCCCGTCAACATTGCGGCGGATCCCGCAATTGCGAAGGCGGTTTAACCTCAAAATCCGTATTTCTTGTGCGACGCCACCCCCGCGCGGTATCTGATGCGCCATGGCCGTCTTCATGCGACTTGTCAGCCTGATTCTGATCGTCACAGCCTTGATGCTGCTGGGCGCCGACGCCATCACCAGCCTGGAGCGCGGCGGCGAACTGACGGTGCGCAGCCTGGGCACCATCTGGGGCCTGTTCGACAGTGCGCACCTGGATGGGTTCAAGAGCTGGATGCAGAACCACCAGCCCGCCATGGCGCAGGGCGTTTATTCGTTTCTCGCCTTGCCCGGCTGGGCCGCGACCGGCGTCTTGGGCGTCATTCTCGCCTTCATCTTCGGCAGAAAAACGGGTCCGGAATAGTCAGCGGTTCGCGCCTGGTACCCAGAGCACATCGCCCTTGCCGCCGTCATTGGCGGCGCGCGCCATCACGAACAGGTGATCCGACAGGCGGTTGGCGTAGTGCTGCGCCGCCGGGTTGATCTGTTCCTGTGATGCCAGTTCCACAATCGCTGCTTCCGCCCGCCGCGCGATGGCGCGGGCTAGGTGCAGATGCGCCGCCAGCGCCGTGCCGCCGGGCAGCACGAAAGACGTCAGCGGCGACAGGCTCTCATTCATCGCGTCGATTTCGCGTTCCAGCCGCTCCACTTGGGCGGGGGCGATGCGCAGGCGGGCTTCGGATTTTCTTCCGTCCTCGGGCGCGGACAGGTCGGCGCCCAGGTCGAACAGGTCGTTCTGGATGCGCGTCAGCATCGCATCGAAATTCCCGCCGGCCTGGAGCCGGGCCACGCCGATGGCGCTGTTGGCCTCATCCACCGCGCCGATGGCGGTGATGCGCGTGCTGGCCTTGGAAACACGGCTGCCGTCGGACAGCCCGGTCTGCCCGGAATCGCCGCCTTTTGTGTAGATTTTATCGAGCTTTACCACGGGGAAATCCGCCCTTGCCGCGCAAATCCTAACTTGTATGATCCGGCCCGTCGCGCGTTTTTAGGTCCATTTCATGCCTGTCGATGCCCCCGAAATCGTTGAAACCGACAATAGCCGCGTCGCCTGCGACGGCGGTGGCGGCGCGCTGGGCCACCCCAAGGTATTCCTGGAAATGGGCGACGAAACCCAGGTCGAATGCCCCTATTGCGACAAGCGCTTTGTGCTCAGGGCCGGGGCAACCCATCATTGACCGCTCTTAAAAAGGGCGACCATCTCTATCTGGTGGACGGGTCGGGCTATCTGTTCCGGGCCTATCACGCTTTGCCGCCGCTGACCCGCAAGTCCGACGGCCTGCCGACCGGCGCGGTGGCGGGCTACTGCAACATGCTGTGGAAGCTGCTGGAAGACATGAAGGGTCCGGAGCAGCCAACCCATCTGGCGGTGATCTTCGACGCCAGCGAAAAGACCTTCCGCAATGCGATCTACAAGGAATACAAGGCGCACCGCCCGCCGGCGCCCGAAGACCTGATCCCGCAATTCCCGCTGGTGCGCGATGCCACCCGCGCCTTTGGCGTCTCTTGCGTCGAGATGAACGGCTATGAAGCCGACGACCTGATCGCCACCTATGCCAGGCTGGCGCGCGAAGCCGGCGCCCGCTGCACCATCATCTCCTCCGACAAGGACCTGATGCAGCTGGTGGTGGACGGCAAGGTCGAGCTGCTGGACACGATGAAGAACCGCAAGCTCGCTTCCGCCGAAGTGTTCGAAAAGTTCGGCGTCGCGCCGGACAAGGTGGTGCAGGTCCAGGCGCTGGCCGGGGATTCCACCGACAATGTCCCGGGGGTGCGCGGTATCGGCGTCAAGACCGCCGCCGAGCTGATCAACCTGTATGGCGATATCGAAAACCTGCTGGCCAAGGTGGGTGAGATCAAGCAGCCCAAGCGCCGCGAAACCCTGATCGAGAACGCGGAAAATGCCCGCATCTCGCTCAAGCTGGTGACGCTGGACGACAAGGTGCCGCTGAAGGAAAAGCCCGACGAATTCGCGGTGCATGAGCCGGACTGCAAGGAGCTGATCGCCTTCCTGAAGGCGATGGAATTCGGCTCCATCACCAAGCGGGTGGCGGCCCATTTCGAGGTGCAAGACCTCGACCTGATCGCCGCCGCGCCGACCGTGGCCAATGTGCTGCCGCCCAAGCCCGAACTCCCCGTCCTCGAAGGCGAGACGCCGACCGACACGTCGGCGCTGCGCGCGCCGATCAATCACGACGCCTATGTCACGGTGACGGCGGCGAAGGATTTGGACAGGTGGATCGCCCGGGCCCATGAAACCGGCATCGTCTGCGTCGATACCGAAACCACCTCGCTGGACGCGATGACCGCCAGTCTGTGCGGCGTCAGTCTGGCCGTGGCGCCGGGTGAGGCCTGCTACATCCCCTGCGGCCATCGCAAGGGTGATGGCCTGTCGCTGGACCTGTCCCAGGCGCAGGATGGCGGCGATGCCATCGCGCAGATGACCGAGGCCGATGTTCTGGCGCGCCTGAAACAGCTGCTGGAAGACGACAGCATCCTGAAGGTGGGCCAGAACCTGAAGTATGACGCGCTGGTGTTCCTGCAGCGCGGCATTCGTCTCGATCCGATCGACGACACCATGCTGATGTCCTACGTGCTGGAAGGCGGGCTGCATGGCCATGGCATGGACGAACTGTCCGCCCTGCATTTGTCGCACACCCCCATCACCTTCAGCGAAGTCACCGGCAAGGGGAAGGACAAGCGCACCTTCGATTGCGTGCCGGTGGCTGAAGCCACAAAATATTCCGCCGAGGATGCGGACGTTACGCTTCGCCTGCACATGCTGTTCAAGCCGCAACTGCGCGAAAAGACCAAGCGCTGCGTCTATGAAACGCTGGAACGGCCGCTGGTGATGGTGCTGGCCGACATGGAGCGCGCCGGTGTCAGCATCGATCCCGAATTGCTGCGCAAGCTGTCCAACGACTTCGCCAAGCAGCAGGTCAAGCTGGAAGGCGAAATTCACAAGCTGGCGGACGGGGAGTTCAATATCGGCTCGCCGAAGCAGCTGGGCGAAATCCTGTTCGACCGCATGAAGCTGGAAGGGGGCAGGAAGACCAAGACCGGGGCCTGGTCCACCGACAGCGATGTGCTGGAAGACGTGGCGGCTCAGGGCCATCCCATCGCGGGCAAGGTGCTGGAATGGCGCGGGCTGGCCAAGCTGCGCGGCACCTATACCGACGCGCTGCCCACCTACATCAACGCCAAGACCGGCCGGGTGCATACCTCCTACGCCATGGCTTCCACCACCACCGGGCGCCTGGCTTCCAGCGATCCCAACCTGCAGAACATCCCGGTGCGCACCGAGGAAGGCCGCCGCATCCGCCAGGCCTTCATTGCCGCCAAGGGCAGCAAGCTGATCAGCGCCGACTACAGCCAGATCGAGCTCAGGCTGCTGGCCCATATCGCTGACATTCCGGAACTGAAAAAAGCCTTTGCCGACAATCTCGACATTCACGCCATGACGGCGTCGGAAATCTTCGGCGTGCCGCTCAAGGACATGACGCCGGACGTGCGCCGCAAGGCCAAGGCGATCAATTTCGGCATTGTCTACGGCATTTCCGGTTTCGGTCTGGCCAACCAGCTCGGCATCCCGCAGGGTGAGGCTAGCGATTACATCAAGAAGTATTTCACCCGCTTCCCGGGCATCCGCGACTATATGGAAGACACCAAGCAGTTCGCCCGCACCCACGGTTTTGTCGAAACCCTGTTCGGACGGCGCATCCATATCCGCGAAATCAATTCCAAGGTCCAGGGCTTCCGCGCCGGGGCCGAGCGCGCCGCCATCAACGCCCCCATCCAGGGCGCGGCCGCCGACATCATCCGCCGCGCCATGGTGCGCATGCCGTCCGCGCTGGAAGAGGCCAAGCTGAAAGCCACCATGCTGCTGCAGGTGCATGACGAACTGATCTTCGAAGCCCCCGACAAGGATGTCGACAAGGCGTCCAAGCTGATCAAGTCGGTGATGGAGAAAGCGGCGCTGCCGGCGGTCGAAATTTCCGTGCCGCTGGTGGTAGATGCCCGCGCCGCGGATAACTGGGACGCCGCGCACTAATTTTATGGTCGCACCGCGAAGCCCTGCGGGTTCGCAGCCGCTCCTAGGCCGCGATGGATTTCAAGCCCGTCTCGGCGGTGATCCCCGCCTTGCCCAGGGTTTCCATCAACTCGGCCATGACTTTCTCGTTGTCCGGCGCCACGCCATCCTTCACCTGCGTGGCGATATAGCCGGTCAGGAAGCCGGGCTGGGACAGATAGCCCACGATCATGTCGCGTGCCCGCGCCGACATGACGCCCTCGGTCAGGACGCCGCCGGTCGCCAGCTTCAGCAGGGTCTGGGTCTTTTCCACGGGGCTAGTGGGGCGGGCCGTGATCGACTCGAACAGCTTGCCCCGCGTTTCCATGGTCACCGCCAGCGCATCCATCTTGCCGGCGATTTCCTCGCGGGTGACATCGACAAAGCCGCAGCGGCGCACCCGCGCCTGCAATTGCGCCAGGCGCTGAAGGCGTGACACCAGCGGCAGTTTGGGATTGTTGAAATGGCTGTCGAAAGTCGCCGAGGTCAGGATCGGCATGACATAGCTGGCCAGCTGGCGCTTGTTTTCCAGACCGATGATATTGTCCTCGACGAACAGGATGCGCTCGATCTTCTCGTCGGGCGCGGCGTCGATAATATAGGCGCCCAGCGATTCCTGGGTGACCAGGCGCTTGGAGCGCAGGGTGAAGGCCGCCACCAGGTCTTCGTGGCTCAGATACTTGCCCACGCCCATCACGATACGGTTGGCGATGCTGCGCAGCGCCTTCAGCTCATCCACGATGGATTCGGGGCACAGCCGCTTGTTGCTCTTGAACTCCGCGACAATGCGGTTGGCGACGGCGGTGCGCGCTTCGGGCAGGCTGTCGGCGGCGAAATTCTGGGTCAGCGCCGCCAGCCCGTCCTTGGCGTCTTCCGGCGCCTTGCCCAGGAAGAGGGAGACAAGCTTGCCGAGCGCGCCCGCAAGATTCTCGGATTTTCCCATCAGTTCATGCAGCGCAGCCGAACCAGCCAGGATTTCCGCCAGGATCGCGTCGACCGATGACAGCACCAGCTTGCGCGGCAGATCTTCGGTGGGGGCATTGCCCATGATGGTGATCAGCATCAGGACCTTCTCGTCCCAGCCCTGCGCCTCTTTCAGATGCTGGGCCAGCGCGCCATTGAAGATGTAGGCCGCGTCGCCCTTGCTCGACAGTGTCCTGGCCAGCTCGGCGAACTGCTCGGGATGGGGATTGGGGAACAGGCCCTTGCGCTGGTCGCGATAGACGCGGTTGAAGGCCTGGGTGGCGAGTTCGTTCAGGCTCTTGACGATCTGCTGCACCGGCGTGGTGGTGGAGGCGGCTTGCGCCACCGCGACCTTCTGGATCGCATGCTGATAGACGGTGCCGGTGGCTTCCAGATTTTCCAGCATGTCGGCGCGGTGGATCAGCTCGGTGATGGTGATCTTGTTGCGCTTCAGATAGTCACCCAAAAGGCGGCTCATCGTGGCGCGGGCGTGATAGGAATAGAGGTCGTCCGGCTTGAAGCAGGGAATGGCGTGCGGCGCGTCTTCCTGCGCCGGCTCCACCTTCATCTGGTTGTGCCCCTCCTCGAAAATCTTGAGGGTGAGATAGTCGCCGGTATCGTCGTTGTAGGTTTCCTTGACCACCTTGACGCCGGTGGCCTTCTCGGAGGCCATCAACTCCTGCGCCATGGTGATGGCCAGTTCGCGCGTCGAGGTCACTTCATGCATGGTCCAGCCGCCCTTGGCGCCGACCCTGCGGAAGACCTCGTAGTGAATTTCTCGTCCCATCCTCAGATGGTGCCGCAAACGGCCTAAACGGCGGTTAACCGTGACCGTCCAGGGCGTGGATTGTCGGTGCGGTGCTGCACAAAGGGCAGGCCGGGTCCGGCGCCAGCCGGGCGGTGCGAAATTCACCGCTAAGTGCTTTGAAAGTCAGGATTTTTCCTGCGAGCCCGGTGCCCAACCCGGCGGCTTCCTTCAGCACTTCCAGGGCCTGCAGCGATCCCATGACCCCGGCGGCCGCCCCCAGCACCCCGGTTTCCGAGCAGGACTGTACCGTGCCGGGCGGCGGCGGGGCGGGAAACAGGCAGCGATAGCAGGGGTAGGGCTGGCTGCGGTCGAAGGCCTTGTAGGTGGCAAGCTGGCCTTCAAACTCGGTCACCGCCGCCGACACCAAAATCTTCTTCGCAAAGAAGCAGGCGTCGTTCAGCAGGAAGCGGGTGGCGAAATTGTCCGATCCATCCGCAACGATGTCATAGCCGGCGATCAGGTCCATCACATTGGCGGTATCCAGCCGGGTGTGATGGACGTTGATCTGAACCCCAGGGTTCAAGGCTTTCAGCGCGTCCCGGCCAGCTTCCACCTTGGCGCGGCCGACATCCTTGGTGCGAAACAGGATCTGGCGCTGCAGGTTGGAAAGGCTCACCGCATCGTCGTCCGCCAGGCCGATGGTCCCGATCCCGGCGGCGGCCAGATACAGCGCCGCCGGACTGCCCAGCCCGCCGGCGCCCACGATCAGCACGCGGCACTTGCGGATCTTCGCCTGACCGACGCCGCCGACTTCCCGCAAGACCAGGTGGCGGGCATAGCGGTCGAGTTCTTCATCCGAGAGCATCCGTTTCCTTACGGCCAAGCGGCCGGGGTGACAACGCCGTGACAACAAGTCACCCATGTATACAAGGCGTGTCTCGGTAACTTATTGAATAACATTAATATTCAGCAGTTAGTTCCGTCCTGTATACATTTGTCCCTGTGGGCGCAGGCCGTTAAGACGGGTGCAGATTTTCGCTGGGAGCATTCCATGTCCGACACCGCGCACGGCCTTGGCCGCCATGGCTTTCGCAATCTTTCGTCCGTGAACTGGAATCTCGGCGCCGCCGCGCTTTACGAAGAAGCGGTCCGCCGCGGCGAAGGCCATGTCGCCAAGAATGGCCCGCTGGTGGTGCGCACCGGCGTGCATACCGGCCGCTCGGCATCCGACAAGTTCGTGGTGCGCGACGCCAGCACCGAAAGCCAGGTGTGGTGGGACAATAACAAGGCGATGACGCCGGCGCAGTTCGATGCGCTGCATGCCGACATGATGGCCCATGCTGAGGGGCGCGAGCTGTTCGCCAAGGATCTGTTCGGCGGCGCCGACCTGACGCACCGGATTTCGGTGCGCGTGGTCACCGAATATGCCTGGCACTCGCTGTTCGTGCACCAGCTCCTGATCCGTCCCACGGCTGAAGAGCTGAAGGGCTTCGATCCGGAATTCACCATCATCGACCTGCCCAGCTTCAATGCCGACCCGGCCAAGCATGGCTGCGCTTCGCAGACCGTGATTGCGGTGAATTTCAGCAAGAAGGTGATCCTGATCGGCGGCACCTCCTATGCCGGCGAGATGAAGAAGTCGGTCTTCACCATCATGAACTACCTGTTGCCGTCCAAGCGGGTGATGAGCATGCATTGCTCGGCCAATGTGGCGGCGAGCGGCGAATCGGCCATATTTTTCGGGCTTTCCGGCACCGGCAAGACCACGCTGTCGGCCGACGCATCGCGCACCCTGATCGGCGATGACGAGCATGGCTGGAGCGAAAACGGCATCTTCAACATCGAGGGCGGCTGCTACGCCAAGGTGATCCGCCTCAGCCGCGAGGCCGAGCCGGAAATCTTCTCCACCACCGAGCGCTTCGGCACCGTGCTGGAGAATGTGGTGATGGACCCGGCGACGCGCGAACTGGACCTGGATGACGCGACTTACGCGGAAAACACCCGCGCCGCCTATCCGATCGACTACATCCTCAATGCCAGCGCCACCGGCCGCGCCGGTCACCCGAAGAATGTGATCATGCTGACGGCTGACGCGTTCGGCGTACTGCCGCCCATCGCGCGGCTGACCCCGTCCCAGGCCATGTACCACTTCCTGTCCGGCTTCACCGCCAAGGTGGCCGGCACCGAAAAGGGTCTGGGCAAGGAACCCCAGCCGACCTTCTCGACCTGCTTCGGCGCCCCCTTCATGCCGCGGCACCCTTCCGAGTATGGCAACCTGCTGCGCGCCCTGATCGCCGAGCACCAGGCCGAATGCTGGCTGGTCAATACCGGCTGGACCGGCGGCGCCTTCGGCACCGGCAAGCGCATGCCGATCAAGGCCACCCGCGCCCTGCTGAACGCGGCGCTGGACGGCAGCCTGGCCAATGCCGAAATGCGGATCGACCCGCACTTCAAATTCCGGGTGCCGGTGGCGGTGCCGGGCGTGGATTCGGCCATCCTCAACCCGCGCGACACCTGGGCCGACAAGGCCGCCTATGACGCCCAGGCCCGCAAGCTGGTGGGCATGTTCCAGGAGAATTTCCGCAAGTTCGAAGCCCATGTGGGGCCGGATGTGCTGCAGGCCGCTCCCGCGCTGGCCGAAGCGGCAGAATAGCATTGAAACAACGACTTACCGCGCAACATGAGGTGCAGCATAAAACCTTATGCTGCACCTTTTTGCTGCAGCATAAGCCGCAGCAAAACCGCCTTTCAGCCCCCCAAAGGCTTCGTCTAGGTTGGCCCCATGACGCAACAACTCCAGAACCAGGCCATGTCGCTGCACCAGCAGGGGCGGCTGGTCGATGCCGAGGCGCTGTACCGGCAGGTGCTGGCGGCGGGACCGGACTACCGCACCCAGTATCTGCTGGCGGTGCTGTTGTTCCAGCAGCAGCGGGCGGACGCGGCGATGGCGGCAGTGGATCTGGCTCTCAGCCTCAACCCCGGCGCGGTGGAATCGGTGATGCTCAAGGGCGTCCTGCTGCAGGCTTTGGGCCGCGCTGCCGAGGCGCTGGCGCATTTTGCCGACGTCACCACGCGCCAGCCCGGCCAGGCCGAGGCCTGGTACAATCAGGGCGTGGTGTTGGCGGGCCTTGGCCGGCGCGAAGAGGCGGTTGCCGCGTATGACCGGGCGCTGGCCTTGCAGCCGTCCGTGGCGATCTGGGCCAATCGCGGCGCGGCGCTCACCGAGCTGAAGCGTTACGCCGAAGCGCTGGACAGCAGCGATGCCGCGCTGGCGCTCGACCAGACCTATCCGGCGGCGCTGTTCAACCGCGGCGTCGCGCTTCTGGAATTGCAGCGCTTTGCGGATTCGGTGGCGGCCTTTGACCAGTTGCTGACCAAGGTGCTGGACGATCATGATGCCTGGAACAATCGCGGCGCGGCGCTGCACGGACTTCAGCGTTTCGAACAGGCGCTGGAAAGCTATGACCGCAGCGTGGCGCTCAGGCCGGACTATGTTCCCGCCTGGAAGAATCGCGGCCTGGTGCTGACCAGCCTGAAACGGTTCGACGAGGCAATCGCCAGTTTCGAACGTGCCGTGGCGCAGGACCCGGACCAGGCGGATGCCTGGAGCGCGCGCGGCGACGTGCTGCGCCACCGCGAAAGATTTGGCGACGCCATCGCCAGTTACGACCGGGCGCTCGCGCTGGTGCCCCGCAATGCCGATGCCTGGTCTCACCGGGCCGCCTGCCTCCAGATGCTGCGCCGGTTCGACGCGGCGCAGGTGTCGGTGGACAAGGCACTGGCGCTGGCGCCGGATCATCTCCATGCCCTGTCGGTGCGCGGGTCACTGCTATGCGAAACGGGTCGTGTGCCCGAAGGCATGGACAGCTATCAGCGCCGCGCCGCGCTGGCATTCGGGCAGGAGCCGCTTGTCGCGGCCGAAGACGATCCCGATCACCGCAAACGCCATGACGCCGAGCAGCGCGCGTATCTGGCCGCGCAGGGCGTGGCGCCGGATCGCTTCCATATTGCCGGCGGTGAAAGGCTGGCAACGCCGGCGGTCAATCCCGCCAACGCGCAAACCATCGCGGCGCAATGGGCGCAGCGCAATCCCAGGCTTGTGGTGATCGACAATCTCCTGACGCCGGAGGCGCTGGAGGGGCTGCGGCGCTTCTGCCGGGGCTCGACCATCTGGAAGAAAGCCTATCGTGACGGCTATCTGGGGGCGATGCCGGACCATGGCTTTGCCTGTCCGCTGCTGGGCCAGATCGCCGACGAGCTGCGCGAGATTTTCCCCGCGATTTTCGCCAGCCACGGTTTGGGCCAGTGGTGGGGCTTCAAGTACGATTCCAGCCTGTCAGGCATACGCATCCATGCCGACCAGGCGGCGGTGAATGTGAATTTCTGGATTACGCCCGACGAGGCCAATGTAAATCCGGCCAATGGCGGTCTTGTGGTGTGGGACCAGAAGCCGCCGCTGGATTGGGATTTTGTGCGTTCCAACGGCGATGAAAAGGCGGCGCGGGATTTTCTGGCCCAGACCGGCGCAAAGCCGGTCACCGTGCCCTATCGCGCCAACCGGGCCGTGATCTTCGATTCCGACCTGTTTCACGAGACCGACAGGATCGAATTCCAGGACGGCTATCTGAACCGGCGCATCAACATCACGATGCTTTATGGCCGTCCGGCCGCCGATCAGTTCTTGCGGTAGACCCACACGCGCGCGGGCGGGATGTTGGCCCAGACCAGCGCGGCGCGGCTGACCGTGCAGCCGGGCGGGGCTTCGACCGGCGCCTGGGTGCCGTAGGAGAACTGGATCACCGGCGCGCCATGCTCCAGCCGGTCGATCAGGCCGGCCATGTAGCTGTGGCGCAGGGCCACCGGGAAATTCAGCAGCGGCAGGCCGGAGACAACGGCGCTGAACAGTTGATCGCCATGGCGATTGCCTAGGGTGCGCTCGAGGTCGAAGGCGTCGCCCTGCACCACATGGGTGCGCGGGAATTTGTGCGCCAGGTGCGCCGCCATCTCGGCGTCATACTCGATCAGCGTCAGGCGTTCCGGCGCGATGCCGCGTTCCAGGATCGACTGGGTGATGACGCCGGTGCCGGGGCCCAGCTCCAGGATCGGGCCGGTGCGATGCAGGTCCATGGCGGCCGCGATGGCGCGGGTCAGCGCCGGGCTGGACGGCACGATGGCGCCGACATTCTTGGGGCGGGTGATCAGCGCCTTGAGGAATCTCAGATTGTCGGCAAGGGCGAAGGTCTGGTCGGTCAAGGGCGGGACACCGTGGAAGCGGGCGAACTCTAGGCTGAATTGGCAATCGGGTGAAGCACTTGACTTGTTGAAAGCCAAGGCAATTTGGTGACGTTTAGGCCCCGCTTTTACGCGCTTGGGCCGCCGCCCCAGAACTCCTTCAGCCGGGCCAAGAAGCCTTCGGCTTCCGGGTGGGTGCCGGCCTGGCTCTCGGCATCGAATTCCCGCAGCAATTCCTTCTGCCGCTTGGTCAGCCGGACCGGGGTTTCCACCGCCAGTTCGACATAGAGGTCGCCCTTCTGTGCGCTGCGGAGGACCGGCATGCCCTTGCCCTTGAGGCGGAACTGCCGTCCCGGCTGGGTGCCTTCGGGTATGGCCACCTTGGCGCGGCCGCCGTCCAGGGTCGGCACTTCGATGCTGCCGCCCATGGCGGCTGTGACGAAGGAGACCGGGGCGCGGCAATGCAGATCATGGCCGTCGCGCTGGAAGATGGGGTGTTCGGCGACTTCCAGGAAAATATAGAGATCGCCGGGCGGGCCGCCATTGGCCCCGGCGGCGCCTTCGCCCGACAGGCGGATGCGGGTGCCTTCCTCGACGCCCGGCGGTACATCGACGGTCAGCGTGCGCTCCTTCTGGACAAGGCCGGCGCCGCGGCAGGTCTTGCAGGGATGGCGCACGATCTTGCCGCTGCCCCGGCAGGACGCGCAGGTGCGTTCGATGGTGAAGAAGCCCTGGGTCGCGCGCACCTTGCCGTGACCGGCGCAAGTGGGACAGGTTTCGGGGCTGTGACCGGCTTCGGCGCCGCTGCCCGAACAGTCTTCGCAGGCGATCTGCGTCGGCACGCGGATCTCGGCGCTGCGGCCCCGGAAGGCTTCCTCCAGGCTGATGTCGAGATTGTAGCGCAGGTCCTGGCCGCGATTCTGCCGCTTGCCGCGGCCGCCCATCATCTGGCCGAAGAAATCCTCGAACACGTCGCCAAAGCCGCCGGCGAAATCGCCGAACGGATTGCCGCCGCGCGCGCCCGCGGCCCCGGTGCCGCCTTCAAAGGCGGCATGGCCGAAGCGGTCGTAAGCGGCGCGCTTCTGATCATCCTTCAGGATGTCATAGGCCTCGCTGATTTCCTTGAATTTGACTTCGGCGGTGTGGTCGCCGGGATTCTTGTCGGGATGAAACTTCATCGCCAGCTTGCGGTAAGCCGACTTCAGGACATCGCCGGTCGCGCCCTTCTGGACTTCCAGACACTCGTAATAACAGCGCTTCATCGACACATCCGCCCCCGGATACAAAAGCAAAAGGCCCTCCGCGCTTCATGCGCGAAGGGCCATACTGGTTAGGCGGCGCCCTTGTTATTGTTGTTGTCGTCGACTTCCTCGAAATCGGCGTCCACAACATTGTCGTCGGACTTGTTGCCGGCGCCATCGGAGGCGGCATCGGCTGCCGCGCCCTCGGACTGCTGCGCCTTGTACATCGCCTCGCCCAGCTTCATCGAAGCCTGGGCCAGGGTGTTGGTCTTTTCCTTGATGTCCTCGGCGTCGTCACCCGACAGCGCGGTCTTCAGCGCCAGGATGCCGGCTTCGATGGCGGTCTTTTCTTCCGGACCGACCTTGTCGCCATGCTCGCTCATCGCCTTTTCGGTGGAATGGATCAGCGCATCGCCCTGATTCTTGGCTTCCACCACTTCGCGGCGCTTCTTGTCCTCGGCGGCGTGGCTTTCGGCTTCCTTGACCATCTTCTGGATGTCGGCGTCCGACAGGCCGCCCGACGCCTGGATGCGGATCTGCTGCTCCTTGCTGGTGGCCTTGTCCTTGGCGGTGACGCTGACAATGCCGTTGGCGTCGATGTCAAAGGTGACTTCGATCTGCGGCACGCCGCGCGGCGCCGGCGGAATGCCCTGCAGGTCGAAACGGCCAAGGCTCTTGTTGTCGGCCGCCATTTCGCGTTCGCCCTGGAACACGTTGATGGTGACGGCGCCCTGATTGTCTTCCGCGGTCGAGAAGATGTTGCTCTTCTTGGTCGGGATGGTGGTGTTGCGGTCAATCAGGCGGGTGAAGACGCCGCCCAGGGTCTCGATGCCCAGCGAAAGCGGCGTGACGTCGAGCAGCAGGACGTCCTTGACTTCGCCCTTCAGCACGCCGCCCTGGATGGCGGCGCCGATGGCGACCACTTCATCCGGATTGACGCCCTTGTGCGGCTCCTTGCCGCCAAAGATCTGCTTCACGGCTTCCTGCACCTTGGGCATGCGGGTCATGCCGCCGACCAGGATGACTTCGTCGATCTGACCGGCGGTGACGCCGGCATCCTTCAGCGCCTGCTTCACCGGGCCGACGGTCTTCTGGATGAGGTCGTCAACCAGCTTTTCCAGCGTGGCGCGGGTGATCTTGATGGTGAGATGCTTGGGGCCCGACGCGTCCGCCGTGATGAAGGGCAGGTTCACTTCGGTCGAAGCAGCGCTCGACAGTTCGATCTTGGCCTTTTCGGCGGCGTCCTTCAGACGCTGCAGCGCCAGACGGTCGGTGCGCAGGTCGATGCCGTTCTCTTTCTTGAATTCGTCGGCCAGGAAGCCGACCAGGCGATGGTCGAAGTCTTCGCCGCCCAGGAAGGTGTCGCCGTTGGTGGACTTCACTTCAAAGACGCCGTCGCCGATTTCCAGCACGGAGACGTCGAAGGTGCCGCCGCCAAGGTCGTACACGGCGATGGTGCCGCTGGACTTCTTGTCCAGGCCATAAGCCAGCGCCGCGGCGGTGGGCTCGTTGATGATGCGCAGCACTTCCAGGCCGGCGATCTTGCCGGAGTCTTTGGTGGCCTGGCGCTGGGCGTCGTTGAAGTAAGCCGGAACGGTGATCACCGCCTGGGTGACCTTTTCGCCCAGATGGGCTTCGGCGGTTTCCTTCATCTTCTGCAGGATGAAGCCGGAGACTTCCGACGGAGAATATTTCTTGCCTTCGCGGCCCGCGACCCAGGCATCGCCATTGTCGGCTTTGACGATCTGGTAGGGGACCATGCCCATGTCTTTTTTGGTCATGGGATCGTCGAAGCGGCGGCCGATCAGGCGCTTGATGGCGAAGAAGGTGTGTTCGGGATTGGTGACGGCCTGGCGCTTGGCGGGCTGGCCGATCAGGCGCTCGCCGTCCGGGGCGAAGGCCACGATGGACGGGGTGGTGCGGGCGCCTTCCGCGTTTTCGATGACCTTGGGGGCCGAGCCTTCCATGACCGCCACGCAGCTGTTGGTGGTGCCAAGGTCGATGCCGATTACTTTAGCCATAGCAGTTCCTCTTATCGGGCATGGGCCCGGAGACCCCGAAGGCGTCTTCCAGCCATCCCATTGAATTCTTTGACAAAATCAGGCGTGGACGAATGCCCATGCTGACCTATGGGGGTATATAGGGACGGTGTCCCCGCTTGCCAAGCCTTTGGCGTGATTCAGGGATTCAGCTGCCAGAATCGCCAAGTCAGGAGGGTCGCGAAACAGGTCCAAGCCAAGTAGGGCAGCAGCAGCATGCCGGCGACCCGGTCCCGCCGCCAGAACAGCAGCAGCGTGTAGAGGATGGCGAGGTCCAGCAGCACGATCTCGACAAAGGCGGCGTCGATCCGGTGCATCGCAAAGAAGATCGCGCTCCAGGCGAAATTCAGCGCCAGCTGCACGCCCCAGGCCAGCATCTCGGTCGATTTCAGCCCGGTGATCCGCCACACCCGCCAGGCCGCCACCGCCATCATCACGTACAGCGTGGTCCAGACGGGGCCGAACACCAAGTTGGGCGGGGTGATGGAGGGATGGTTCAGCTGGGCATACCAGGTGGGGATGTTGGGCTGGGTGAAAAAGCTGCCCAAAGCCCCGATCGCCAGCGTCACCAGCACGAAAATCAGCAGGGGGCGACGGGTGGCGCGGTCGGGGATCATGGGCTCTCCACAGAAATGCCTAACAGTGCCGCCAGCTTAGGGCCGGCGGTGATTTGCCGCCAGACAAGAACAAAAAAGCGGGGCGCTAGGCATGGAACGCATCAAGGAGCTGGCGCGTGCCATTGTTTTCACGACGACCGGCTATCGCCCGCAACAGGTCTCTGCCGAAACCTGGGATCGCGAGTATCGCGACGGCCAGTGGGAATATCTGCGCAAGATGGATAGCCTGGCGGGGCTGGTTTCCATCCTGGGCTATTGCCAGTTCCTGAATCCGCAATCGATTTTGGATGCGGGCTGCGGCGAAGGCTTGCTGGCGGAGAAGCTCAAGATTCTTCCCTACAAAACCTATCTCGGCATGGATGTGTCCAAAGAGGCAATTGCGATCGCCACGAAACGGCTGGGCGACGGGCGCAGCCGCTTCACCGTCGCCGATGCCTGGGCGTTCGAGACCGACGAACGCTTCGACGTCATTGTCTTCAACCAGAGTCTTTATTACCTGACCGATCCGGCCGGGATATTGCGCAAGTACCGGACGCTGCTGATGCCGGGCGGGCGCATCATCGTCTCGATGGTGGACAATGCCCGCACCCGCAGCGTTTGGCGGCTGATCGAGCCGGTGTTCGGCATCGAAGACGCCATGACCACCATCCAGGGCAAGGGCACCGTCGTCACCAAGGTGATCTTGCCGAACTAGCGGGCCGCGTGGTCCGCCACCACGGTGGCGATGCAGGCCGACAATTTCTTGGCGAAGGGAATGTGCAGGAATTCATTGGGGCCATGGGCGTTGGAATGCGGCCCCAGCAAGCCCGTCACCACGAATTGCGTGCCGGGGAATTTTTCGCCCAGCATCGCCATGAAGGGGATCGAGCCCCCCTCGCCCTGATAGGCGACCGGCTTGCCGAAGGCGGCGTTGCTGGCCTTGTTCAGCGAGGCTTCCAGCCACGGCGCCAGGGTGGGCGCGTTCCAGCCATTCTCGCCGCGCGGCGCGTTGAACGTCACTTCGACGTCGTAGGGCGGACTGTCTTCCAGCACTTTCTGGACCGCGGCGCGCGCCTTTTCCGCATCGCCGGTGGGCGGTACGCGTAGCGACAGTTTGGCGATGCTATAGGGCAACAGGACATTGCCGCCATTGGCCGGCAGCGGATAGCCTTCCATGCCGGTGATCGCCAGTTGCGGCCGCCAGGTTTTCTGCAGGATCAGTTCCGCGCCATCGCCCGCCATCGGCTTGGTGTTTCCGGCGAAGGGCAACTCGGACCAGACTTCATCGCCCAGGATCTGCGCCGCCTGTTTGGCTTGCGTCTGGCGATCCGGCGGAATCTCGACAAACAGTTCGGGCAAGGTCATGCGGCCGGTGGCTTCATCCTCGATCCGCGACAAGAGGCTGCGCAGGATGCGGAACGACGAGGGCGCGATGCCGCTGGCCGCGCCCGAATGCACGCCTTCGGTCAACACGCGCACGGTGAGATTGCCGATCACCATGCCTCTGAGCGACGTGGTCAGCCACAGCTGCTCGTAATTGCCGCTGCCGGAATCCAGGCAGACCACCAGATCGGGCGTGCCGATCCGCGCCGCCAGATGCTCGATATAGAAGGGAAGGTCGGGCGAGCCGGATTCTTCCGACGCCTCGATGATGATGACGGCGCGGCCATGGGCGATGTCTTGCTCCTTCAGCGCCAGCAGCGCGGCGAGCGACGCGAACATGGCATAGCCGTCATCGGCGCCGCCGCGCCCGTACAGCTTGTCGTCTTTCCGTACCGGCACCCAGGGGCCGGTGCCTTCGGTCCAGCCTTGCATCTCGGGCTGCTTGTCGAGATGGCCATACATCAAAATGGTGGCTTCTTTATTGGTCGCTCCGGCTTGCGCCGACGCTCCCGCGCTTCCCGGAACCTCGATAAAGATCAGCGGTGTGCGTCCCTTAAGCCGCACCACTTCCAGCTTGCTGCCGGGAAGCTGCGCCAGCTTTCCTTTCGCCCAGTCGGCGAACAGGATCACGGCCTGTTCCATATGGCCGTGCTTTTCCCAGTCCGCATCGAAGGCGGGGCTCTTGTTGGGAATCCTGATGTAATCGGTGAGGACCGGGATGATCTCGTCTTCCCAGATTCTCTCCATGAAACTCGTAACGCGCGGAAAATCCATTACCGGTTGATATCATAGGCCGCGATGACGGCGGCGTTATAAATCTCGCTCATCTTGGCGCCCAGGGGCGCGATCTGCACCGATTTGTCCAGGCCCACCAGCATGGGGCCCATCACGCTGGCCCCGCCCATCTGCTGCAGCAGCTTGGTGGAAATCGAAGCGCTGTGAATCGCCGGCATGATCAGCACGTTGGCGGTGTCGGTGATGCGGGCAAAGGGATAGAGCGCCAGCTTGTCCTTGTCCAAAGCCACGTCGATCGCCATTTCGCCGTCATACTCGAAGTCCACGCCGCGATTTTCCAGAATCTGTACCGCCTCGATGATGCGCTCGCTGCGCTCGCTGCGGGGGAAACCGAAAGTGGACGAGGCCAGCAGGGCGACGCGCGGGACCAAGCCGAAACGTGTGGCCACGGCGGCGCCCTGCACCGCGATGTCGGCCAGCTGGTCGGCGGTGGGCATTTCGGTCACCGAGGTATCGGCGATCAGCACCACACGGCCCTTGGCGAAGATCGCCTGCATGCCCATCGGACGCTGGCCCGCCGGCGGGTCCAGCACGGTGCGCACATCGGCCAGCGCCGTGGCGTAATTGCGCGTCACGCCCGTCACCATGGCGTCGGCGTCGCCCGCCTTGAGCATGGAGGCGGCATAGATGTTGCGGTCATTGGTCACCATGCGCACGGCATCGCGGTGCAAACCGCCCCGGCGCTGGATGCGCTTGTAGAGCGCGTCGATATAGGGCGCGGCTTCTTCCGCGGAATGCGGCACCTTGATCTCCAGCAGATCCTCGGCCAAGCCCGCGCGCTTCAGGCCCTGCTTCACGATATCGGTGCGGCCGACCAGGATGGCCTTGCCCATGCCGGAATTCTGGAAGGCGGCGGCGGCGCGGATCACCGAATCCTCTTCGCCTTCGGCAAACACCACCCGCTTGGGCTTGGCGCGCACCGCGTTGGTCACCATCTGGAACAGGCCCGCCGACGGATCCAGCCGCGCCGACAGTTCATACTGATAGGCCTGCAGGTCTGGAATCTGCTTCTTGGCGACACCTGATTTCATTGCCGCTTCCGCCACCGCCGCCGACACCCGGCTGATCAAACGCGGATCGAAAGGCGAGGGGATGATATATTCTGGGCCGTAGACCGGGCGTGCGCCGCGATAAGCGACCGCCACTTCATCGGGCACATCCTCGCGCGCCAGCGCCGCAATGGCTTCGGCGGCGGCGATCTTCATTTCTTCATTGATGGTGGTGGCGCGCACGTCCAGCGCGCCGCGGAAGATGTAGGGGAAGCCCAGAACATTGTTGACCTGGTTGGGATAGTCGCTGCGCCCGGTGGCGACGATGACATCGCCGCGCACCGCCTTGGCGTCCTCCGGGGTGATTTCCGGATCGGGATTGGCCATGGCGAAAATGATCGGTGAAGCCGACATGGAGCGCACCATGTCGGGGGTCAGCGCGCCCTTGGCCGACAGGCCCAGGAACACATCGCAGCCGACCATGGCGTCGGTCAGGCTGCGGGCCTTGGTTTCCACCGCATGGGCCGATTTCCACTGGTTCATGCCTTCGGTGCGGCCGCGATAGACCACGCCCTTGGTGTCGCACAGGATGACGTTGTCGCTTTTCACACCCATCGACTTGAGCAGTTCGATGCAGGCGATGCCGGCGGCGCCGGCGCCGTTGCACACCACCTTCAGGTCTTCCAGCTTGCGGTTGGTGAGATGGGCGGCGTTGATCACGCCGGCCGCGCTGATGATCGCGGTGCCATGCTGGTCATCATGGAACACCGGAATGTCCATCAGCTCGCGCAGCCGCTCCTCGATGATGAAACAGTCCGGCGCCTTGATGTCTTCCAGGTTGATGCCGCCAAAGCTGGGGCCGAGGTAGCGCACCGCATTGATGAACTGCTCGACATCCTTGGTATCGACTTCCAGGTCGATGGAGTTCACGTCGGCAAAGCGCTTGAACAGCACCGACTTGCCTTCCATCACCGGCTTGGAGGCCAGCGCCCCCAGATCGCCCAGCCCCAGGATCGCGGTGCCGTTGGAGATCACCGCCACGAGGTTGCCGCGGGTGGTGTATTCCCAGGCGGCTTCCGGATTTTCGGCGATGCGCAGCACCGGTACGGCCACGCCCGGTGAATAGGCGAGGCTCAGATCGCGCTGGGTCGCCATCGGCTTGGTGGGATTGACCTCCAGCTTGCCGGGCTTGGAGCCGGCATGAAAGGCAAGGGCTTCGTCGTCGGTGAAAGTCGGGCGTGACATCTGTTCCCTGCCTGCTGTTTTTATGGTTCTGGATGGATTTTCCACAGAATAACAACTCGCCCGCGCTTTGCACGAAGCTTCGGTGACGCGCCGCCTTTTGGGCTCTGCTAGGGTTGCCGCATGAGCGAGATGGATTTCGGTATACACCCAGATGTCAGTGGGGCGAGCGACGCCACCCCCATGATGGCGCAATATCTCGCGCTCAAAGCTGCGCATACGGACTATTTGCTGTTTTACCGCATGGGCGACTTTTACGAGCTCTTCTTCGCGGACGCAGCAAAAGCCGCCGAGGCGCTGGACATTGCGCTGACCAAGCGGGGCAAGCATCAGGGTGAAGACATCCCCATGTGCGGCGTGCCGGTCCATGCCGCCGAGTCCTATCTGGAGAAACTGATCCGCAAGGGCCACCGGGTGGCGGTGTGCGAACAGGTCGAGGACCCGGCCGAGGCCAAGAAGCGCGGCGCCAAGTCGGTGGTCAAGCGCGAGGTGGTGCGGCTGGTGACGCCCGGCACCCTGACCGAGGATTCGCTGCTGGAGGCGCGCGCCTCCAACCTGCTGGCGGCCTTGGGACGCAGCGGCGCGGATTTCGCGATTGCCAGCGCCGACATGTCGACCGGCGAGTTTTCCGTCGCCGCCGTGGGGCAAAGCGGGGTCGCCACCGAGCTGGCGCGGCTTTCCCCGCGCGAACTTCTGATTCCGGATTCCCTGCTGGCGCAGGAAGAGTTCGCGGCGCTGTTCAAGAGCCTCGGTGCGGCGCTGTCGCCGCTGCCTGCCAGCCGCTTTGATTCCGCCAATGGCGAGCGCGCCTTGAAAGCGCATTACAACATGCTGTCGCTGGACGGGCTGGGTGCCTTCGCCCGCGCCGAACTGTCGGCGGCGGGCGCGCTGATCGCTTATCTGGAATTGACCCAGAAAGGTCAGAAGGTCGCGCTGCAGCGGATCGCGCGCGTCTCGCCCTCGAATTTCATGGGCATCGATGCTGCCACGCGGCGCAATCTGGAATTGACGCAGACCTTGTCGGGCCAGCGCGGCGGTTCGCTGCTGGCCGGGATCGACCGCACCGTGACCGCCTGCGGCGCGCGATTGCTGGCGGGGCGGCTGGCCGCGCCGCTCACCGATGTGTCGGTGATCGGCGCGCGGCATGACGCCGTCGAAGCCTTTTCAAAAGATTCCGAATTGCGCCGCAGGGCGCGCGAAGCCCTGCGTGCCGCGCCCGACATTGCCCGCGCGCTGGGCCGGCTGTCGGTGGCGCGGGGCGGGCCGCGCGATCTTGCCAATCTGCGCGATGGCGTGAAGGCGGCGCGCGGCTTGCGTGATGGCCTCAGAAAAGAATCGCTGGGCGGCGAAGCGCTCACCGCGCTGGAGGCCCTGACCCAGAACATAGCCGCCGTGTCGCGCCTGTCCGACCGGCTGGAATTCCTGCTGGTGGACGAGCCGCCTTACCTGGCGCGTGACGGCGGCTTCATCAAGCCCGGGGCCCATGCGCCGCTGGATGAACACCGCGCCCTGCGCGATGAATCCCGCCGCGTGATTGCTGGCCTGGAAGGAAAATACCGCCAGTCCACCGCCGTGACGCAGCTCAAGATCAAGCATAACGGCGTGCTGGGCTATTTCATCGAAGTCAGCCAGCAGCATGCCGACAGGCTTATGGCCGACAAGGACACCTTCCGCCATCGCCAGACCATGGCGGGGGCGGTGCGTTTTTCCACCGACGAACTGGCATCGCTGGCCTCGCGCATTTCCGAAGCGGGCGAAGCCGCGCTGGCGCTGGAATCCACGCTGTTCGACGAAATGGTGATGCTGGCCATCGAGCATGGCGAAGCGCTGTCGGCGATTTCCGACGCGCTGGGCACGCTGGATGTTGCCGCGTCGCTGGGCGAACTGGCGATCGCATCGCGTTATGTGCGGCCCAAGATGGATGGTGGGCTTTCCTTTGATATCCAGCGCGGCCGCCATCCGGTGGTGGAAGCGGCACTGCAATCGGTCAATGCCGGGCCGTTCGTGCCCAATGATTGCGATCTTGGTCCTAAGGCCAAAGGCCGCCTGTG
>JAZKDV010000035.1:10046-18993 GCA_040387395.1 Pseudomonadota bacterium | reverse complement strand
GCGCACCGGCGTTACCTCGTGCAGCTGGGTGGAGGGATAGACCACCAGGCTGCCGGGCGTGCCCTTTATCACCACGGGCCGGGTGCCCAGATGCACCACCAGTTCGCCGCCGTCATAGCTTTCCGGCGGGCTCAGCCACACTGTGGCCGACAGGTCGGAACGCCTGAGCTCGCTGCCGAAGCGCATGTGCGAGGTGTCGGCATGGGCGCCGTACTTCATCCCGACCTCATAGCGGGCCAGCAGGGGCGGCGCGACATGACGCGGATAGGCGAAGTTGCGGAATTCTTCGGACGCGGCGAAGGCCTCCGCGACGATGGCCGAGGATTCGGCATAGCCGGGATCGCTGGGCGACGCCTGGAGGTTGTTCTTGGTCTGGTTGGCGGGGTTGGAAATCCGTCCGTCCAGGAACGTGACCGCAGCGGCAAGGCTGGTCAGCCGCGCCACCGCCTGCGGACTTAAAAAATCTTTTATTTCCAGAAACATCACTGGCCCCCTGGCGAGGGAACAGTAGCAAAAGCGCGATAGCGAAACAAATCGCCGTGTTAGGCTCGCGTTTCCAGATTCGGAAAAAAAACCGTTGCGCCTCTTGCCCGTCCTGTTCTTCGCCGCGGCCGTTCTGGCGCCTGCCGCCCTGATGGCTCAGGGCGACGACGCCATCAGCCGGCTGCTGCGCCAGTCGCAGGGCAACCTTCCGGCCGCGCCGCCCAAGCCTGTTCCGCCGGTCGGTCCCGGGGCGGTGATCGGCGCCAAGCCCAGGGGGCCGCTGCCCATCGTGATGAGCGCGCGTATCGGCGAACATGACGACCGCACCCGGCTGGTGATCGAGCTTTCCGATCCCGTCAATCTGCGCGCCTTCGCGCTGTCCAATCCCGACCGCGTGGTGATCGACATGCCCGAAGTGTCATGGCGGCTGGGCGCCCCGCCGCGTCCCAGCGGGTTCGGCTCCATCAAATCCTATCGCTACGGCCAGTTCCGCGCCGGCAATGCGCGCATGGTGATCGACCTCAACCAGCCGGTGTCGGTCTCCGACAGCCTGGTGCTGCCGCCATCCGCGGGTTTCGGCTACCGGGTGGTGATCGATCTGTTCCCCACCACGCGCCCGAAATTCGACGCCAATGCCGGCTGGCCCGCTGACCTGAGAAAACGCGAAACCGATGCCGAGCGCCTGGCCTCGATGATCGCCGCCCAGCAGACGCCGCCGGCGCGCGCCGCCGGCAAGAAGATCATCGTGCTCGATCCGGGGCATGGCGGCATCGATTCCGGCACCGTGGGCGTCAACGGCTTGATGGAAAAAGATTTGGCGCTGGCCGAAGGGTTGCTGCTGGCGCGGGTGCTGCGCGGGCGCGGCTATAGCGTGTTCATGACCCGCGACAACGACACGTTCATTCCGCACCGTCAGCGCGTGAATGTCGGGCGCACCCACAAGGCGGACCTGTTCATCTCCATACATGCCGACTCCCACCCCGATCCCAGCACCACGGGCCTGTCCATCTACACCCTCAGCGATGGCCGGTCCGACCGGGAAGCCGCGGCGATGGCCAAACGCGAGAACCAGTCGGACATCATCGCGGGCGTGGATTTGTCGGGCAGCAACAATCCGGTGGCGCCGATCCTGATCGACCTGGCGCAGCGCGACACGGTCAACAAGTCCTCCCGCTTTGCCACCACGGCCATCAAGCAGCTGTCGGGGGTCACCGACATTCTGGCGCGCCGGCCACACCGCAGCGCCAGCCTGGCGGTGCTGACCGCGCCCGATGTTCCGGCGGTGCTGATGGAACTCGGCTTTCTCTCGAACGCCCATGACGCGCGCCAGATGAACACGGAAGCGTGGCGCGCCCGGGTGGCCGAGGGCATCGCCGACGCCGTGGACGCCCAATTTGCAACAAAATAGGGACCAAAGGTCCCAGTCCGGCGCCCCCTGAACCCTTTCCAAGCCACTGCCCGACCTTTATGAATCCCATCGCCCCATGCAGAACCTGGTTCCCCGTCTTTTGAAATGGCTCGGCCTCACGGCCGCCGCGCTGGTGGTGTTGGCCGCCGGGGCGCTTGCGATTTATCTGGTGACCATAACCCGCGATCTGCCCAGCGTGCAGACGCTGCAGAATTACACCCCGCCAATCACCACGCGCGTCTATGCCGGCAACGGCACCGTGCTGGGCGAGTATGCCCGCGAGCGGCGCATCTTTATCCCGGCCACCTTCATTCCCAAGCTGGTGAAGGAGGCCTTCACCAGCGCCGAGGACCGCAATTTCTACAGCCATCCCGGCATCGATCCCTCCGGCATCCTGCGCGCCGCGATCAAGGACGTCGGGCTGGTGCTGCAGAGCCGCCGGCCGCAGGGCGCCTCCACCATCACCCAGCAGGTGGCGCGAAACTTCCTGCTCAATTCCGACGTCAAGTTCAGCCGCAAGATACGCGAAGCGATCCTGGCGGTGCGCATTGATGCGACCTATCCCAAGGAGAAGGTGCTGGAGCTGTATCTGAACGAGATCTATCTCGGCCAGAACTGCTATGGCATCGGGGCGGCGACGCTGAACTATTTCGGCAAGTCGCTGGACGAACTGTCCATCGCGGAAGTCGCCTTCCTGGCGGCGCTGCCCAAGGGTCCGGCCAATTACGATCCGCGCCGCTATCATCAGGCGGCGGTGGACCGGCGCAACTGGGTGATCTCCCAGATGCACGACAATGGCTATATCACCGACGAGCAGGCGGACGCCGCCAAGGCCGAGCCGCTGGTGACCCAGACCCGCGCGCTGGGCAGCCAGGCCGCCGACGTGGACTATTATGTCGAGGAAGTGCGCCGTTTGCTGATCGGCCGCTACAAGGCGGAAGGCCTGTATGACAGCGGCCTGCAGGTGCGCGCCTCGCTGGACACGCGGCTGCAGAATTATGCTGTCAACGCACTGCGCTCGGGACTGGTGCGCTATGACCGCCGCCATGGCTGGCGCGGCGCCAAGAAGCAGATCGAACTGGCGGACTGGAAAAAGACCCTGGCGGGCATGCCCAATGAATCGGGCATCGAAACCTGGAAGCTGGCGGTGGCGCTGGATTATCTGGGCAAGGATGTCCGCATCGGTTTCGCCGACGGCACCACCGGCACGCTGACCTATGACGGCTACAAATGGGCGCGGCGGCAGTTGCCGGGCGCGAGCTGGGGCCCGACGCCCACCGCCCCGCAGCAGGTGCTCAAGCCCGGCGACATCTTCTATGTCGAGGTGCAGCCCGCGCCCGCCAAGCCGGGCGAGTTCGGCCTGCGCCAGGTGCCGGAGATCAACGGCGCCATCGTGGCGATGGACCCCCATACCGGCCGCGTGCTGGCCATGTCGGGCGGCTTCTCCTACGCCTCGTCGCAGTTCGACCGCGCGATGCAGGCCAAGCGCCAGCCTGGCTCTTCCTTCAAGCCGTTCGTCTATGCCGCGGCGCTGGACAATGGCTATACGCCGGCCACGAAGGTGCTGGATGCGCCCTTCGAGCTGGACCAGGGCCCGGGTCTTCCGGTCTGGCGTCCGAACAATTTCGAAGTGGGCGAGTATCTGGGCGAGACCACCTTGCGCCGGGGCCTTGAACTGTCGCGCAACGTCATGACGGTGCGCCTGGCGTCCCAGGTCGGCATGAACAAGATCGTGCCCTATGCCATCCGCTTCGGCGTCTATGACAAGCTGCCGCCGCTGCTGGCCAATTCGCTGGGCTCCTATGAAACCACGCTGCTGCGCATGGCGGCGGGCTATTCGGAATTCGTCAATGGCGGCAAGAAAGTCTTGCCGTCGCTGGTGGACCGCATCCAGGACCGCAATGGCCGCACCATCTGGCGCCATGACGTGCGCAAGTGCGAAGGTTGCAACGATGCCGTCTGGCGCGGTCAGCAGGAGCCGCTGCTGGCCGACACGCGCGAGCAGATCATCGATCCGCGCACCGCTTACCAGATCGTCTCCATGCTGCAGGGAGTCGTCCAGCGCGGCACCGCCGCCTATTCGATCGGTGCGCAGATCCCCAAGCCGCTGGCGGGCAAGACCGGTACGTCTTCGGACGCCAAGGACATCTGGTTTGTCGGTTTCTCGCCGGACCTGGTGGCGGGTGTGTTCGTGGGCTTCGACAATCCGCGCACCCTGGGCGCGCATGAACAGGGCAGCACCGTCGCGGCCCCGATCTTCCGCGATTTCATGAAGGGCGCCCTGGCCGACGCGCCGGCGACGCCGTTCCGTGTTGCGCCGGGCATTGAACTGATTCCCATCGACCATCGCAGCGGCACGCCGGTCGCGGCCGGCACGCCCGGTTCGATCATGGAAGCGTTCAAGGCGGGCAGCGCCTTCACCGATCCGGGGCCGGTTATCGGCGCCGAGGATTACGCGCCGGCGCAGCCTGCGCCCAACCAGCCGCCGCCCGCGTCCGTGGGCGAGGGTACCGGTGGACTTTATTAAACCCTTCGCTTAAGCACCCGCCCATGCGTCCTGAAATCAGCCGCGCCGCCGACGACATCCAGCAGGCCATCGCCCTGCTGAGGAGGCATCTTTGACTGGGATGTCGCCAATCGCCGCCTGGACGAACTGAACGCCAAGGCCGAAGACCCCGCACTGTGGAACGACCCGACGACCGCGCAGAAGCTGATGCGCGAGCGCCAGAAGCTGGAATCCTCTCTGGGGTCGGTGCGCAAGCTGGAGGCCGAACTGGCCGATGCCCGCGGGTTGATCGAGATGGCGGAAGCCGAAAACGACGCGGCCATGGTGACGGACGCGGAAAATTCCCTCTTGGGCCTGAACAAGCGCGCCGAGCAGATGCGCCTGGAGTCCATGCTGTCGGGTGAAGCCGATGGCAATGACAGCTATATCGAAATCCATGCCGGGGCCGGCGGCACCGAAAGCCAGGACTGGGCCTCGATGCTGCTGCGCATGTACACGCGCTGGGCCGAACGTCACGACTACAAGCTGCAGTTGATTGAAGAGAGCGAAGGCGAGGGCGCGGGGATCAAGTCCACCACCCTGCTAGTCAAGGGCGAGAACGCCTATGGCTGGCTGAAGACCGAGGCCGGCGTACACCGGCTGGTGCGGATTTCGCCCTTTGACTCCAATGCCCGGCGGCACACGTCATTCTCATCGGTCACCGTCTATCCGGTGATCGACCAGTCGATCAATATCGAGATCCCGGAAAAAGACGTGCGCATAGACGTCTACCGGGCCAGCGGCGCGGGCGGCCAGCACGTCAACAAGACCGAAAGCGCGGTGCGCATCACCCATCTGCCCACCAGCATCGCGGTGGCCAGCCAGTCGGAGCGGTCGCAGCACCAGAACCGCGCCATCTGCTGGGATATGCTCAAGGCGCGGCTTTATGAAATCGAGCTGCAGCGCAAGAAGGACGAGACCGGCGCCTTTGTCGGGGAGAAGAAAGAGATCGGCTGGGGTCACCAGATCCGCTCTTACGTGCTGCAGCCCTATCAGCTGGTGAAGGATCTGCGCACCGGCGTGGAAAGCCGAACCCCCAGCGATGTCCTGGACGGCGATCTTGATCCCTTCATGGCCGCCGCATTGGCGCAGGAAGTCGGCGGCAAGCCGCGCGAAAAGATCGAAGATATCGAATAGTTTTTTAAATGGTCGCGCCGCGTCACTACGCTGCCGCTAGCGACCCCTCGGCTAGCGCCTCGGGTTCGCGGTCGCTCCTTAGCCGGTAACCGGGCTCAGCGGCGCGAACAGCGCCTGGGCCGAGGACTTTTCCGGTTCATGGCTGATGGTGGAGGCGGGCGCGCGCTGCGCGTCGCCAAGCGGATTGTCGGAATGACGGCAATTGCCTTCGAAGAAGGCGCCGGATTCCACCGCAAAGGCTTCGTGCAGGATATCGCCTTCGACATGGCTGGTCGCGGCCAGCAGCACTTTGCGGGCGCGGATGCGGCCCATCACCTTGCCGCGGATGGTCACGTCTTCGGCCAGGATTTCGCCATGGATCTCGGCCTTGTCGCCGATCACCAGCCCGACGCTGCGCACATCGCCTTCGACGCGGCCATCGATCTGGATGTCGCCCGACGACACCAGGGTGCCGTTGATCACCATGTCGGCGCTGATGATGGAGGGCGCCGAAAGCTGGCGCGGACGCTTGGCGGCGCTCACCGGCACGGCGGCCATGGGCTGGGGCACCGGAGCGCTGTCTTTGCTTTTGCTAGAGAACATTGCGACCCGCCTCGATGAAGTTGTTGGGGTTCTTCACGACATTGTCGTGCCAGACTTCGTAATGGACATGGGGGCCAGTGCTGCGCCCGGTCGAACCGACCCGGCCGACATTGGCGCCCTTGTCGATGCGCGCGCCGTTGCGCACGGTGATCTTGGACAGGTGGCCGTAGCGGGTGTGCAGGCCATAGCCATGGTCGATTTCCACCATGTTGCCATAGCCGCCGCGATAGCCGGCGAAGACGATCTTGCCCGGTGCGGTGGCCCGCACCAAAGAGCCCCAGGGGCCCGCAAAGTCGATGCCGGGATGGAAGGCGTAACGGCGCGTGAAAGGATCGACGCGCGCGCCAAAGCCGCTGCTGCGGTCGAAGCCGCCGCTGACGGGCAGGGCCAGGGGCACATGGTCCAGCGCCGCCGACAGGGTGTTGAGTTCGTCCAGCACCGCCGCGGCGCTGAGATAGGCCTTGGTAAAGGACGGATCGCTGATGCCTTCGATCCGCACCTGGTCGAGAGGAATATCGGGACCGCCCACGCCATCGGCGGCGATCCTGCGGGCGAAGGTGTCGGGATTGATGCCGGTGCGGCGCATCACATTGCGCAGTGCGCCCACGCCCTGGCCCAGGGCGCCTTCGGTCTTGGCCATCAGCAACTGTTCATCGCGCCCGATGGCGGCGAGGCGGCTGGTCTGGTCGGTCAGGGCACGAAGCGCCGGATGATCGGCATAAGCTGCGGGAAGTGCGCGCGCCGGCTTGGCGGTGGCCGTCATATGCAGTTTCTCGCCCAGCCCCCGGAACAAGCCGGTGACGCGCTGCATCGCCTTGCCAAGGCTGCTGGATTTGACCGGGCGGGCGGTGCGGGGCTGCGGAGCCGCGGGGCCGGGCATCATGGTCAGCTGCGAGGAGCCGCCATCCCCGACATGGAAATCGGTCGGCGCTTCGACATCAAGGTTGGGCTGCGCGGCCGGAGCAGGAGCGGGCGAAGCCTGGGGCAGGGGTGCCGCCCGGCGGCCGCCGATGCTGGCCTGCACCTGGCTGGCGCGATTGAGGAAGCCGGCAATGGCGTTCTGCTTGGCCTGCAGGCCGTCGGCGATGGCCTTGAAGCGGTCTTCCGCCCCGACCAGCGCGCCGTTCAGCTCGTCATAGGAAACCTGCAGGTCGGCGACGCGGTTTTCATAGGCGGCCTGCATCTGCTGATAGCGGTGATCCTTGGCGGCGATAATGCGGTCCTTGAAGATCACGTTGACGGTGGCGAACGCCACCCAGCCCAGGAAGATCAAAGTCAGGCCGGCCAGGGTGGCCTGGAGCGACGGCCCGAACGTGAAGAACTGCACCCGCCCATCGCTGCGGATATAAATCTGGCGCTCTGGAAAGGTTTGATGAATCCAGGCCCAGACACGTTCCAGGAACGTCGCCGTCATTTCGGAATTCTTGCCGCCCATGCCGCCACCAGCGTGCATTTCACCCTGTTGAGTCTGATCCGGCAACCGTCTGTTCCAGAAAAAGGAGCGCGAGGTTAATCGTGGCGTCCCGGAATGGCGGAATGGCGTTTTCATAGGCTTTTCGCTGCCTCAAAAACGGCCTCGACATGGCCAGGCACCTTCACCTTGTGCCAGGCCTGCGCGATCGCGCCCTTGGCGTTAACCAGGAATGTGGCGCGCTCCAGCCCCATATACTCGCGGCCATACAGGCTCTTCTTGACCCAGACGCCCCAGTCCTTGGCCATCTTGGTCTCGGGGTCCGAGCCCAGCGCGAGCTTGAGCTTGTGCTTCTTGCGGAATTTGGCGTGGCTTTCGATGCTGTCGCGGGAGACGCCGATCACTTCGACGCCCAGCTTGCGGAATTTCGGCAGGGCCGCGGAGAAGGCGATCGCCTGCTTGGTGCAGCCGGAAGTGTCGTCCTTGGGGTAGAAATAGACGATATAGGGCGATCCCTTCAGCCCGGCTGAAGAGAGCGTTTCGCCCCCGTCGGTGGCGATTTTAAATGAAGGTGCACGGTCCCCTGAGGACAAACCGCCCGCTCCCAACCCCATAAAGTTCCCAAACCCTTGCCGTCCATGGATTTAAGCCTATTCAGGCGGGTCTGTGCAATCGCACCATGCGTTACCAAGGGGCTGGAACATTTGCCCTTTTTAAGCCTAACAGTTGCAATACTGGACCCGATACCAAGCGAAGACCCCGCGTGAAGCTGCCTTTTTCCGACTATATAAAGGCTCACCACATCAGCCGTGCCGCTCTCACGGCCGGGGTGCTGGTGGCGGCTATCGTTTTTTTCATGGTCGGGGCCGGCCTGCGGCTGCTTTGGGGGCCCGTCTCGCTGGGTCCGCTCAAGGGCACCCTGGCGGGGGCGATCCAGCAGGCGCTGCCCGGCATCAACCTCGACTATGACCGGGCGGCCATCGAATGGAGCCGCGACCAGGGCCGGGTGAATCTGGTCGTGCTGGGCACGCGTCTCTACGACAATCGCGGGCAGATCGTCGCCAGCGCGCCCAAGGCCGCCATCGATCTCGCCGCCGCGCCTTTCCTTCAGGGTGAGTTCGTCGTCAAGCGCATCACCCTGGTCGGGGTGAAGTTCTCGCTGGTGCATATGAAGTCGGGCCGCATCCGGCTGGGCACCCAGCGCGATGACGATGACGACGACATTATCGGGCGCATCCGCGCGGTGATCGACAAGCGCAGCGGCGAATCTTCCTCGCTGGAAAGCTTCGCGGTGCGCGACGCCAATGTCGCCATCCGTGACGAGATCAGCGGACTGCACGTCACCGCGCCGCGCGCCCAGCTCACCATCCGCGCGCGCGGG
>JAZKDV010000035.1:1165-10036 GCA_040387395.1 Pseudomonadota bacterium | reverse complement strand
GATCGGCGCCACCTTTGATTCCGATGTACTGCTGGCCGACAGCCGCAGCCATGTCACCGCTGATCTTACCGTGCCGCCGGCGCGCGGTCCGATTCAGGGCAGCGTCAAGATCACGGGGCTGGACCTGCGCGGGCTGGGACGCAGCGCGAAGATGTTCGAAGGCATTAAGAACATTCCGCTGTCGGCCAACGCCGCCGGTACGTTCACGGTCAATCCCGGCGCCGTTCTGGCGGCGGCGGCTTTCGACATTACCGCCAGCGGCGAAATTCCTTTCGCACCGCTCAAAAGCAAGGCGCTGCATATCCGCGCCCTCAAGCTGGCGGGACGCTATGACGGCACGACGCGCCACCTGACGCTGAGCGAAGCGGCGCTGGACGCGCGCGAAGCCCGGGCGGTGATGACGGGAGGCGCCGATGGCAAGCTGGAACGGGTTCATGCCGAGCTTTCGGCCAGCCAGATCGCCCTGGATATGCCCGGCGTGTTCAAGGACAAGGTCGCCTACCAGTCCCTCAAGCTGGCGGCGGATTATCTCACCGCCACGCGCCAGTTCGAGGTCGCCCAGTTGGCGGTGGCGGCGCAGGGTTTTGCGCTTGCCGGTTCGGGCACCGTCACCCTGAACGACCATGGTGCGCCGGGACTGGCGGTGAAGGTTCGCATTCCGGCGCTGCCGGTGCGCACTTTGCTGCGCTACTGGCCGCAGCCAGTGGCGCCGGGCGCGCGCGACTGGATCGACGAGAATATCTTCGCCGGCATGATCGGCCCGCTGGAGGCCGTGACGAACTTCGCCCCCGGCGTTCTGGACAAGGCCATCATGCCCGAAGAGTCGCTGAAGCTGACCTTCGGGATGCGCGAACTGGAAGGCCGCTATGTCAACGGCCTGACTCACGCCACCGGCGTCAATGGCGACGCCGTGATGACTGGGGACACCTTCCGGGCCAGCTTCTCCAGCGGCAGGATCGGGACGCTGACCGCCAGCAAGGGCGCGGCGCTGATCCCCAACCTGCACCAGACCGGAACGGTCGGGCTGTTCAATGTGCATATCGACGGGGCCATGACCGACGTCATGACCCTGATCGACATGAAGCCGCTGAACTACCCCACCAAGTTCGGTATCGATCCCAAGCAGACCGGGGGAATGGCCAGCGCCGAACTCGCCTTCAAGGTGCCCATGCTGGCCGACCTGCCGGTGGACGATGTCGGCGTCTCGGTGAAGGCGCGGGTTCAGGGTTTCGCCGTGACGCTGGGGCGCACCCGCATCACCGATGGCGACGTCACATTTGACATCGACAATGACCGCCTGCGCCAGGTCGGCGTGGTCAATCTGGCGGACTCGCGCCTGAACGTGGACTGGACGGAGGATTTCCGCACCACCGATCCCAATACCACCAAGCTGGCGGTCAAGGGCGTCATGACCGAAGGCGGCCGCGCCGCGCTGAACATCAACCTGCTGCGCTATTTCCGCGGCGCGGTGCCGATCAATGCCGACATCATCGGCCGCAGCGGCAGCCTGGTGCGCGCCGATGTGGCGGTCGATTTCACCCCCGCGACTCTGAGCGTTCCGATCGTCAACCTGGAAAAATCGCCGGGCCAGCCGGCCACGGGGCGCATCGTCGCCAATTTCGCGCCGGGCAATGTGCTGTCGGATGAAACCATCCGCATCACCGGACCTGTCATGAATGCCACCGGCACCGCCAATTTCAACAAGGATGGCGAATTGACGGTGCTCAACTTTCCCACCGTCAAGATGGGGTCGCTCAACGACCTGTCCTTCCAGCTTACCCGCAATGCGGCCGGCCATGACTATGTCCTGCGCGGACGCTCGCTGGATGGTTCGAAGGTCGGGCGCAACGGCACCAACGAAGTGCCGGGCGGCAGCGCGGCCGGCCCGCCGCCGGACGATACGCCGGAAGGGCGTTTCCACATCGATGCCAAGCTGGACCGCCTGGCGATGCGTTCAGGCGTCGCCATCATGCCGTTCAATCTCGATCTGACGGGGATCGGCATCCGCCCCTCGGCGCTGGCGATGAGCGGCAATCTGGCGATGACCGGCCGCGCCTCTACGCCGATCGCCGCCAGGCTGGAAACCTCGGCTACCGGGCGCAAGGTGACGGTGACCAGCGGCGATGCCGGGACGCTGGCGCGCGGCCTATTCGCCTTTGAAAGCATGCGCGGCGGGCAACTGACCACCATCGTCAATCTGCCCGGCCAGGCCAGCGATCTGGTCAACCCCAACAACCCCGCGCCGGACTTTACCGGCACGCTGACGGTGAAGAACTTCACCATGGTCAACCAGTCGATGCTGGCGCGTCTGTTTTCGGCCGGATCGCTCACCGGCTTTGGCGATCTTTTGGGCGGCGACGGCATGACGCTCGACGAGCTGAATATGCCGTTCAGTTCCCGGAACAATGTCATCAGCGTCAATGGCGCGCGGGTGCGCGGGCCCGCCATCGGCGCCAGCGCCGACGGCTATATCGACCGGCCCAAGGGCGTGCTGGCGCTGAAGGGCTCGCTGGTCCCGGCCTATGGGGTGAATTCACTGATCAGCAACGTGCCGCTGCTGGGCGATCTCCTGGCGTCCAAGAAGGGCGAGGGCATTTTTGGCATCACCTATTCGATGACGGGAAGTTCCGAGCAGCCGGTGATCAGCACCAACCCGCTATCCATCCTGACGCCGGGAATCCTGCGCCGGATTTTCGAGGGCCGTATCCCGAACGCGGCCAATGCGCCATCCAACGCGCAGGCCGCCGCGCCGCCGCCGCCCAAGCCGGCGGCGAACTAAGTTTTCTTTTGGTCGCTTCGGCTTGCGCCTACGCTCCGTGGGGGCTTCACCAACACGTGTTTCTTCTTGCCGCTCGACAGCTTCAGCACGCCATCGCTGTTGAGGGCGGAGGCGTCGACCATCAGCTTGGGGTCTGACACGGCGGCATCGTTCAGCTTCAACCCGTTGTTGGCGATCAGCTTGCGGGCTTCGGAGTTTGACGCAGCCAGGCCCGCCGCCACGGCGAGATTGAGAATGCCGTCCGGCAAGGTCGCGGTGATGGTGGGAAGCCCTTCCGCCGAGGCGCCTTCTTCAAACGCGCGCCGGGCGGTATCACCGGATTTCTCCGCCGCGTCCCGGCCATGCAGGATGGCGGTGGCTTCGGTCGCCAGTACTTTCTTGGCGTCGTTCAGTTCCGCGCCTTCCAGCTTTTCCAGCCGGAGGATTTCGTCCTCGGGCATGTCGGTGAACAGGCGCAGGAAGCGGCCGACATCGCGGTCCTCCGTGTTGCGCCAGAACTGCCAATAGTCATACGGCGAAACCCGGTCGGCATTCAGCCATACCGCGCCGGCGGCAGTCTTGCCCATCTTGGCGCCCGATGCGGTGGTGATCAGCGGCGTGGTCAGGCCGAAAAGCTGGGCGCTTTCCATGCGCCGTCCCAGGTCGATGCCGGACACGACATTGCCCCACTGGTCGGAGCCCGAGGATTGCAGCTTGCAGCCATAGCGCTTGTAGAGTTCGACGAAGTCATAGGCCTGCATGATGGAATAGTTGAATTCCAGGAACGACAGCGGCTGCTCGCGTTCCATGCGCAGCTTGACGCTTTCCATGGTCAGCATGCGGTTGACCGAGAAATGCTTGCCCACATCGCGCAGGAAGGGGATGTAGTCGAGCTTGTCCAGCCAGTCGGCATTGTCCACGAGGATCGCGTCTGACGGGCCGTCGCCGAATTTCAGAAGGTGGCGGATGCCGCCCAGGATGCTCTGCTTGTTGGCTTCGATCTGCTCCGGGGTGAGGATCAGCCGCGTGTCATCGCGCCCCGACGGATCGCCTGCCTTGGTGGTGCCGCCGCCCATCAGCAGGATAGGACGGTGCCCGGCCTGCTGCAGGCGGCGCAGGGTCATCAACTGCACCAGGGAGCCGACATGCAGCGAGTCCGCGGTGCAGTCGAAGCCGATATAGGCGGTGACGCGCTCTTTCCCGAACAACGCGTCCAGATCTTCCGGCGCCGAGCAGTCGTAATAGGCCCCGCGCGCGGCAAAGGTGCGCAGGAAATCGGACTGGAATTGCGGCGCGGCGGGCATGCTATAGACTCTGCTTTGGGTGCAGGCGGCATAGCACGAATGGCGGAAATCTTGAAAGTCATCGGGTTGATGAGCGGCACTTCGCTGGACGGGATCGATGCCGCCTTGCTGGAAACCGACGGCCAGGACATCGTCCGCCCCGGTCCCGGCCTGACCGTGCCCTATGACGATGAGATACGGGCCCTGCTGCGCGGCGCCCTGGAAGCCGCGCCCCGTGTTTCGCGCGGCGAGCCGGTGCCCGCCTCCATTCTGGACGCGGAGCAGCGGATGACCGAGTTGCATGCCGCTGCGGTGAAAGCGCTGCTGGCAAAAATCGGGACGGCGGACCTGATCGGCTTTCACGGCCAGACCATTTTGCACCGTCCCCAGATGGGCTGGACCTGGCAGATCGGCGACGGCGCTTTGCTGGCGCAGCTGACGGGCGTTGATGTGATCAATGATTTTCGCAGCGCCGATGTGGCGGCGGGCGGGCAGGGCGCACCCCTGATGCCGCTGTATCATGCCGCGCGGGCCCGGCAATTGGGCCGGCCTGAGCCGCTGGTCGTGGTCAATATCGGCGGCGTCGCCCAGGTCACATATATATCGGGCGATACGGTGCTGGCCTTTGATACCGGCCCCGGCAACGCCCCGATCGACGACTGGATGCAGCGCCATACCGGCAGGCCGGTGGATCAGGACGGCGCCTTTGCCGCCACCGGCAGGGTAGACGAGGCGGCGCTGGCCCAGATGCTGGGCAATCCGTTTTTCCAGCGCGTTCCACCCAAGTCGCTGGACCGGATGGATTTCGGCATGGCCGCGGTCCAAGGGCTATCTCCCGCTGATGGCGCGGCCACACTGACCGCGTTCACCGCCGCATCGCTGGCGCGCGCCGCCGAGCATTTTCCGCAACCTGCCAAAAGCTGGATCGTTAGCGGCGGCGGCCGCCACAACAGAACCTTGATGGCAATGCTGAAGCAGAGGATGGGTGCGCCGGTGATCGCGGCGGACGAAGCGGGATGGGACGGCGATGCGCTGGAAGCAGAAGGCTTTGCCTATCTGGCGATGCGCGCGAAACGTGGATTGCCGCTGTCGCTGCCGACCACAACAGGCGTGGCGCAACCGATGACCGGCGGGAAATTCTGGAAAGCCTGACGGTTTTTGAACTGGGCCACCCGAACAAGTAGGGTGGCTGCGAGAAGGGCTAACGCCCCTCTCTTGGCTTGCTCATCATGTTGGAGACGTATTCCTTCACCGTCTCCACCACGTCCGCTTCATGCTTGTCGAAGAAGTGGTTGGCGCCGTCGATCTTGTTGTAGGTGATCTTGATGCCCTTCTGGGCGGTCAGGCGGTCCACCAGCTTCTGCACATCGGCTTCCGGCACCACATTGTCCTTGGTGCCATGCACGATCAGGCCCGAAGCCGGGCAGGGCGCGAGGAAGGCGAAGTCATACATGCTGGCGGGCGGGGCGATGGAGACGAAGCCGGTGATCTCGGGCCGGCGCATCAACAGCTGCATGCCGATCCAGGCGCCGAAGGAGATGCCGCAGACCCAGACATTGGACGGGTTGGGATAGAGCGTGTTCATCCAGTCCAGGATCGCGGCGGCGTCGGACAGTTCGCCCGCGCCATTGTCGAAACTGCCCTGGCTGCGGCCGACGCCGCGGAAATTGAAGCGCACGGTGGTGCAGCCCAAGCCGTGGAACATGTGGAAAAGGTCATAGACCAGCGGGTTGTTCATGGTGCCGCCGAACTGGGGATGCGGGTGCAGCACCAGGGCCATGGGGGCGCCGGGTGCCTTTTGCCGCTGATAGCGCGCTTCGATGCGCCCCGCCGAGCCGGGGAGAATGATGTCAGGCATGGCTTTTTGCTTTCCCCACCGGGCTGTCTGCGAGCAAATTAGTCAGGTTTACCGCTCCGTTAGGGCGCTAGAAAACCGTGAAATTTCAGATGCTTGCAGATCACCCCACCTATGCGTCGCGAATACTTGACCATTCTAGTCAGGAACTCTATATCCCGGGCCATCAGGCATTCCTGAGGCTTGGCTTCTCTACACCGGGAGGGGGGTCAAAAAGCAAGGAAAAACGCCCGGTTTACGCCCCTTCGGCGAAAGGAACTGCCATGCGGCTGAGCACCAAAGGACGTTATGCGGTGATGGCGATGGCCGATCTGGCAGGCAATGCCGCCGACGCCAAATCCGACCCCCGCCCTGTGGCGCTGGCCGACATCGCGGCCCGCCAGGATATTTCACTCTCCTATCTGGAACAGCTGTTCGCCAAGCTGCGGCGCGGCGGCCTGGTCACCAGCGTGCGCGGACCGGGGGGCGGCTACCGCCTGTCGCGTCCTTCGGGCGAGCTGCGCATCGCCGACATCATTCTGGCGGTGGATGAACCCATCGCCGCCACCCGCTGCAAGACCGGCAGCACCAAGGGCTGCACCAAGACCGGCGCGCGCTGCGTCACCCACGACCTGTGGGAAGAGCTGGGCCAGCAGATCCATGTCTTCCTGTCCTCGGTGAGCCTCGCCGATGTGGTGGAGCGCCGGGTGCTGGGCCGCGCCAAACCCTGCAATGACATGAATGGTCTGCTCGACAGCGAGACCGCGGCCGCCTGACATGCATTACCTGGATCACAACGCCACATCACCGCTTCGCCCCGAGTCCCTCTCGGCGATCACCCATGCCGTGTCGGTGGGCGGCAACCCGTCGTCTGTTCATGGCGCAGGCCGTGCGGCCCGCGCCATTGTCGAAGAGGCGCGCGAGCGGATCGCTACTTTGGTCAATGCCGATGCCGCGCAAGTGATCTTCACCAGCGGCGCCACCGAATCCAATAATCTGGCGCTGTTCGGCGCCGCCGAAGGCTCGCTGGACGGCGAGAATTCGCGCATCACCCGTGTCTTCGTATCGGCCATCGAGCACAGTTCGGTGCTGGCGACCGCCCTCAAGCTTGCCGCACGCTTTCCCTGGATACGGGTCGCGACTCTGCCGGTGACAAGCGATGGAGTGATCGATCTGGAAGCGTTGCGCGTAAGCTTGCGCGAAGGCAAAGGCCGCGCCCTGGTGACGGTGATGTCCGCCAACAATGAAACCGGCGTGGTGCAGCCGATTGCCGAGGTTTCAAAGCTGGTGCGCGAAGCCGGCGCCTTGCTGCTGGTGGATGCGGTTCCCGCCGCCGGCAAGATCGATCTGGATTTCGCGCTGTGTGATTACATGGTGCTGTCCGCCCACAAGATTGCCGGGCCGCAGGGCGTAGGCGCCTTGCTGGTGGCTGACGGGACGCCGCTGGCGCCGCAACTGGTGGGCGGCGGCCAGCAGAAGGGGCTGCGCGCCGGCACGGAGAACCTGTCCGGCATCGCCGGTTTCGGCGCGGCCGCGCATGCCGTGCGGGGCGGCGATGGCGAGCGCGCCCGCATCAACCATCTGCGCGACCAGTTTGAATCCATCCTGAAGCAAGCCGCGCCGGAGGCCGTGATCTTCGGCGCCGATGCGCCGCGGCTGTGCAGCACCTCCTGTTTCGCCATTCCCGGCCTGACGGCGGAAACCGCGCTGATCGGCCTGGACTTGGACGGGGTGATGGTCAGTTCGGGCTCGACCTGTTCCAGCGGCAAGGTGGCGGTGAGCCATGTCCTGACCGCGATGGGCGTGGAACACGAGCTGGCGGCTTGCGCCCTGCGCGCCAGTTTCGGCTGGAGCTCCACCATCGAAGACGTTCATGCGGCGACAAGCTCGCTGCTCAAGCTGCGCGAACGTATTCGCGCCCGCGAGGCTGCGTAATGTCGATCGCCGTTGAAACCAAACAGCAGGTCGCCGAGATCGGCGAGAAGTACAAATACGGCTTCGTCACCGACATCGAGATGGAGATGGCGCCCAAGGGCCTGTCCGAAGATACGGTGCGCTTCATTTCCGCCAAGAAGGGCGAGCCGGAATGGATGCTGGAATGGCGGCTGGGCGCTTTCAAGCGCTGGCTGACTATGAAAGAGCCGAACTGGGCGCGGGTGCATTATCCCAAGATCGACTATCAGAATTCCTATTATTACGCCGCGCCCAAGAACACGCCGCTGAAGCAGAGTCTCGACGAGGTCGATCCCAAGCTGCTGGAAACCTACAAGAAGCTTGGCATTCCGCTGCACGAGCAGATGGCGCTGGCCGGCGTGGCGGTGGATGCGGTGTTCGACAGCGTTTCGGTCGCCACCACCTTCAAGGACAAGCTGAACGAGGCGGGCGTGATTTTCTGCCCGATCTCCGAGGCGATCCGCGACTATCCCGATCTGGTGAAGAAGTATCTGGGCACCGTGGTGCCGGTGACCGACAATTTCTTCGCCACCCTGAACTCGGCGGTGTTTTCCGACGGCACATTTGTATATGTGCCCAAGGGCGTGCGCTGCCCGATGGAACTGTCGACCTATTTCCGCATCAATGCGTCGGAGACGGGCCAGTTCGAGCGCACGCTGATCATTGCCGACGAGGGCAGCTATGTCAGCTATCTGGAAGGCTGCACCGCGCCCAAGCGCGACGAGAACCAGTTGCATGCTGCCGTGGTCGAGCTGATCGCGCTGGACAATGCCGAGATCAAGTATTCGACCGTGCAGAACTGGTATCCGGGCGACGAGAATGGCCTCGGCGGCATCTTTAACTTCGTCACCAAGCGCGGTGATTGCCGGGGCAAGAAATCCAAGATCAGCTGGACGCAGGTGGAAACCGGCTCGGCCATCACCTGGAAATATCCCAGCTGCATCCTGCGCGGCGACGAAAGTGTGGGCGAGTTCTATTCCATCGCCATTGCCAACAATTACCAGCAGGCCGATACCGGCACCAAGATGATCCATCTGGGCGCC
>JAZKDV010000035.1:0-1155 GCA_040387395.1 Pseudomonadota bacterium | reverse complement strand
AGAACACGTATCGTGGACTCGTGTCGGTTTACGGGAAGGCGAAAAACGCTCGCAACTACACCCAGTGCGACTCGCTGCTGATCGGCGGCAGCTGCGGCGCCCATACCGTGCCCTATATCGAAAGCCGCAATCCGACCGCGCGCATCGAGCATGAAGCGACCACCTCCAAGATCGCGGAGGACCAGCTGTTCTATTGTCTGCAGCGCGGCATTCCGCAGGATGAAGCGGTGTCGCTGATCGTCAATGGTTTCTGCCGCGAAGTGCTGCAGCAATTGCCGATGGAATTCGCCGTCGAGGCGCAAAAACTGGTCGGTATCTCTCTGGAAGGTTCTGTGGGTTAGTCATGCTGGATATCAAGAATCTGCACGTTTCGGTCGGCGGGAAGGAAATCCTCAAGGGATTGACCCTTTCGATCCAGCCCGGCCAGGTGCATGCCATCATGGGCCCCAATGGCTCGGGCAAGTCCACGCTGTCCTATGTGCTGGCGGGCCGTGCCGGCTACGACATAACCGACGGCTCCATCACCTATCATGGCGAAGACCTGGCGGCGCTGAAGCCGGAAGAACGTTCCGCCAAGGGCGTGTTCCTGGCGATGCAGTATCCCGTGGAAATCCCGGGCGTCACCACCATGACGTTTCTCAAGACCGCGCTGAACTCCCAGCGCCGCGCGCGTGGCGAGCCTGACCTGGACGCCATCGGCGTGCTCAAGCTGGTGCGCGCCAAGGCCAAGCTGCTGAATGTCAGCGAAGACATGCTCAAGCGCCCGCTGAATGTGGGTTTTTCCGGCGGCGAGAAGAAGCGCCTGGAAATCCTGCAGATGTCGGTGTTCGAGCCCAAGCTGGCGGTTCTGGACGAAACCGATTCCGGCCTGGATATCGATGCCCTGCGGGTCGTGGCGGAGGGCGTCAATGCCCTGCGCGATCCTTCGCGTGCCATGCTGGTGATCACCCATTACCAGCGCCTGCTGGATTATATCGTACCGGACCGCATCCATGTGTTGGCCAAGGGCCGCATTGTCGCCGAAGGCGGCAAGGAGCTGGCGCTGGAACTGGAAGCCAAGGGCTATGAGCATATCGTGAAGGAAGTGGCATGATCCTGGCGCTTGCAGACCGCAAGGCCGAAGCCGCCGCGATTTTCGGATCGCATGGCGTGCCG
>JAZKDV010000034.1:0-6469 GCA_040387395.1 Pseudomonadota bacterium | reverse complement strand
TTTCAGGCCGGCCTGGATCACAGCCCACTTGGAGCTGTCGATCATCAACGGCACGCGCGAAATATCCGGCTCGCCGGCCATCATGTTGACGAAGCGGGTCATCGCCGCCGCGCCGTCGATCATGCCCTCATCCATGTTGATGTCGATGACCTGGGCGCCGCTCTCGACCTGCTGGCGGGCAACCTCCAGTGCGGTCTCATAGTCACCGGCGACGATCAGCTTGCGGAACTTGGCCGAGCCCGTGATGTTGGTGCGCTCGCCGACAGTGATGAAGTTGAGGTCGGGCGTGAGCGTGAACGGCTCCAGCCCCGACAGGCGCATGTATTTCGGCTTTTCCGGAATGGCGCGCGGCGTCACGCCCTTGATCGCCTTCCCGAAGGCGGCGATGTGGTCGGGCTTGGTGCCGCAGCAGCCGCCGACAATGTTGACCAGGCCGGAACGGGCGAATTCGCCGATCATCTCGGCCATCTGTTCGGGGGATTCGTCATAGCCGCCAAATTCGTTGGGCAGGCCGGCATTGGGATGCGCCGACACCAGCGTGTCGCAGGCATTCGCCAGGTCGGCGATATAGGGGCGCAGTTCCTTGGCGCCCAGCGCGCAGTTCAGTCCGATGGCGAAAGGATCAGCATGGCGCACCGAATGCCAGAAGGCCTCCGGCGTCTGGCCGGTCAGGGTACGGCCCGACAGGTCGGTGATGGTGCCGCTGATCCAGACCGGCAGGCGCAGGCCCATCTCTTCATACACTTCCTCGATGGCGTAGATCGCCGCCTTGCAGTTCAGCGTGTCGAACACCGTCTCGATCATGATGACGTCGGCGCCGCCCTTGATCAGGCCGCGGGTGCCGTCGCGATAGGTTTCGCGCAGTTGATCGAAGGTGATGTTGCGGAAGGCCGGATCGTTGACGTCGGGCGAGATGGTGGCGGTGCGGTTGGCCGGGCCCAGCACGCCCGCGACCAGGCGCGGCCGGTCGGAGGTGGAGAACTCGTCGCACAGATCGCGCGCCAGCTTGGCGCCTGCCTCGTTCAGCTCGCTGACCAGATGACCCAACCCGTAGTCTTCCTGGCTGGTGAAATTGGAATTGAAGGTGTTGGTCTCGATGAAATCGACCCCGGCATCGAGATACTGGCGGCCGATGTCCTGGATGATTTCCGGCTTGGTGAGCGTCAGAAGATCGTTGTTGCCCTTCAGCTCCGACGGATGATTGTCGAAACGCGCGCCCCGGAAATCCCCCTCGCCCAGCTTGAAGCCCTGGATCATCACGCCCCAGGAGCCGTCGAGCAGCAGAAGGCGCTTTTTCGCCTCTTCCTTCATCCAGGCAATGCGGGCGTCGCGTGTAAAACTCATGACAGATCCTTAGGACGTAAACCGAGAATACGGCAGGCCGCGTAAGTCAGGTTGGCCTGGTTGAGGGTGTAGAAGTGAAACTGGCCGAAGCCGCGCCGGCGCAACTGGCGCACCTGGTCGGACAGCACGGCGGCGGCCACGATGCGGCGGGTTTCCACATCCTCATCCAGGCCTTCATACGCCTTGGCCAGCCAGCCGGGAATGGAGGCGCCGGCCTTGCCCGCCATGCGCGCGATGCCGTTGAAATTGGTGGTGGGCATCACACCGGGCACCACCGGAATGGTGATGCCGGCCGCAATCGCGTCGTCGCGGAACCGCGCCGTCACGTCATTGTCGAAGCAGAACTGGCCCAAAGCGCGGCTGGCGCCGGCGTCCATCTTGGCCTTCAGCAGTTCGATGTCATGGCCGTGGCTGGGCGAATCCGGATGACGTTCCGGATAGAAGGACACGCTGACTTCGAAATCGGCGATCTTCCGGATGCCCGCGATCAGCTCAGGCGTCGAACGATAGCCTTCGGCATGGGGCTGGTACGGCCCGGTCATGTTCGGCATGTCGCCGCGCAGCGCCACGATATGCCGGATGCCGGCATCCCAATAGGCGCGCAGGATATCGTCGGTTTCGCCGCGCGACGCGCCGACACAGGTCAGGTGCGCCGCCGGCTTCAGGGTGGTTTCCTCGACGATGCGCTTGACCGTCGCGTGGGTCCGCTCCCGTGTCGATCCACCCGCCCCGTAGGTCACCGAGACAAAGGACGGCTGCAGCGGCTCCAGCCGGCGGATCGCGGTCCACAGATTGGCTTCCGCCTCGTCGGTCTTGGGCGGGGAGAATTCGAACGAGACCTGCAGCGGGCTCGGATCGGTAATAAGTTTTTCCAGGCTCATGCGGCTTCTTTTTTGCTTTTGGACTTCGCGGTTGCGAGCCAGAGTTTGACGGTGAGTTTTTCGCCTTCGCTTTTGGGGGCGATGGTTTCGCTGCCCGCGCCCGAAAGCCCGGCGGCGGCGAACCAGCCTTCCACTTCGCGGTCGGAAAAGCCCAGGCGGCGATGGGCATATTCATCGCGCAGGAATTCTTCGCGGTGCGGGGTGAAGTCGGCAATCAGAATCTTGCCGCCCGGCGCCATGACGCGCGCGGCTTCGGCCACGGCCGTGCCCGGATCGTCCAGGTAATGCAGGACCTGGTGGAACAGCACGACGTCGAAGCCATTGCCCGCCGCCCCATTCGGAAACGGCAGGCGATAGGTATCGCCCAGCCGCACCTGGGCGTTCTGGATGTTTTCGCGCAGCAGGCGGTCGCGGGCGATGGCCAGCATGTCGGGGCTGACATCGATGCCGATGGCGCGGGCCGCATGGGGCGCGATCAGCTCCAGCATCCGCCCGGTGCCGGTGCCGGCATCCAGGAAGCTTTCGATCTTGCCGGCGGTGAGATGGCGCGCGATGGCGGCTTCGACATCCTTGTCCGGCGCGTGCAGCGCGCGGATGCGTTCCCATTCGGCGGCGTTGGACTTGAAGTAGGCGGCGGCGGCGGCGGCTCGGCCCTTGCGCACATGTTCCAGCCGCGCCTTGTCGGCTTCCTGTCCTTCCGGGTCGGCCAGGGCGGCGATCACCGCGCCCAGTTCGGCGCCGATGCCCCGGTCGGCGGCGCGGCAGAACACCCAGCTGCCTTCCTTGAAACGCTCGACCAGCCCGGCCTCGCCCAGGAGCTTCAAGTGCCGGGAAACCCGGGGCTGGGACTGGCCGACAATCTCGATCAGTTCGCTGACGGTCAGTTCGGCCTGGCGCAGCAGCAGGAGCAGGCGCAACCTGGTGGGGTCGCCCGCGGCACGCAGCATGGATACCAGCCGGTCCAAGACATCATCTCACATATAAACATATCTTTATATGCTCAGGCAGGCTGCGGCTGCAAGGGGTCTGGATTTGCGCGGGCAAAACCGGCAAAACCCTCGGAATTCTTGGGTTTTGGAGCAAAAATGCGCTCGCGAGTGGTTTTGGGACTGTGCGTAGCGGCGCTTTGCCAGCTTCTGGCCGCCTGCGCCTCCACCCCGCCCACCGCCGAAGCCCTGGCGGCCAACGACCCTTATGAAATGACCAACCGCGAGGTCATGGCCTTCAACCGCCAGGTCGACAAATACTTCGTCATCCCCACCGTCGGGATTTACTTCCTCACGGTGCCGCCGGCGGGCCGCCGCGGGGTGCACAATTTCCTGGGCCACCTGTCGCTGCCGATCATCTTCGTCAATGACGTGCTGCAGGGCGAAACCAAAAAGGCCGGCCATGCGCTGGGCCGCATCGTGATCAATTCGACCTTTGGATTGGGCGGTTTCTTCGATCCCGCCGTCACGCTGGGAATGCCGCCGCACCGCGAAGACATGGGCCAGACCCTGGCGGTGCATGGCGTGAAGGAAGGCCCCTATCTGGTGCTGCCCTTTTTCGGGCCCTCCAATCCGCGCGACGCGGTGGGGCTGGCGACCGACTGGGCGATCGATCCCACCAACCTGATTCCCATGAAGCAGCATATCTGGTGGGCGGCGGGGCGGGCCTATTTCACCATCCTGGACCTCAGGTCGCAGAACTATCAGACCCTGCAGGACATCCAGCGCACCTCGATCGACTATTATTCCTCGCTGCGCAGTTTCTACCGCCAGTACCGGAATCAGCAGATCAACAATGGCCGCCAGCCTGAAACGCCTGCCGAATTGCCCGATTTCTGATGATCCGCCCGGCCGGAACAATCGTTCAAAAGACTGATATAATAAGACATTTTCCCGCCTTGAACTTGCCATAGCAAAACAGCAACATCGCCAAAACTCAGGATTCCCCGATGGCCCTTCCCGCCTTGTCCTTGCCGCTGATGCGCCGCGCTGTGCTGGCCTTCGGACTCCTGCTGGCCGCCCCGCTGCTGGTGGCGCAGCCCGCCGCCGCCGCCACGCCGGCGGAAAGCTTCGTCGGCGACAATATCCAAAAAGGGCTTGATATCCTCAGGGACAAGAAGCTCTCGGTTGTCCAGCGCCGCGACCAGTTCAAGGCCCTGCTGCTGGGCCTGGTCGATACGCGCCGGATCGCGCTCTACACGCTGGGCCAGTATCGCAACACCGCCTCGCCCGCCGACATCGACGCCTTCGCCGCAGCCTTCCAGAATTATGCGAGCGCCGCCTACCAGACCTATTTTTCCAAATACACCAACCAGACGCTGAAGGTGACCGGTTCCACCCAGCGCAATCCCACCGACTTCATCGTCCATACCCAGCTGATCGATCCGGGCAGCAGCCAGCAGCCGGCCGCGGTGGACTTCCGGGTGCGCACCGATGGCGGCAGGCCGGTTCTGGTGGACGTAGCCTATGAAGGCGTCTGGCTGTCGCTGGCCCAGCGCGACCAGTTCGTCAATTTCCTGGGCCAGAACAACGGCAATGTCCGCACCCTGATCGCCCATCTCAGCGACATGGCCGTGAACCTGGGCAAGCCGTAAAACCGGGCCTCTTTCGTTAACAGAACCTTGCCGTCGCCCGCCGCGCGCGCCGCCCGGTGCAGGTTCCTTCAAGCCGTCTTAACCAGCCGCGCCCGATAGTGCCCGTCCCTTCTGACAGGACGATGGCACGTGAACGAGATGTGGCGACCGACTGCCGAACCGCGCGCTTCCACGCCGCCGACTGGCGCGCCGCAGACTGGCATGCCGCGCCCGGCCGCGCCGCCGCCCGCACCGCCGTCAGCACACGCACCCGCGCAAGCCATTCCCGTGCCGCGCCCGCCGATGCCGCCGCAAGTCCAGCCCGCGCCCGCGCGTCCGCCAATCCAGCCTTCAGCGCAGCATGGCATTCCGCCCATGCCCGCCGCGCCGCAAGCACCGCAGGCACAGATGCAGCCGCGGCCCGCGCCGATGCCGGCTGCCGCAGCGCCGGTCCCTGCCCCTGTTCCTGCCGCCATTCCTGAAAGACGCGTCGCGCCGCGCCCTGCGCCGTCGACGGCCCATATCATCGGCCGCGTCATCAGCGTTTCGGGATGCAGCACCCAGATCGAACTGGCGCCGCACATTCCCGGCCAGCCCGCGCCGCGCGCCGAGATCGGATCGCTCGCCAAGATTCAGGCGCAGGACGCCAGCGTGGTCGGCATCATTTCCGGCATGTCGGTGCAGCCCGGCCAGCGCGGCGAAAGAACCGTGCTGGAATTGATCCTGGTGGGCGAAGTGCTGCCCGACGGCTTCCAGCGCGGCGTGGCGCATTTTCCGTCCATCGGCGACGACGTCTATCTGGCGGGCGGCGCGGACCTTGCCCATGTCTACTCCCAGAACGCGGTCGCGACGCTGAATGTCGGCACGCTGTACCAGGACCCGTCGGTGTCGGCGCGGCTGATGGCCGACGATCTCTTCTCCAAGCATTTCGCCATTGTCGGCACCACCGGCTGCGGCAAGTCCAGCGCCCTGACCTGCATCCTGCGCGAAGCCTTGAAGGAACGGCCCCATGCCCATGTGCTGGTGCTGGACATGCACGGCGAATACCACCGCGCCTTCGGTTCCCAGGCCGAAGTGATCGGCGCGGGCGACCTGCACCTGCCCTTCTGGCTGCTGAATTTTCAGGAACTGCGCTCGGTGCTGACCAGCCCGGACGATCATCACGACGCGCAGGTGGAAATCCTCTGCGACTCCATCATCTTCGCCAAGAAGCGCTATTCCGATGCCGCGGCGGGCCGGGTGCGCAGCCGCGTGCTCGACACCTCGACCGCGACGGTGGACAGCCCCACCCCGTTCCGCCTGTCGGACCTGATCAGCTATATCGACGAGCAACTGGGCAAGCTGGAACGCCCCTATCCCACGCTGGCCTATCGCCGCCTCAAGTCGCGCATTGAATCGCTGGCCAGCGATCCCCGTTACGTCTTCATGTTCGGCAATCCCAACATGGAAGACACGATGGTGGAGATCATGTCCCGCCTGTTCCGCATTCCCAATGACGGGCGTCCCATCACCGTGATCGAACTCAGCACCGTGCCGGAGGAAATCCTGGACGTGGTGGTGCTTCTGCTGGCCCGCCTGACCTTCGACCTGGCGGTGTGGAGCAATGGCGGGTTGCCGGTGCTGCTGGTGTGCGAGGAAGCGCACCGCTACGTGCCCGCCGACGACCGCAAGGGCTTCTTCCCCA
>JAZKDV010000033.1:29321-49144 GCA_040387395.1 Pseudomonadota bacterium | reverse complement strand
TCCCTTGCCGCGTCCGCTGACGGCGGTGGATGCGATGCGGGCCATTGAGGAAGCCGGCGAGCACAATGTGGAATGGCTGGGCGCGCGCGATGCCGCACTGCTGACACTTCTCTATGGCGGAGGCCTGCGCATTTCCGAGGCGCTGGGTTTGAAGCGCGGCGACGTTCCCCTGGGCGAAACCCTGACGGTGGTCGGCAAGGGCCGCAAGGAACGCAGCGTGCCGATGCTGCCCCTGTTGCGCGAAGCGCTGCAGACTTACGCGGATAAAATTCCGTTCACCGGCCCGCCATCTTCACCGCTGTTCCTGTCGCGGCGCGGGCTTCCCATGGGCGCGCGCGAGGCCCAGGCCTTGATGCAGAAACTGCGCGGGCGGCTGGGGCTGCCTGAAAAAGCGACACCGCACGCCCTGCGCCATTCCTTCGCCACCCATATTCTGCAGGGCGGAGGCGACCTTCGCAGCGTGCAGGAATTGCTGGGCCATTCCTCGCTCTCCACCACCCAAATTTACACTGCCATCGAGACCAGCCAGCTGCTGAAAACCTATGAAAGTGCCCATCCGCGCGCCAGACGTGGTTGAGGGGCGGTTGAGGGCGCGGCTGATATTGCGGGGCTTTTGAACGCGGGCTAGGCTCGCGCCCGTTCAAATGGGCGTTTCGCCCGCTGGGGAGAATTCATGAAAAAGACGATCCTTGCCGCCGCGCTGTTGTGCGGCGCCGTGCCTGCATATGCGCAACAGCCCGATGGCCTGATCCTGCCTAAGGGCTTCCATGCCCAGGTGGTGGCCGATGGCCTGGGCCCCATCCGCCACATGGCGCTGCGCGGCAACGATGTCTACATCTCGACCCGCCACGGCGCGAAGGATCCTTCGGTCGGCATCATCGCGCTGCGTCTGGCGTCCGATCACACCGTGCTGCAGAAGGCGAATTTCGGCATCAACACCGCCGACCAGGGCACGGGCATCAAGGTGTGGAAGGGTTACCTGTATGCCGCTTCCGGCACCCAGGTTCAGCGTTTCGCGCTGGACGACATGCTGGTCCCCACCAAGTCCGAAGTGATCGTGGACGGCATCCAGCAGAGCAACCACCCCATCGCCTTTGACGGCAAGGGCAGCCTGTATGTCTCGATCGATGGCGGCGGCGGCGCCAACAATTGCCCCGATCCCAAGAATCCGAAGGAAGCCAAGCCGGTCGGCCTGAAGCCTTGTCCGCTGCTGGACTATCGCGGCGGCATCTGGCGCTTCGACGAAGCCAAGACCGGCCAGAAACTGGCGGACGGCGAACACTTCGCCACCGGCATCCGCAATACCAGCGCGCTGGACTGGCGGCTGGGCGACGGTCTCTACCTGATCAATCACGGCCGCGACGGCACCTCGAAGGGCTGGCCCGAGATCATCAGCCAGGCCGATGACGATGCGATCCCGGACGAGATGTTCCGCATCGTGAAGGGCACCGACATGGGCTGGCCCTACACCTATTGGGACGGCGTGCGCAAAGCCCGCCTGACCGCGCCGGAATATGGCGGCGACGGCAAGACGGTGGTGACCGATGCCAAGTACGCCAAGCCGGTGGTGGCGTTCCACCAGCTGCGCCCCGCCACGCTGGACTTGACCTTCTATAACGCCACCCAGTTCCCGCGGAATTATCGCGGCGGCGCGTTCGTGGCCATGCATGGCGGCAACGACCCGGCGATCGTGCCGGGCGGGCGCAAGGGCTATAACGTGATGTTCGTGCCCTTCGTGGGCGGCAAGCCGGGAACCCCGGTCGCCTTCGCCGAAGGCTTTGCCGGCCCCACGCCCGAGCACAAGAACATCAAGCAGGCCACCTACCGCCCGGTGGGCGTGGCGGTGGCCCCGGACGGCGCGCTGTTCGTGGCCGAATCCAATAAGGGGCGGATTTGGCGGATTTCCTATAACGGCAAGCCCTGATTAAGGGCTTTTGGGGTAGCTTTAGGCGTTGCACAGGGGGTGCGGGATCAGTAGTTTCCCGCACCTCTGTTCATCAGGGGCCGCCTTAGCTCAGTCGGTAGAGCATCGCATTCGTAATGCGGGGGCCGCCAGTTCGAGTCTGGCAGGCGGCACCATTGAAAAGCCCGCGATGTTCGCGGGCTTTTTTATTGCCAAGCCCAGACCAACCGCATGCGCACGTTCTTTCACATCGCTTCCAACACGCTGCTCACCACGCTGGCGAACTTCTTCCTGTGGTTCGCGCTGGTGTTCTGGGTCTATCTGGAAACGCGCTCGCTGCTGGCCAGCTCGATCATCGCCGGCGCCTATATGCTGATCGCCACCGTCTCGAGCTTCTGGTTCGGCGGCATCGTCGACCATCACCGGAAGAAAAGCGCGATGCTGTTCTCCAGCGCCGCCACGCTCTTTCTCTTCGCAGGCGCGTGCCTGATCTACCTCGCAGCGCCCGCCGGAAGCCTCAAGAACACCTCGAGCCTTTGGCTCTGGAGCTTTGTCAGCATCATCCTGGTCGGCGTGATCATGAGCAATATCCGCACCATCGCGCTGCCCATCACCGTCACCATCCTAGTGCCGGAAGGCGAGCGGGACCGGGCCAATGGCGTCAGCGGCATGATCATGGGCCTGTCCTCGTCGGGCGCCGGCTTTGCGTCCGGCTTCGCGCTGGCCTATCTGGGGATTTTCGCCATCGTGGTGATGAGCATCGCCATCACCATCCTTGCCTTGATCCATCTCGCCTTTCTGAAGATTCCGGAAGACCAGGTCGCGCATAGCGACGAGAATCCCAAGAAGCTCGATGTGCGGGGCACTATGCGCATCGTCGCGGCCATACCGGGGCTTTTCGCGCTCATTTTCTTCACCACTTTCAACAATTTTCTCGGCGGCATCTTCATGGCGCTGATGGATCCCTATGGCCTGTCGCTGATGTCGGTGCAGGCCTGGGGAGCGCTTTGGGGTGTGCTGAGCCTGGGCTTTATTGCCGGCGGCATTTACATCACCCGCTATGGCCTTGGCGCCCGGCCGCTCCGGACGCTGTTCACCGTCAACATCATCATGTGGGTGGCGACGCTGATCTTTCCGCTGCAGCCGTCGATTCTTCTGATGGCCGCCGGACTCCTGGTCTGGACCCTGCTGGTGCCGTTCATCGAGGCCACCGAGCACACCATCATCCAGAAAGTGGTGCCGCTGGAGCGCCAGGGCCGCGTGATCGGTTTCGCCCAGAGCATCGAGAATGCGGCCACGCCCATCACGGCATTCCTGATCGGCCCTCTCACTCAGTTCGTGTTCATACCCTTCATGACCACGGGGTCGGGCGTGGAACTGATCGGCGGCTGGTTCGGCACCGGCGATGGCCGCGGCATGGCGCTGACCTTCATCATCGCCGCCGTCATCGGGCTGTGCGTAACCATCTTTGCGATGTATTCGCGCGCCTATCGCCGGCTGGCGGCAGAATATGAAAAGCCGGCGGAAGCCTGAGCTTCCTACTTTGCCAGCGGATCGGGCCTCAGCTGGAATTTCACGATCTTGCTGGTGGTGCCCTTGCCGCCTTCGATGTGCTGCACGGCGCGGGTGGCGTAGGTGGACCACAGCCCCTTGCCCTTCCAGCCCTTGCCCGGATCGTCGATCCGCCCGTCCAGTCCCTTGGCGTAAAAGCCCATCGGATAGGGCACGCGCAGGGTGACGAACTTGCCGTCCTTCAGCGCCAGCAGCGCATCCGACACATTGCCGGTGGCGATGGGGACGTCGTTGCCGAGCCCAAACGTGTCGTGCTGGTCCACCCAGGCGTAATAGCTGGCTTCGGCGCTGCCCGGCGCATTCACGTTCCTGAACTGCGGTCCTGGGAAGGGATGCATGGTCCACCCCTCAGGACAGTGATTGCCGGTCGCCTTGGGACCGTTCAGCGGGCCCTTGCACTTGCGCCGGTCGAAGCTGGCGAACTGGCCGCTGGATAGCGACACCCAGGCGACGCCATTGCGGTCGATATCCATGCCGCGCGGCCCATACCCCTTGGTCGCGGCCCTGGTGTCGTCGACCGGGGCGTAGAAGATTTCCGCGATGGCGGTTTCGGGCGGATTCTTTCCGGGCGCCAGCCGCACCACGCCGCCGTTCGGATAGCCGAGGAACGACCCCCAGATGGCGCCGTCGCTGGGACTGATCGCCACCGAGTAGTAAGGCGCACGCACGCGCATGTCCTTGGCGGGGTCCTGCGGCTGGCCCGGCTCGGTATAGTCGCCGCGCCTGCCATCGCCATTGGTGTCCAGGATCATCGCTGTCCAGCCCTGCGACTTTTGCTCGTCGCCGGTTGCCAGATACATCTTGCTGTTTAGCCAGCCGATCACATCGCCGCCGCCGCTGGTCCATAGCGTGTTGTCGGCGTCATAGGCGAAGTTGAGGTGATGGGTGCTGTAGCAGGTGTCGATCAGCGAAAACTTTTTGGTCTTGGGGTCGTAGACCGCCAGGTTGCGCCCGGTGGTCTGGGTGGGGAACAGTTTGGCGGAAGGGTGTGACGAACCCGCCCGGCAGAAAGCGGGCGTTTCGGGGCTGCGGATGCGCTGGGTCAGCCATACCCGCCCGTCCTGGTCGAACATCGGATTGTGGATGTTGGTCTGGCTGTCCCAGATCGCGGTCGCGCCCCAATAGGGCGAGGGCGCCGGGATCACATTGTCCTTGGTGGTGGGCGTGCCCGCATCGCGCGGCGGCGCCTTGATGCGCGTGGAGGTGTGATGGGTGGGATCCAGAACCGGAATGAAATCGGTGCTTTCTTCGGCTGCGCCATACAGGGGCCCGCCGGCATTGACGCGCGGATTGCGCCGGTCGGTGGCGACCTCGTCATGCAAGTAGTGAGTGGGGCTGTGCCAGTCCCAAAGTGTCACGACGATGTTGCGCTCCACGCCTTGCGGCCGTGGCGGCTTGGCGAAGGGCAGTTCGCCGCCCCGGATGCGGTCGGTCCAGTCGCCGAACAGCGCCAAGGCGCGCTGGGTATCCAGCCGGCCAATGCCGTTGATCATGGAATTTCCGGCCTGGCCGACCTGGATGCGATGCTGCCAGGCTTCGGCGGACGAACTGAATTTGCCCAGGGCGGGCAGATAATCGCGCGTCGCCGCATTGCCCAGCTGGTGACAGGTGACGCAGCCGTTCGTCTTGACCACGTCCAGCCATTGGCCTTGCGTTTTCATCTTGGGGTCCATGCCATTGCCTTGCGGCCTGGGCCCGGTGCCGGGGAATTCATTGGCCGCCGGAATGCCCAGCATGGCGTACCAGTAGATCGCGGGATAATAGCGCGCCGCCGCCGCTTCGCTGGGGGCGACGACCGCCTTCAGGGACAGCATCTTGCCGGGCGCGGACGTCACCTTGGGCGAATCCACCAGGCCATAGCCCCGCACCCAGACGGTGTAGCTGCCGCGCGGCAGGTCGGGGATCAGGAAGCGGCCCTGATCGTCGGTCACCACGATCTTGGCGTACTTGGTGGGAAGGCTTCTGGTTTCGGCAATCACCCAGACCCCGGCCTCGGGCCCTTTGGCGCCGGTGACGGTGCCGCCGATGTCATCGCCGTCAATGGACGGGGCGTTCTGCGCGGTACTCGGGGCAATGAACCAGAATGCAGCGGCCGCGCTCGCGGCCAGGGCTCCACCCAGAAGGAATTTTTTTCTCATGTCCGGCTCCGCCCATGAGTTGCGCGGCTTAAAGGCCGCGCAGGGAATCTAGCACTTCCCCCCTTGTTTTCAGAGTCCCGCCATAGGGCGGAAACGGGCAATTCCTGACCTTTTGTCGGCGTTTAGTTGACCTTCTGCATCCGGTAGATGTTGGGATCGCCGGCTACCTTCATCACGGCGTTGCGGGGGCCTTCCTTGATCACATACACGACATAGTCCGAACCCCGGCCAACCCACTTCGCCCGCGGCGCATCGTTGGGGTCCTGGCGATACATTTCGCCATTTTCGAGCATCAGGTTGAAAAAGCCGCCGCGGCCAAAATGGAAATTGTCGATCCGCTCGCGCATCCCGCCGGCGAATTCGGACTCCCTGCGAACGCGTGACTGGCTCGTCGGCGGCGCAGGGCGCGGCGGTGGCGCGGACCCCAGGGCGGGCGGCACCAGCCGGGTTTGCGCCTCGGGCGCGGGCGGCAATTGCAGTTGCGCGCGCAAGGGCTGCACCGCGCCATAGATGCAGTTCAGGAAATTGCGGTTATCGGCAATGGCGTTGCACCGCGAAATCCCGGCCAGGGTATCGCCGCGCGGATCGGCCATGGCGGGAACCACGGCCAGCAGCAGGAAAGCGGCAATCAGGGGGATGCGCATCACAGGCCTCGCTTTTCGAAGGCAGGCTGACACGCAATTGTAACAGAACGGTCACAAGACCGGCGGCTAGACCAGTTCTATGGGCTTGTAGCCGGGGGCGCGGGTCTGCCACAGGATGGCGATGAACAGCGCCTTGGCGCGCGGCAGGATGGCCAGCGAAATGGCGGCGAACAGTGTCGACCACAGGGTCATCGCCGCCCAGGTCGGCAGGAAGTCGACATTGACCATGAATGCGAAGGGCAGGAAGACATGCCCGACGATGATGATGGTCAGCCAGGGGGCGGCATCGTCGGCGCGGATCTGGCCGAAGGCTTCGCCGCAGGCGGCGCAATTGTCGACCTGCTTGAGGAAGCTCTTGAACAGCTTGCCTTCGCCGCAGCAGGGGCAGCGCCCCATCAGGGCGCGCAGGCTGGCGGTCTTGAGGACGACATCGGTGTGCTGGCTCATGCGCAAAATATAGGGCGCGGCCCGCCCCATTCACCCCGCGCGGATTGTCCTGCGACAAGCTTGCGCAGGTCCCGAAAGGCCGTCACTGTCCGGCAAAAGGCAGCAAAAGCCTGGGGTTTCGGGGCGGCTATGAAGATCACCAAACTCACCACCTTCGTGGTGCCGCCGCGCTGGCTGTTCGTGAAAGTGGAAACAGATGCGGGCGTGACCGGCTGGGGCGAGCCGGTGGTGGAGGGGCGGGCCGAAACCGTCGCCGCCTGCGTCGCCGAGCTGGCCGACTATCTGATCGGCAAGGACCCCGGCGCCATCGAGGATCACTGGACGGTTTTGTACCGCGGCGGCTTTTACCGCGGCGGCGCCATTCACATGAGCGCCCTGGCCGGGATCGACCAGGCGCTGTGGGACATCAAGGGCAAGGTGCTGGGCCAGCCGGTGCACAAGCTGCTGGGTGGGCCGGTGCGCCAGAAGATGCGGGTTTATTCCTGGATCGGCGGCGACCGCCCCGCCGATATCGTGGCAGGCGCCAAAGAGGTTGCGGCGCGGGGTTTCACCGCCATCAAGATGCTGGCCACCGAAGAAATGGCCTGGCTGGACAGCAACGCCAAGATCGACGCGGTGCTGGAACGGGTTGCCGCCTTGCGCGAGGCGATGGGACCGGAATTCGGCATCGCGGTGGATTTCCACGGCCGGTTGCACCGGCCCATGGCCAAGGTGCTGGCGAAGGAGCTCGATCCCTTCAAGCTGATGTTCATCGAGGAGCCGGTGCTGAGCGAGCATGTCGAGGCGCTGCGTGAGATCGCCAACCACACCGCCACGCCCATTGCGCTGGGCGAGCGCCTGTTCTCGCGCTGGGATTTCAAGACGGTATTGACTGACGGTCTGGTGGACATCATCCAGCCCGATCCGTCCCATGCCGGCGGCATTACCGAGACCAGGAAGATTGCCGCCATGGCGGAAGCCTATGACGTGGCGCTGGCGCTGCATTGCCCGCTGGGGCCCATCGCGCTGGCGGCCTGCCTACAGCTCGACGCGGTCTGCGCCAATGCCGTGATCCAGGAACAGAGCCTGGGCATTCACTATAACAAGGCCAATGATCTGATGGATTATGTCAGCAACCCTGACGCCTTTGCCTATGCCGACGGCTTTGTGGCGATCCCCGGCGGGCCGGGGCTAGGCATCGAGATCAATGAAGAGGCGGTGAAACGCGGCGCGGCCCAGGGCCATCGCTGGCGCCCGCCGGTCTGGCGTCACGAAGATGGATCATTCGCGGAGTGGTAAAATGACAATGACCGAAAAGCCGACCCGCGCGCGATACATCGTGATGCTGATGATCTTCGTCAGCGTGGTCATCACGTTTCTCGACCGCAGCAATCTTTCCATCACCGCGCCCGCCATGCGCGCCGAACTGGGCATCGACACGGTGCATATGGGCTGGCTGCTGTCGGCCTTCGGCTGGACCTATGCCTTCTGCCAGATACCCGGCGGCTGGCTGGTGGACCGCATCGCGCCGCGTTTTCTCTATCCCCTCATCCTGATCCTGTGGTCCTTCGCCACCGTCATGCTGGGCGCGGTCAGCGGGATCGTGACCCTGATTGCCTTGCGGCTGTTGATCGGGCTGCTCGAAGCGCCCTCCTACATGATCAACAATATGGTGGTCAGCAGCTGGTTTCCCGACCGCGAACGCGCCGGCGCCATCGGCTTTTACACCTCGGGCCAGTTTGTCGGCCTGGCCTTCCTGACGCCGCTGCTGCTGTTGCTGCAGTCCCATTACGGCTGGCGCACGGTATTCTACACCACCGGCGTGGGCGGCATCGTATGGGGCCTGATCTGGCTCTGGGCCTATCGCAGCCCGCGCGAATCCACCCGCGCCAACGCCGCCGAGATCGCCGAGATTGAAGCCGGCGGCGCGCTGGTGGACTTGGGCAGCGTGCAGTCGCGCAAGGACAAGCGCACAGTCACCTGGACTGAATTCAGCACTGTCTTCAAATACCGCAAATTGTGGGGGGTCTATCTGGGTCAGTTCGCAGTGACCTCGTGCCAGTGGTTCTTCCTCACCTGGTTTCCCACCTATCTGGTCGAATTCCGCGGGCTCAGCTTTGTGAAGACCGGGCTGTATGCCTCGATCCCGTTCCTGGCGGCCTTCTGCGGCGTGCTGCTGTCGGGGCTGGTGTCCGACCGCATCCTGCGCCGCGGTTACAGCCTGGGCGTGGCGCGCAAGACTCCGATCATCTGCGGCTTGCTTCTTTCCAGCAGCATCATCGGCGCCAATTATGTCGACTCGCCGGAACTGGTGATCGCCTTTATGTCGCTCGCCTTCTTCGGCAACGGTCTGGCGAGCATCGGCTGGTCGCTGATCTCGTCGATTGCACCGCGCAACCTGATCGGGCTGACGGGCGGCACCTTCAACTTCATTTCCAACCTGTCGGGCATCGCCACGCCGCTGGTGATCGGCTACCTGGCGCAGGGCGGGAATTTCGCGCCGGGCCTCACCTATGTGGCGGTGGTCGCGATCCTGGGCGCGCTGTCCTACATCCTGCTGATCGGCAAGGTCGAGCGGGTTGAAGGCTGATCAGTAGCCGTAATCGCGATACCAGCGCGGACGCGGTGGGAGATATTCGCGCGGCGGATAATCGCGCCACTGCCAGTTGGGCGGCGGGCCATAGCCACGGTCGCGGTAACCGGAATCGCGATAGCCATAGGCATCCTCGCCATAGGCGCGGGGCCGTTCGCGAATCTGGTAGGCGCGCGGGCGGGGCGGCGGCAGGTCCTCGGCTTCCGCCGCGGCGTAGGACGGCGCGACGTCATCCTCTTCCAGTTCTTCTTCCACCTGCGGTTCCGGCGCGGACGGCGCGGCCATGGGGCGGCGATACGGATTGGCGGCCAGGCGATGCTGCGGCACGCCGCCGATGGTGATGTCATCGGGGACGGGACGCGCCTGGGCCATTTTGACCTCGGGCATTTTGACCAGCGGCGCAGGCGCGGCGGCGACCGCCACCGGTTCCTGCGGCATCGGCGGCGCGGAGGTGGCCTTGGCCATGACGGGACGGGAGTCCTTACAGATGGCGCCGATATCCATGCCGGCCGAACGCGCCTCGACAAAGCTGGCCAGGCTGCCTGCGTTCAGCGCCGACGCCGCGAACAGCGCCCGCGCATCGGCGCAGAAGCCCCTGGTGTCCTTGGCTTGTTCCAGGCCCGAGATGTTGGCGGCCTTGGTCTTGAAGCTGTCATAGCCCGCTTCGCCGCGCTCGCCGCCGCGCCGCACGAAGAAGCCCTTCAGTGCGGCGTCGGACGATTGCAGCTCGCCGCGATAGGTCTTGATGAAGCGGTTATAGGCGTTCACTTCCTTGCATTGCAGGGCCGCGACCATCATCGCCTGGTGCATCACCGCGGTTTTCAGCGCGGCAGCTTCGCCCGGCGTGGCGCAGGCGGCGGCAAGCGCCGGATTGGCCCCACTCAGATTGGTCAAGGCCAGAAGCGCGATGCTGGCGCAGGCGGTTTGGAACAGTTTCATGCAGGCTCCCTTAATTGGCTGACGCGGTGCGGGTGCGTTCGCAGCGCCCGGCCGGTGGTTCAAAGCTGTCGAGATGCGCCACCACTTCGCCCGCGCCGCCGCCACAGGCGATCCAGCGGAAGCGGTGTTGTGCATCACTTTCCTTCAGGCTGTTGTCGGTGCTGAGCGCGCCAAAGCCGTTGGCGGCAACACTGCCGGCCGCCGCGTCCTTGCCGCAGGCAGACAGGCCGTCGCCGCCCGCCATGCAATAGGCGAACTGCACCGCAAAGCCGCAAGTGTTGCGAAAGCCCCAATGGCTGCCATCGCTGTCCACCTTCAGGCAGGCGGAGGCAGAGTCCTTGTCGGGCATTTTGGTGGCGGCGGCGGTCTCCACCGGCGCGGTGGCATCCACCGGGCGCACCGGCGACGAACGCACGGCGACGGCTTCCAGCCCCTTATAGTCGCCGACGCTGTAGGACGCCTTTGCGGCGCGCACCGGCGCTTTCGCACTGGACTGCCGTTCGGGCGCAGCGGAAACCGGCGGCGCACTGCCCATCGCCACGGGTGCAACTGTCAAGGAACAGCCGCCGCCGGTTTCGCCAGCCGCTACGGGCAGGCCCAGTCTGCTGGCATACGCATTCAGCGCCGCCTTCTTGTCGGATTCGCTGAAGACATGTCCCGCCGGATACCAGCTGCGGCAGGACTGGTTGCCGTCGGTTTCCAGCGCCATCTGCACGCCCTCGCCGTTGGACGACAGCATGGCGGAACGGCCATCGGCATAGCGCACTTCCACGCCCTTGGCCGTCAGGCGGAAAAAGCCCGTGACGCTGGTGCCCACGCCAGGCGCGCCGGTGTCTTCCACCACTGTGCCCATGCGGTCGTTCATGAAGGTGAAAGTCGTCTTGCGGGCATTGCCGTCGGCCGGCATCACCTGCAATTCCATGCCGCCTTCGATCTGGTTGAGGGCGATGGAGGAACCGTCCACGCCGGCCAGGGTCTTGCCTGATACCGCGCCGAACGGCGCATTGGCGGGAGCAGGGGTGGAGACAGGCGCCTTGGCAAGTTCGGTCTTGGCGGGGGCCGTGTCATTGGCCTTTTGATTGGGCAGCAGCTTGCCATCGGCAAAGCTCCCGGCCACCAGGCTGCCATCGGCCCGGCGCAGTTCGCCGGTGCCATTGGGCTTGTCGTCCTTCCAGTCGCCGGCATACCGCTCGCCATCGGCGCGGCGCAGGATGCCGAAGCCATTCATCTTGCCGTCCGCCCACTGGCCTTCGAAACGGTCGTTGGTGTCGGTGACCAGCACGCCGGCGCCATGAAAGCGGCCCTCCACCATGCCGCCTTCATAGCTCCAGCCGTCCCCCCATTTGGCCACGACATTGCCGTCCGGGATCATGCCGCGCGCGAAAGTGGCGGTGAAGCTCTGGGTCTTGCCGTCCTGGGTGAAGGTGGCGGTGCCCAGTCCGCTGGCATAGCCATCGATACAGGCCCCGGTCCAGCTGACGGTGTCGCCGGCTTTCGCCTCGGCGTTGAACAACTGGCAGTCGCCATCCTTCAGCCACTGCCCCGTTTGCTCTTGCTGCTGCACTTCTTGCGCCGCCAGCGCGGGCGACAACCCGCACGCCAGCCATGCGGCGGCCAGCACGGCCTTCGCAATCCCCGACATTGCATATCTCTTTTATAAGAAGGCCCAGCCCCATGCCGCGCCTTGCGATAGAGGCTGCGTCCGCGTCCGGATTTGCGCGAGTCAAAGGCGGCAAAGCGGCAAATGATTCCTTTACGGCGAAAATAAATCTCTTTGCGTGCCGGAAAAACCTGGGTTTTATAAGTGCGCTTTGGAACGGGCGTTCATCTTCCCGTTCATCTGGGGTTCATCTGCGGTTCATCTACATGAACGGCGAAACAGAAAAAGCGCGGGAACCTGCCCGCGCCTTTCCGTTTTCGATGTGAAAGCCTCAGGTGATGCTGCGTTCCGCCTGCATCAGCCCGCGGATATAGCCGAAGGCGAAGGGGAAGTTTTCCCGCTGCGCGTTGGGATCGGCCGGTACTACCACCGGCACATGGTCGGGCATCAGCATGTCTTCATAGCCAATCTCGCGATAGACCTTCAGCGCCTGCACGAAATCGATATCGCCTTCATCCGGGAACATCTCGGCGGTGAAGTCGTCGCGCACGCCCCGGATGTTGCGGAAATGGACGTTGAAGATCTTCTTGCGGCTGCCGAAATAGCGGATGACGTCGAACAGTTCGGCGCGCGGATTGGCCAGGTTTTCCGACACTGTGCCCTGGCAGAAATTGAAGCCGTGCCAGGGGCTTTCATACATGGTGATGAAGCGCTTCATGCCGTCGATGGTGCCCAGCACGTTGGTAATGCCCTGATAGCCTTCGGGCGGCGTGCCCGGGTCCTGCGGATGGCAGGCGATGCGCACCTTGTTTTCATTGGCCACCGGCACGACGCGCTGCAGGAAGTAGTCGATGCGTTCCCAGAAAGCGTCAGCGCCGACAACGCCGGCCTTGGTCAGCGGCGGGTTCTTGGCCAGCGACTCCTTGGCATTCCAGCGGTCGTGCAGCGTGTCGCCGCGTCCCGGAACGCGGTTGGTGCGCACCACGCCGAGCATGCTCATATTGTACTTGATGGTCTTGATGCCGGTGGCGGCGCAGGTGCGGATATGGTTCTGGAAGGCTTCGATATCGCGGTCGCGCTGCGGGCTCTGGCCCAGCATGATGGCCGGGTTCTTTTCCCGGTCGATGTGCGAGGAGGTCAGCAGCACGCTGTCCACCATGCCGACATTCAGCTTCCACTTGGCGGCCAGCTCCAGCATCTTGCGCATCTCTTCCGGCGTCGGATAGAGGCGGGTGGGGTCGGCTATCACCGGGCTGGTGCAGATCTCATCCACGCCGTAACGCGCCACCCAGGAGGCGCTGCGTTCGGTCAGGGTGCCGAACTGGTGGCCCAACTTGGCCTTCAGCGGCGGCAGCTTGCCGCTGGCGCAGGAACTGGCGCCCTTGCGCCATTGCTGCTGCTGCGCCTCGGCGGACGGAATGCCGCCCGCCGCGACGGCGGCGGCGCTGGCGCCGGTGACGGAAAAGAATTTTCTGCGATCCATTGAGAGTCTCCCTTTTATTATGGCGAAACCGGCTGCAGGCCGGCTTTGAGGTTGGCATCGCGCCCCTTTGGGCCACGAAGGTCGTTCAGCATGGCCGCGGCGTCCATTGCATTTCGCGCATCGGTCGCGATAGCGGCGGTATAGATGGTGGTCATCTGGAGCTGCTCGGGCAGGGGCCACACGGTCACGTTGGGATTGGGCAGCATCTCGCTGATCAGCGTCACGCCATACTGGGCGCTGCCGTCCGCCACCGCCGCGGCGACGCCGGTGCCGTTTTTCGCCAGCACCGCCTTGGCGCGCACTTCATTGCCGATGCCGAGCTTGTCCGCCTGGGACAGGAAGAACACGCCGGTGATGCCGCCCGAGGCCGGATCGACATAAGAGATGTTTTTCGCGGCCAGCAGCGTGGTCTTCACCGCCGCCGCATCGCCGATGGCGGGCTGGGCCGTCCCCTTGCGCGCGCCAATGCCGGCCACCATGCGGGCCAGGTTGCTGTGGGCGCTGCCAACCTTGCCGGCCCTGGTCAGGTTTTCGACCACGGTGGTGGTGGCGATGACCAGGTCGAAGGCCTCGCCGGATTCCATGCGTTTCTGCACCCCGCCGGCGGTGTCGCTCACCACATCGACTTTGCTGCCGGTGCGGGCGGCATATTCGCCCGCCAGCTGGCGGACCGGCATGGACATGCCCGCGCCGGTGAGGATTTTCAGGTCCTTGGCCTGGGCCGACAGGCATGCGGCCAACAGGATCAGCGACGCCGGAAACAGAATGCGGTACATGCGGGCCCCAGCCGCTTATGTGTTGTTGCGTGCGGCGCGCATGCGTTTTATCAGAGATAAAAGGGTGCGGAAAGCGAAGGGGATGTTGATGAGAATAGGGTCTTTCGCAGGCGCAGCAATCGCGCTGATGCTGTTGTCGGGTACCGCGCAGGCGGCGCCCGAATGGAATGTGATCCTTCTGGAAAAGGTGGTGGACCGTACGCCGGACCAGACCTGGGCCAGGATCGGTCCTTATTGCGCCATCGCCGCCTGGCTGAAGGTCACCTGTCAGGTGACCTCGGGCAACCAGCTCAGCGTCGGCACCAATCGCCGCCTCAACGGCAAGACCGACGAGATCATCGTGGCGCAGACGCCCTATTCCTACACCTATGGTCAGCAGCCGTCGGACATCCAGCCCGGCTCGCCGATCTATTATCACGGCACCCTGGCGGTGGAGCCGCTGGACCGCGGCCGCAAGACCAAGATCGTCTACACCCTGCTGTACGATCAGGCGCCGCTGGGTACGGCGGAAGCCAAGATTGCCAATCGCCAACAGCGCACCAAGCGCTTCAGCGAAGCCCTCGACAATATGAAAGCCATGGCGGAAGCCCCGTAAGAGAAGAACAGATGATCGATATTTTACAACTGGTGCAGCTGCGTCCCGAAGTCCAGAAAGAGCTGGCGGCCAAATACCGTCTTCACAGCAAGGCGGATTTTGACAAGGTGGCCGGCATTGTGCGCGGCGCCGTTACCAACGGTCATTCCGGCCCGCCGCCGGACATGATCGACCGCATGCCCAAGCTGGAGATCATTGCCTCGGCCAGCGTCGGCTATGACGGCATCCCGGTGGAGTATGCCCGCACCAAGGGCATTCCCGTGACCAACACCCCTGACGTGCTGAATGACGACGTCGCCGATCTGGCCATCGGCCTGATGATCATGACCGCCCGCCGGCTGGTGGCGTCGGATCAATATGTGCGCGCGGGGCGCTGGAACAAGGAAGGCGACTATCCCCTGGCGCAGAAGGCCAGCGGCAAGCGCGTCGGCATCCTGGGCATGGGCCGCATCGGCAAGGAAATCGGCAAGCGCGCCGAGGCGATGAACAACACGGTCGCCTATCACAGCCGCAATCCCGTGAAGGATGTGAGCTGGAAGCATTATCCCGACCTGGTGGAGTTGGCGAAGAACAGCGATTTCCTGATCGTGATCATTCCCTCCACGCCCCAGACCCAGAAGATCGTCAGCAAGGCGGTGATCGAGGCGTTGGGTCCGACCGGCATACTGGTCAATGTTGCGCGCGGCGCGGTGGTGGACGAGGATGCGCTGGTTGACGCCTTGAAGAGCGGCAAGCTGGGCGGCGCGGGACTCGACGTGTTCATCAATGAACCGACGGTGCCCGAAGCCTTGTATGCGATGGACCATGTGGTGCTGCAGCCCCATGTCGGCAGCGCCACCCATGAGACCCGCCGCGCCATGAGCCAGCTGGTGCTGGACAATCTCGACGCGCATTTTGCGGGCAAGCCGCTGCTGACTGAAATTAAGTAGCCCCCTCGGGTTTCAGCTTTCGCGAAGCTTCGCTTCGCACGCTGAAACCACCTCCCCCGCCTGTGCGCTGCGCGCACGCAGGGGAGGCGGGGCTGCGATTGCGTCGGGTTAGTGGACTAGCGCCGTCACTGCGTACAAAAACGCCGCGCCCGCGATGGTGGCGATGGTGGTCGAGACGCGTGGATGCGCGCGGTGACTTTCGGGCAGAAGGCCACTGGCGCCGATATGCAGAAAGAAGCCGCAGAACAAAGCGAGCAGGACAGCCAGCACGCCGGGATCGGGGCGCACGAACAGGCTGGCCGCCGCGCCCAGCATCGGGGCGGCGGCATCGACCGCCAGCCAGCGCAGCGCGAAATTGCGGCTGCCGCCATTTCGGATCACCACATTGACGGTGTTGAGGCCGTCGGCGAAATCATGCGCCAGCACGGCTCCCGCCACGATCAGGCCCACTTCGTGCGAATGCTGGAAGGCGATGCCCATGGCAAAGCCGTCCATCACGCTATGGGCCGAGAAACTCGCCGCGCCCACCATGCCGCGCGCCGGGTTCACTTGGCCCTGGCAATCGTGCCGCGCCACGGTGCGGTCGAGCAGCGTGTATAAAAAGAAGCCCAGCGCCGCCACCGCCAGCAACTCGCCCGCGCTGTAGATTCCGGCGCCGGCTTCCAGCGCCTCGGGGGCCAGGTCGAAGAACGCCACACCGATCACTGCGCCGGCGGAAAAAGCCATCACCAGCGGCAGCTTGTCCGCCAGCTTCAGCGCCATCACGCCGCCGATCATGGTTGCGCATGAAGCGGCCAGCGCAATGGCGAGGATCAGGGAAGGCGTCATGGAAGGCCCGGGAATAGCGACTTTGCTTTATCGCGCCCGGCCCTAAGGGGCAACCGAGGGGGCAGCCTGATCGACCGGGATCACGTCAACGCCCACATCCACGACATGGTCATGGCCGCCCAGGATGATGCCGCCTACCGGCGCGACATCGCCATAGTCGCGGCCCCAGGCGGCGGTGACATGGGTTTCGCTGACCAGCACATTGTTGGTGGGATCCAGATCAACCCAGCCGAAGGGCGGCGCCCAGACGCTGAACCAGGCATGGCTGGCATCCGCGCCCAGCATGCGCGTCATGCCGGGCGGCGGCTGGGTCAGCAGATAGCCGGAGACGTAACGGGCCGGCAGTCCAAGGCTGCGCATCGCCGCGATGCCGACATGCGCCAGGTCCTGGCAGACGCCGGCGCGGATTTCGAACACCCGGTCCACCGGCGTGGTGGCGTCGGTGACGGTGGTGTCGTAGCGGAAATCCTTGTGGATGCGGTTCATCAATTCGATCGCCCCGCTCAGCAGCGGACGGCCCGGCGGGAAGCTCACCACCGCATAACCGGCAATGTTGCTTTCAAACTTTGTCAGCGGGGAATCGAACATGAACTGCACCGCATCGCGGGCTTCCTCGTCGATGGGATTCTCCAGAAGACGCCGGACTTCTTCCCAGGTCAGGCTGTCGCGCGATGTTCTTTCCGGGCGCGGCTCGACCGTGACATGGCTTTCCGCGATCACTTCCAGATGGGTGTGCGGCTGGTCGAGGGAAAACCATTCGCAGGGATTGTCGAAATAGTCGTTGCGCGCCACCCGGCTGGCCGGCTCCATGCTGAAACTGAGGGTGCTGTCATGCACCGTCTGGGCGGGCGTGGTGCGCAGGCGCAGATGCGCCAGGTGCCAGGAATGGGAAACATCCTGCAGGTAGCGATAGGTGGTGCGATGGCGGACCTTGAATTCCACTAGGACGACCCCGCTGCGCCGGTGCGGCGGCGGCTGGCATGCTGGAAATAGGCATCGGCGATGGCGTCCGACAGCAGCGCGGCATCGAAGTGAATCGAGTCCGTCAGTTCGATGAGGCCGGGGCGGTGGCCGCTTTCGCAGAAGGCCAGCCGCGCCGGATGGGCGTTGGCGATGTCGCTGCGCATTTCATGGGCGATGGTGCGCGGCATGTCGCTGCGCTGGGCGAGCGTGATGCGCGGCAGTTCGCGCAAATGGCTTTCGATGGCGGCAAGCTGGAAGGCGCAGGAGCGCGGATTGTGCTCGTCCAGCAGCAGCAGGTCGACAAAGGGCACGAGCTGGAAGGCGTTGAGGTAACGAGAACGATAGGTCATGGCGCTGTCGGCGATCTCCAGCACGATGCGCAGATGCTCGGTCTCGCGCACCTCGGCCTCGCCCACGGTCTGGCGCACCAGCCAGGCCAGGTGCTGGGCGCGTTCCACCCGGCGGCCCAGATCCATAAACAGCCAGTTGGGGCCGCGGGTCATGTTCTCGGCCGACAGGCCCGACAAGGCGGCGGCGCGGCGCACCAGCGAGTCGAGATAGAAGCGCGCCGCCGGCGCCTCGAACGGCGCGTCCATCGACGGCAATTCTTCCTGGCCGGTGAGCGCATGAATGGTGCGCCAGGTGTCGAGCGACAGGCGGTCACGCACCGACCAGGCGGTCTGTTCGACCCGCAGCAGCAGGCGCTGCAGACCGCGGCTGACCTTGCGGCTGTAGATCAGCAGCTGCATTTCCTCGACCAGCTCGGCCTCGCCGGCGATTTCCTCGATCGGGGAATCGCTGGCATGGCTAAAGGGGATCAGAAGCTTGCGGGCCACTTCCAGCGCGCCCGCCGGCTCGTCATTCAGGCGCGAGGCCACGGCGCGCAGGATGCGCACAAAACTTTCGGTGCGCTCGGCATAGCGGCCCAGCCAGAACAGATTGTCCATGGCGCGGCTGGGCGCGGATTCGCCCAGACGCTTGATTTCCAGCGTTTTGCCGCCATTGGCCAGCAGGCTGAAATTGTCGACGGGGGCCGAGGACAGCACCCAGGCATCCTTGGATGAGGCGCCGGATTGCATCGACAGCGCCCGCACCGTGTCGTCGGCGGCGACGCGGGTCAGGCCGCCCGGCATCACCATCCACCCCGTAGGCGTCCAGGCAGCGAAGACACGCAAGCTGACCGGCCTGGCCGAGAATTTGCCGTTCTCGAACACCGGCGCCATGCCCAGTGGCGATATCTCCTGCACCACCATGTTCTCGCCGCGGCGATTGATGTTGGCGACGGCGCGTTCGCGTTCTTCCTTGGAAAGATCCGCGCCCAGCCGGGCGCTGGAATTGCGCGAGAATAGCGGGCGGGCGTCGAAGGCGTCGCGCAGCATCGAACTGCCAAGACGCGAGAGTGCTGCCTTGCGGCCCCACTCGGTGCCGCACCAGATGGTGGCGATGTCGGGGATTTTCAGATCTTCGCCCAGCAGCGCGTCGCAAATCGCGGGAAGGTAGGCGTCCATGGCGGGGGATTCGATCACCCCGCCGCCCAGCGCATTGGCCATGACCACGCCGCCGGACCGCACCGCTTCCACCAGCCCCGGCACGCCCAGCGCGCTGTCGCCGCGAAACTCCAGCGGATCGCAGAAATCCGAATCCACCCGGCGGAAGATGCAGGCGACTTTTTCCAAACCCGTCAGGGTTTTCAAAAACACCTGGCCGTCGCGCACCGACAGGTCGTCGCCCTGGACCAGCGTCAGGCCCAAGTAATGTGCAAGATAGACATGCTCGAAATAGGCTTCGTTGTAGGGGCCCGGCGTCAGCAGCACGGCGCGGTCGCGGCGCGAGGCGCCCAGGTCGAGCACGCTTTCCTTGTAGGCATTGAAGAAGGAGGCCAGCCGCGCGACGCGCAGGTCGCCGAAATTCTCCGGGAAGGTCTGCGACACCACCAGCCGGTTTTCCAGCGCATAGCCCAGGCCGCCGGGCGCATCGACGCGGCTGGCCATGACTTTCCACGAACCGTCGGCGCCGCGCGCCAGGTCGGCGGTATAAAGATGCACATGGACATTGTGCGCGGGCTGGCTGCCGCAGAGCGGGCGCAGAAACTGGGGATGGCCGGTGACCAGATGCGGCGGCAGCACGCCTTCGCGCATCAGCCGCTGTTCGCCATAGATATCGCGCAGCAGCAGGTCGGCCAGGTTGGCGCGCTGCAGCACCGCCGCTTCGATCGTGGCCCAGTCGCTGGCCGACAGGATGAAGGGCACGATGTCGAGCTGCCAGGGCCGTGCCTGGCCGCCGCGATCGTCATAGACGTTATAGGTGACGCCATTGTCCTGAACCGTGGCGCGGGCCGATGCCTGGCGGCGTGCGTATTCTTCGCGCGACAGGCCCGACAGGGTGCGGGCGAAGGCGCGCCAATGTGGCCGCACCAGGCCTTCGCCATCGCGCA
>JAZKDV010000033.1:0-29311 GCA_040387395.1 Pseudomonadota bacterium | reverse complement strand
TTCGTCAAAGCGTGGTTCTACCGCCACTTCCGACACCCCGAATCACTGCTCCCCTAACGCCGTAGATCGAGAGTGTAGGGGAAATCCGGGCTGGCTTCCTCCCTGGCGGGCTCGAACACGCCGCCGGTGAAACCAAACGGCTCGAACCGGGCCAGGCGACGGCCTTCCGCCTCATAGGCGTTGACCGGGAAAATCTCGAAATTGCGTCCGCCGGGATGGGCGACATGATAGGTGCAGCCGCCCATCGAGCGTTTGCGCCAGCCGTCCCAGATTTCGAGCACCAGCGGGCCGTGCGCATCGATGGTGGGATGCAGGCCATGGGCGGGCTTCCAGGCCTTGAAGCGCACGCCGGCCACCGCCTCGCTTTGCGCCGTGGCGCGCAGGGGGACGGCGCGGCCATTGGCCAGCACCTGGTGGCGGCCCTGCGTCAGGCCGGTGACCTTCAATTCCAGACGTTCGACCGAGGAATCGACATAGCGCACGGTGCCGCCGGGCGCGCCTTCCTCTGCCATTACGTTCCAGGGCTCCAGGGCAGTGCGCACATCCAGCCCGACGCCGTCATACTGGACACTGCCGATCTTGGGGAAACGGAAGTCCCAATGCGGACGGTACCATTCGGCGTCAAAGGCGAAGCCATGGGCGTTCATGTCGCCCACCACATCTTCCAGATCGCTCCAGATGAAATGCGGCAGCATGAAACGGTCATGCAGCCCAGTGCCCCAGCGCACCAGATTCGACTGGTAAGGCTCGCGCCAGAAGCGCGCGATCAGGGCGCGCAGCAGCAGCCGGTGGGGCCGTCGGGCGAATAGAGCTTGTCGATGCAGATTTCGGTGCGATGGGTATTGCCGGTGGAATCCGCCAGCAGGTTGCGGAACACGCGGTCCACGACCCATGGCGGAATGTTGGCCGCGGCGCGCGACGGCACTTCGTTGAATGCGATTTCCAGTTCGTACAGCGAATCGTGACGCGCTTCGTCGATGCGCGGCGCCTGGCTGGTGGGCCCGATGAACAGGCCGGAGAACAGATAGGACAGCGCCGGATGGTTCTGCCAATAGGCGATAATGCTTTTCAGCATGTCGGGGCGGCGCAGGAAGGGCGAGTCGGGCGGCGTCTGCGCCCCCACCACGATATGATTGCCGCCGCCGGTGCCGGTGTGGCGTCCGTCCAGCAGGAATTTCTCGGTGGAGAGGCGGCAGGCGGCGGCTTCCTCGTACAGCGCCTTGGTGATCTCGACCTGTTCGCGCCAGTCCTTGGCGGGATGGATATTGACCTCGATCACGCCGGGATCGGGCGTCACCTTGATGACATTGACATGCGGATCGTAGGGCGGCGGATAGCCTTCGATATGCACCGCAACGTCCATCGCCTCGGCGCATTCTTCCACCGCCTGCAGCAGCACGAAATAATCGGCGGCGCTGGGCGTGGGCGGCATGAATATGCAGAGGCGGCCGTCGCGCGGCTCCACCGTCAGCGCGGTGCGCACCGCTGGCTCGGCGGCCAGGTTGGTGACCTGGGTGTTGACGGCGCGGAACGGGCCTTCCACCGGCGCCGCGCGGCCGTTGCCCTTGCCGTTGGTATAGCTTTGGCCGCTGGTGTCGCGGGGCTCCGGCGTGTCAAAGCTCGGCAAAGGCGCAAAGGGATCGGGCGGCGGCACGAAGCTGCGCTGCTGCGGCGGCACGTAAGGCAAGGAATTCAGCGGCAGGCGGAAGCCGATGGCGCTGTCGCCCGGCAGCAGGAACAGGTGCCCGCTGCGGGTCGTCCAATGCTCGCTGATCCAGCGCCCCACGCCCATTTCCACCGGCAAGACATAGCCGACGGCATGGCTCAGGCCGCGTTCGAACACCCGCGCCAGGCGGGCGCGCAGTTCGGGATCTTCCAGCTTGGAATCGCGCGGATCGACATTGGCGGCCAGGGCGCGTTCCTGCGCCAGGTGATGCCAGAAGTCTTCGTAAGCAGGGATGGCGTAAGACGCATCCAGCCCCAGCCTCTTGGCGAGGGCGTCGGTCAGCGCCTTGGCGTCCTCGACGGTCGGTTGATAATTGACGTGTTCCGGCGCGATGCGTTCGGCGCTTTTCCACAGCGGCACGCCATCGGTGCGCCAGTAAAGCGCGAAGGCCCAGCGCGGCAGGGATTCACCCGGATACCACTTGCCCTGGCCGTAATGCAGCATGCCACCCGGCGCGAAGCGGGTGCGCAGGCGGCGGATCAGCGTGTCGGCCAGCGCGCGCTTGGTGGGGCCAACGGCGGCGGTGTGCCATTCGGCATGAGTGCGGTCGTCGATGGAGACGAAGGTCGGCTCGCCGCCCATGGTCAGGCGCACGTCATGGCTGTTCAGAACCTTGTCGACGACGTCGCCCAGCTCTTCGATTTCAGCCCATTGTTCTTCGCTGTACGGCTTGGTGACGCGCGGCGGTTCTTTCACCCGCGTCACGCTCATGTCGAAGTCGAACAGCACTTCGGCTTTTTCCACCGCGCCCGAGATCGGCGCGGCCTGTGTCGGATTGGCGGCGCAGGCCAGCGGAATATGGCCTTCGCCGGCGAACAGGCCCGAGGTGGGATCCAGGCCAACCCAGCCGGCGCCCGGAAGATAGACTTCGCACCAGGCATGCAGGTCGGTGAAATCCACGTCGGTGCCCGACGGGCCGTCGAGCGATTTCACGTCGGGCTTGAGCTGGATCAGGTAACCGCTGGCAAAGCGCGCCGCCAGGCCCAGATGGCGCAGCATCTGCACCAGCAGCCAGGCGCTGTCGCGGCAGGAGCCGGAGGCCTTGGTCAGGGTTTCTTCCGGCGTCTGGATGCCGGGCTCCATGCGGATCAGATAAGAAATGTCGCGCGAGATCTGCGCATTGAGGTCGAAGATGAAATTGGTGGTGTGCTTTTTCTCGCGGCTGACTTTCGCCAGATAGGCGTCGAAGCTTTTGCCGATGTCGCTGGTTTGCAGGTACGGCTCCAGCTCGGCCTTCAGCTCGGGCGCATAGGTGAAGGGAAATTCCTCGGCCTCCGGCTCCAGGAAGAAGTCGAAGGGATTGATCACATTCATCTCGACCGTCAGGTCAACAGCGACGGTGAAGTGATCGACCTTTTCCGGAAATACGATTCGCGCCAGCCAGTTCGACTGCGGGTCCTGCTGCCAGTTGAGGAAGTGGCCTTCGGGCTCGACCGTCAGGCTGTAAGCCAGGACCTTGGCGCGGGTGTGCGGCGCCGGCCGCAGGCGGATGGTCTGCGCCCCCAGGCTGATGGGGCGGTCATAGCGGTAGCGGGTGACGTGGCGCAGGGCGGCCTGGATGCTCATGGGAAATCCGATCGGGCAAATAACTATGACGCAGTTGCGAAGGGGCGTCATCACGCCGCGCCGCCGCAGCAGCTATGTACTTGGAACTAGGTTAAAAACCCGGCGTTCCCTGCCTGATCGAAGGAACCGTCCCATGAAATTGTTCAGCTGCCAAGGCTGTGGCCAGCTCCTGTATTTCGAGAATATCCGCTGTGAAAGCTGCGGCCGGGCCTTGGGCTATATCCCTGATCTGACGGAGATTTCGGCTCTGGAGACCAAGGAGGATGGCGGCTGGACAGCGCTGGCCGCCCAGGGCGTTGCCTATAAATTTTGCAGAAATTACGAGGCCTATACCTGCAACTGGATGGTGCCTGCGGACGGGACCGAAGATTTCTGCGCCGCCTGCCGCCACAACAAGACCATTCCCGACCTGACCGTACCCGGCAACGATGTGCTGTGGGGCAAGATCGAGATCGCCAAGCACCGGCTGTTTTATTCCCTGCTCCGGCTCGGCCTGCCGCTGGAAAACCGCAACGACAATCCCGAGCATGGCCTGGCCTTCGAATTTCTCGCCGACATGCCCGAAACCCATGCCCAGGGCGTGATGACCGGCCATGACAATGGCCTGATCACCTTGGCGCTGAAGGAAGCCGATGACGTCACGCGCGAAAAAGTGCGCGGCGAGATGGGCGAACCCTATCGCACCCTGCTGGGCCATTTCCGGCATGAGAGCGGCCATTACTTCTGGGACCGGCTGGTGGCGACGCAACCTGGCTGGCTCGATGCCTTTCGCGCCCTGTTCGGCGACGACCGGCTGGATTACGACCAGGCGCTGCAGAAACATTACAATGAAGGCGCGCCGCATGGCTGGCAGGAAGGTTATGTCAGCGTCTATGCCACCACCCATCCCTGGGAGGATTTCGCCGAGACCTGGGCGCATTACTTGCACATTGTCGACACGCTGGAGACGGCGGGCGCCTTCGGCCTGAAGGTAAAGCCGCGCCGGGCGCAAGGCGCGCTGGGCGCCAAAATCGACTTCGATCCCTACAAGGCCACCCGCATGGATCAGTTGATTGATGCCTGGCTGCCGATCGAATTCGCCACCAACAGCCTGAACCGCAGCATGGGCCTGCTCGATCTCTATCCCTTCGTGCTGACGCCGCAGGTGATCGAGAAGCTGGCCTTCGTCCATGCCTTGACGCATGGCGGTCAGCAGGTCCTGAAAAAAGCTAGCTGAAGCTACGCAGGTCGTTCGCATGGCTGGCCGCCATGCTCGCCCCCTGCGTGCGCGAAGCGCACAGGCGGGGGAGGTGGTTTCAGCGTGCGAAGCGAAGCTTCGCGAAAGTTGAAACCGGAGGGGCTAAGCGACGAAGTGCGCGAGTTCGCTAATGTCCTTGCGGCCGCGGGGGCGCACGCGCGTCTCAGGCAGATGGATGCTGACGCGGGTGCCCTTGCCGACTTCGCTTTCCAGCGTGACATGGCCGCCATGGGCTTCGGCCAGGCCCTTGACGATGGACAGGCCCAGGCCGGTGCCCTTTTCGGGAAGCGCGATGTCATGCTTGCCCTGGCCGAAACTGTCGAACACTTTGCTATGGTCCTCGGGTGCGATGCCGACGCCGGTATCGGCGACACCGAACACTATGCCGCCATCCGGACCCGCACAGGCAAAGGCCGTGACGCAGCCATGTTCGGGCGTGAATTTCACGGCGTTGGACAGCAGGTTGAGCAGGATCTGCTTGATCGCGCGCTCATCGCCATAGACCATGTCCATCTCGGGATCGATGCCGTTTTCCAGCTTGGCGTCGGCATTCTTGGCGCGCCACTGCACCAGTTGCAGCGCATCGTCGGCCACGCGGTGCAGGTCGACCGCGCCTTCTTCCAGTTTCCAGCGGCCTGCCTCGATCTTGGCCAGGTCCAGAATGTCGTTGATCAGCGCCAGCAGGTGATGGCCCGAGGAATTGATCAGCGCGGCATATTCGTAATTGCGCTCCGGCGTGTCGTGGAACATCCGGGTAGAGATGACTTCGGAAAAGCCCAGGATCGCGTTCAGCGGCGTGCGCAGTTCGTGGCTCATATTGGCGAGGAATTGCGATTTGGCCAGGCTGGCGGCTTCGGCGCGTTCCCGGCCGCGGTCGGATTCGATCTTGGCCATCACCAGTTCGGCCAGCAGCGCATTGCGTTCCTCCACCAGCGCGACGGCGGCGCGGGCGCGGCTGTGATTCTGCCGGGCGATGGTGGCGATGTACCAGACGTAAAACGGCGTCACCATGGCCAGATAAATCGATTGGGCGCTGTGTTCCTGCAGCGGCACCAGCGCCATCACTGCCGCATAGAGGCAGAAGGCAGGAACCGCCATCTTGCGGCTTGCGCCCGCCACTGTCGCCTGCACCGTCACCGTCGCGGCCAGCACGATGGCGATCAGCATGTGATTGAATTCGTTGCCGGGCACCCAGAGGTACCAGCCTAGCGACGTCCAGTTGGCGACAAAGAACAGGTTGGCGCCGGACGCGATCCAGGTCCATTTGCGCACCGCGTCCGGCGCGAGATCGCCGTCGGGAAAATTCCGGATCATCAAAAGCTGCGCGCCGACGCCCAGCATCACATGGGCGTACCACACGCCCAGCCACAGCGGCGAAACCCATTGCGAGAACATCACCGCCACCACCAGCGCGAACAGCGGCATCGTCCTGCGGTGGCTGCGCAGATTTTCCAGCACCCCGCGCAGCAACGCCAGGTTGATGCGGCTTTCGCGATGCGCTTCCGCGTCAGCGTCGGGCGCCCAGATGGGGTTGTCGGCGGTCATGAAAATCCCGGTGAACCCGGCAATTCTGCGGCCTAGACGTTAAGACCGGCTTTGCGCCGCGGAACTTTGCGGACGCTGGTTGTGGAAATTAACCAACACTTCACTCGCCGCTCGCCATGGCCACTGTCCCAGTTTAGAACGTCCCATATCAAGACACGCGATCGCATGCCCCGCGACACGCTTCAAAGTTTGAAGGAGAGTGCGATGAGGGTAAGTGTTGTTACGGCCGGCTTTTTGCTGACCACCGCGTTGGTTTCCATCACCAGTCTGGCCGCTATCGGTCCGGCCCAAGCCCATACCAGCAAAGTCACCTGCGTCTGCGAGGACAAGGCGAAAGCCAAGCCCGCCAAGCGCAGCACCGTCCGCAAGGCGGTCCGCCGCATGGCGTCCCGTCCGGCGATGCGCCGGGGCGGTTACTATGATTATGGCTCGGCCGGCGCCTATCGCAGCGAATGGCATGGCGAATGGCGCGTCGCGCCCGACATGGGCCCCGCGGCCTATGGCCCCCCCGCCGGTGGTTATTATGAGCAGGGCGCCGAATATGGTCCCCCGATGGAAGAGGGTTTTGACGAGACCGCCGGTCTGCAGATCGACCGTGGCGGCTGGAGCGGCGGCGTCGGCGGCGATCCCGAAGGCGGCGGCGGTGGCGGCGGCGGTTTCGGCCAGATCCACCTCGGCCAGGGCGGCAACCAGGAAAACGGCCCGACCTACAACAGCTACAATCAGAGCTTCCAGTACAATCCCAGCCAGGCCGCGCCTTTCCGTCCGCGCCTGATGGGCGGGTTCGCTCCGCCTGCTAAGTAGGTTTCAACCCCCTCCGGTTTCAGCTTTCGCGCAGCTTCGCTGCGCACGCTGAAACCACCTCCCCCTTGCCGCGCTACGCGCTGAAGGGGGAGGAGGGGCTGTGGTTGTTGAAAGAGATTCACAGTTTGCCCCAACGCGTTGCGTGGCTTCTGCCGCGCGGCGCGTATGGGCGTTTGTCGTGAATGCTTACTGCCGCAAGGCGCGCTTGGCGACGTAGCGCGGGTGGTGCGCGAAGATGGCGAACGGAATCGACGCCACATAGATCAGCAACCCGGCGGTCATGGTCGCCCAGGGCCAGACGATCAGCGCCGCCGCCAGCAGGGCGAAGAACACGGCCGCCAGGATCTGATGCTGGCGCTGCAGCTTCATGTATTTGATCGACGGGGTGGGCAGCCGGCTGACCATCAGGATCGAGGTCAGAGCGAGCATCGCGCCCGAGACCCACGGCTCACGCACCACAGGATCGTTCCACTGGAACGAGACCAGCAGCGGCAGCAGCACCATGCAGGCGGCGGCCGGTGTCGGCAGGCCGGTGAAATAGGGGTTGCCCTTGGTGGCGCCCTCGTCGCGCACGCTTTCGACATTGAAGCGCGCCAGCCGGATGGCGCCGCAGGCGCAGAAGATCAGGGCCACGATCCAGCCCAGATGGCCCATCTGTTCCAGACTCCAGCGGTACATGATGATGCCGGGCGCCACGCCGAAGCTGACCAGGTCGGCCAGACTGTCGAGCTGCGCCCCGAAACGGCTGTCGGCGCCCAAGAGGCGCGCGGCGCGCCCGTCCAGCATGTCCAGGATGCCGGCGCAGATGATGAAGGTGACCGCGATCTCCCACTTGCCGTCGATGGCGAAGCGGATCGCGGTGATGCCGCTGGCCAGCGCCAGCAAGGTGATCGAGCTGGGCACCAGCTTGCCGATGGAAATGTCTTCCAGCCGCTCCAGCCGCGCCGCCACGATCTGGCGGGCGCGTTTGCGGCGGGAGATGCGGTCGGGCTTGTCCAGGTTCATACGAACCGCGCCAGCACGGTTTCGCCTGCGACGGTGGTGATGCCGGCCGCCACCAGGATTTCGGTGTTCGGCGGCAGGTAGACATCCACCCGGCTGCCGAAGCGGATGATGCCGAAGCGCGCCCCGCGCTGCACGCTCTGGCCCTGGGTGAGATCGCAGACGATGCGCCGCGCCACCAGCCCGGCAATCTGTACCACGGCGAGATCACGTGCCCCGTCATCGCCTTCCGGGCGCAAGCGGATCGACATGCGCTCATTGTGGATGCTGGCCTTGTCGAACGAGGCGTTGAAGAATTTTCCCGGGCGGTAGGATTTGGCGATCACCGTGCCCGACACCGGATTGCGGTTCACATGCACGTTGAAGACGTTCATGAAGATGGAAAGCCGCTTGCGCGGCGCGTCGCCCATCTCCAGTTCGGCGGGCGGCACCGCTTCGATGATCGGCAGCAGCTTGCCGTCGGCGGGGCAGATGATCAGGCCTGCGTCGTCCGGTGTCTTGCGATCCGGATCGCGGAAGAACGCGACGCACCAGATGGTGACGGGAAGCAGCAGCCAGCCCAGCCAGGCGGCGAACAGGAAGGCCAGCAGGTTCACCGCCGCGAACAGGGCGATGAACGGGTAACCTTCCTTGTGAATGGACATCGGCGCAGCTCCAAAGCAAAAGGGCAGCCGACCTGTTCCGTCGCAGCGGCTGCCCCTTACGGAACGTCTTAACTTATATCAGGCGCTGCGGTTACCCGTGAAGGGGAATGAACCGAACGAGCCGGCCTTGACGCTGCCGGACAGTTTGTCGCCCTCCACCGTGCCGGTGAAATCCAGCGTCATGGGCATGGGCGAGCTGATCTTGGCCGACCAGCTCACATTGTCGCCGTCCACCTTGCCATTTTCCAGCGGGCCGGAACCCTGGGCGGCGGCCTGCGTGCCCGTCAGCGTTTCGCCGCTGGTGGCGAGGTCCAAAGTGGCCTTTTGCGCGCCCATCGGCGAATTGATGGTGATTTCCCACTTTCCGTCCACGGCCATGGTCTTGTTCCTCCTGCGGTTTGACCGGCATCTAAGGATGCCATGGACGGGTGCGCAAGAGGGCTGTACAGGTCTCACCATGTCACGCAAAACCATCATATTGCCCAAGGGCAAGCGCGCCCGCGGCGGATCGCCCTGGATTTTCTCCAACGAAATCCGCATGGACGAAGCGGCCAAGGCCATCGCGCCCGGCGCGGTGGTCAATGTGCGGGGTGATGACGGACGGGCCTTCGGCACCGGCTATTTCAATCCCAAGAGCCTGATCGCGGTCAGGCTGCTGGCCGAGGAATGCGATGTCGTCATCGATGCCGAATTTTTTGCCGCCCGCGTGACGCGCGCCCTGGCGCTGCGCAACGCCGTCTATGACAAGCCCTTTTATCGCCTGTTCCACGCCGAAGGCGATGGCGTGCCGGGCCTGGTGATCGACCGGTTCGGCGACACGCTGACGGTGCAGATCGGCACCGCCGGGATGGAAAAGCAGCAGGCCGCGATCCTGATGGCGCTGGACAAGGTGCTGAAGCCCAAGACCGTGATCCTGCGCGGCGACGCCCCGAACCGCGCCTTGGAGGGACTCGACTCCTATGTGAAGACGGCCAAGGGCGAAGGCCATCGCGTCGCGGTGGAAGAAAATGGCGTGCGCTACATCGCCGATCTTCAGGAAGGCCAGAAGACCGGCTGGTATTACGACCAGCGCGACAACCGCGCCTTCATCGCCGGCCTGGCCAAGGGCAAGAGCGTGCTGGACGCCTATTCCTATACCGGCGGCTTCGGCATCGCCGCCGCCAAGGCGGGCGCCAAGGAAGTGGTATGCCTGGATTCCTCGGCGCCCGCATTGGCGCTGGCGGAAGAAAGCGCGCGCAGCAACGGTGTTTCCATTCAGGCGGTGAAAGCCGATGTGTTCGAGGAACTGGCGCGGCTGAAAGCGGCGGGCGAGACCTTCGACATCGTGCTGGCCGATCCGCCGCCTTTCGTGAAATCCAAAAAAGATCTTGAGCCGGGCGCCAAGGCCTATCGCAAGCTGGCGCGGCTGGCGGCCGATGTCACCGCGCCGGGCGGCTTCCTGCTGATCGCGTCCTGTTCGCACAATATCCCGCCCGAGCGTTTCGCGGCGGAATGCGCCCAGGGCTTGCTGCGCGCGGGCCGCCGTGCCGCCCTGATCCGGCAGGCGGGCGCGGGCGTGGACCATCCGGTGCATCCGCTGCTGCCGGAATCGGCCTATCTCAAGGCCCTGGTCTACGCTCTAGATTGAAACCTGCGTGCCCAGTTCGACGACGCGGTTGGTCGGCAACTGGTAGAAGCGCGCCGGCGACAGCGCCGCGCCGGCGATATGGCGGTAAAGCCAGTTGCGCCATATGCCCAGTTCGGATCGCTCCGCGGTCACAAGCGTCTCGCGGCCGATGAAGAAGGTCGCGGTGTCCACGTCCAGCGCCAGGCCGAAGCGGCGGGCGTCTTCCAGCGCCTGGGGCACGTCCGGCGTCTCGTAAAACCCGTGATGAATCCGGACAGTGTAAAAGCCCTTGCCCAGCTTTTCGACCTCGATGCGCTGGTCGGGCGCCACGAACGGCGTGTCCTCGACCACCACGTTGCAGATCACCACCCGCTCATGCAGCACCTTGTTGTGCTTGAGATTGTGCAGCAGCGCGCCGGGCACGATGTCGGTGCGCGACGACAGGAACACGCCCAGGCCCGCGACGCGGGTGGTGCTCTTGTCGGCGCGCTCCAGGAACAGCGACAAGGGCAGGGATTCGCTGCGCACCTTTTCCAGATGCACGCGGCGGCCGCGCCGCCAGGTGTCCATCATCACCACCACCGCCGCCGCCAGCAGCAAGGGCAGCCAGCCGCCCTGCGGTATCTTCAGGGCGTTGGCGACGAAGAGGATGAAATCGCTGAATCCCATGGTGGCGAACAGGCAGAAAGCGAACACGGCCGGCCAGCGCCATTGCTTGCTCGCCACCAGGCCGGCGTTGAAGGTGTCGATCACCATGACGCCCGTCACCGCCAGGCCATAGGCCGCCAGCAAGGAATCCGAATTGCGGAAGATCAGAACCAGCAATACCACGCCGATGCACAGCAGCAGATTGACCCGCGGGACATAGATCTGGCCGTAATCGGTGGCGCTGGTGTGGCGCACTTCCATGCGCGGCAACTGGCCCAGCTGCACCGCCTGCTGGGTCATCGAGAAGACGCCGGTGATCACCGCCTGGCTCGCGATGATCGCCACCACGGTGGCCAGACCCACCATCGGCCAATGGGCCCATTGGGGTATGGGCGCGAAGAAGGCATGCGCTGCCGCCGCCGGTTCGCGAAGCAGTGCCGCGCCCTGGCCGAAATAGTTCAGCACCAGCGCGGGAAGCGCCAGGAACAGCCAGCCATACTGGATCGGTTTCCGGCCGAAATGGCCCATATCGGCATAGAGGGCCTCGCAACCCGTCACCGCCAGCACCACCGCGCCCAGCGCCACGAACGACACCCAGGGCGCATGCAGGAACATGTCCAGCGCATACAGCGGATTGATCGCGGTCAGGATGACGGGATTGCGCAGAATCGAGGCGAAGCCGAAACCTGCCAGCGCCACAAACCAAACCACCATGATGGGTCCGAACAGCTTGCCAAGCTTGTTGGACCCCCGGCTCTGCACCAGAAAGAGTCCGACCAGCAGGATCAACGACAGCGGAACCACCAGCGGCTCGAAGGCGTGGTTTTCCACTTTCAGGCCTTCAATCGCCGACATCACGGTGATGGCGGGCGTCAGCACACCATCGCCATAGAACAGCGCCAAGCCGAATATCGCGCTGATGCCGATCATGTTCTTCATGCGCCGCGACAGGCCGGGCGAGCGGTGCGCCAGCGCCGCCAGCGCCAGGGTGCCGCCTTCGCCGTCATTGTCGGCGCGCATGATGATCAGGACATACTTGACCGTCACCACCAGGATCAGCGCCCAGAAGATCAGGGACAGCGATCCCATCACCGCCATGTGGTTGGGCACGCCGCCCTGCGTCGCCAGCACGGTGGCCTTCAGGGCGTAAAGCGGGCTGGTGCCGATATCGCCGAACACCACGCCCAGAGCGCCCAGCGTCAGGGTCATTTGTCCCGCACGCTTGGGCTTGGGCTGCTCAACGCCCCCGACGGCCGGCACGGGCGTGCCGATGGGCTCGGGCGACAGGCCGATGTCGGAAGGGCTGGGACTCACGGGGTGATGCGGCTTTGCATGAAAGGAAAACGCGGCCCCTGCATCCTGGTTTGCCACGTATCTGTGGCCCGTGCGGCGGGACCATATGCCTGCCTCCCGCCGCCTCAAAGAGGGGCGAGGCACAATAGCGCAGATTCGCGCAAATATTTGATAGAATTAGTTTATTTCGCCGACCAGGGCGCGGATGCCGGGCGCTCCGCCCACCAGGCTGGCCACCAGGTCGGGCCTGTCGCCCGTCTCGGGCTCGTCGTCGACGTCGCTCTTGGAGCCGATGAAGCCGCGCACCGGATAGACCTTGGAGCCCCAGCCGCCGGTCTTGATGTTGAAGACTCGCACCTGCGACCAGTCATTGTCGGCGCTGACGTCCATCACCGGATTGTTCACATAGATCGAACCGTCATTGAGCCAGTTGGCGTGGTCGATGCGGATCTCGCGCGCCGACACCAGGTTGCGCACCACCGCGACATGGCCATGTTCCGGGCCGGCATAATCATGCAGCACCAGGATGGTGCCTTTTTCCGGCGCGGAGCCGCGCGGATACTTGCCTTCCGCCTTGTCCCACCAGGTCCAGGCATCGCCGAAGATCTTGACCTTGGAATGCAGGCGCGCATACGGCACGCATTGCAGCGGTTTCTGGCCGTCATTCTGCACGACGCTGCGCCCGGTCTTGCGCGGCATCTCGCTATATTCCATGGGCGCGGTGGCGCAGCCTTCCAGGCTGAGCGCCAACAGCGCAACGGCCGCCAATTTTACGATTGTCCGCATGTCCCGCTTCGTCCTCAGCCCGGTCCAACGCTAAGTCCCATCCCCAAAGAAGGGGTTAGGCCGCAGGACCGGATTTTAATGATTAGAAGACGGCGGAATTCTTTAAGAACCTGTTAAGCGTCGAAAAACAGGCTACTCGCCGGGGGTGATCTGCTGGCGCACCCGCTTGGGGGAGCCCGCGAAGCCCATGGCGCCGATCGACACCAGGCCCGACACCGCGAAGAAGAAGAACAGCGCGTTCCAGTTGGATTCGGCAAAGGCGAAGGCCGGCAGCAGCACGCCGACGATCAGCTCGGGCGCGCCGCGCCAGCCGCCCTTCTGGATTTCGCCCACCCGGGTGGTGCGGTTGAAATCCATGCGGCTGGAGAAGAAGGCTTCGAAGGTGGCGCGGGTGTTGGCCAGGATCAGGCCGGAGGGAAACACCACCGCCAGCAGCAGCGACGGAATCAGGCGGCTTTCGCGGTGACGGTCCAGCATGCGCTGGCCCAGATAGAGATAGCCGATGGACGAACAGATGCCGAGCGCGGTGACCAGAAGGCCGAGGCCTGCCACGCCGGGATAATAGACAACGCCCATATACATAAGGGTCAGCGAGATCACGGCGCTGGCAAAGGCGAGCATGTAGAAGCCGAACTGGCACATCTGCATGGTCATCGCCGCCTTCTTCCACACCGGAAGGGCGCTGCCCCAAAGTTTGGGGAGCAGCTTGCGCGCGACCTGGGCATGGCCCTTGGTCCAGCGCGCCTGTTGCGCGCGCCACGCGGCGGCGGTCTGCGGCAGTTCACCGGGCACGACGAGATCGGACACCATGGCGCCGCGCCAGCCCTGCATCATGCAGCGCATGGAAAGATCCAGATCCTCGGTCAGCGTGTCGCCGGTCCAGCCGCCACCCTGTTCGATGGCGATGCGATTCCACACGCCGGCGCTGCCGTTGAAGGACAGCGGCAGGCTGGCGCGGAAACGCGCTTCCTGTTCGACCGCGAAATGGGAATCCAGCAGCAGGCCCTGAACCCGCGTCAGCCAGTTGGCGGCGCGGTTGGCATGGCCCCAGCGCGACTGCACGAAGGCCAGGCCGCTGTCGGCAAGCAGCACCGGAACGGTGCGGCGCAGGAAATCGGCCGGCGGCACGAAGTCGGCATCCAGCACGGCAACGAAGGGCGCGTCGGAATGGGCAAGGCCGAAGGCCAGGTTGCCGGCCTTGAAGCCCTTGCGGTCGCCGCGGCGCAGAATATGAAAATTGATGTCAGCGGGAACCACGGCGCGAACCGCGGCGGCCAGCGCCTCATGACCTTCGCCTTCGCCATCGTCCAGCAGCTGGATGGTCAGCCGGTCTTTCGGCCAGTCCATGCGCGAAGCGGCGGCGGCGACGCGCACCGCGAGATGACCTTCATTGCAGACCGGAAGTTGCACCAGCACGTGGGGCAGTTCGGCGTCGGGAAGTTCGGCGACGCGCAGCTTGGGGCTTTTGCGGAAGACGCGCACCCACGCCAGACCGGCCAGCTGCACGGACAGGCTGCAGACCAAAATCAGAATCAGACAAAGGGCCGATTGCAGGAATATCGAAAGACCGTACATGGCGATCGTTCAGGCCCCCAGAAACCCGTTATTGGACCGGCTCGCGCGCCGGGCTGCGGCCCCTGTTGGGGCCTGCCCGACCCTTGTGTGCCGGACAGGGGCGAACTTCCACTGACCGGAGGTCTTTAGCAAGAGGGTGCAGTGCAAAATGACCCTTGGGCGGGGGGGAAATCCCGCAAATTCAAGGTCCTGCGGCCGGAACTGGCGGCGAAAGCCGTTGCCGGAACTGGGATTTGGCCCGGGCCGTTACTATATTAACCGGACCAACCGCGAGGGGCGCGGACAGGAGCCTGTAATGACCATTCGAAGTGCCTTTTCTCGTCCCCAGTTGCCGCCTTTGGCAAAGGGGCTGGTTTTAGCCTTGGCGCTGGGGTTGGCGGGTTGCATGACCCCCACCCCCTATGCCCCGCGGCTGCAGGGCCAGGAGACCGGCTATACCGACCGGGCGCTGGCGCAGAACCGCTACCGCATCACCTTCACCGGCAACACCGCCACGCCGCGCGAAACGGTGGAGACCTATCTGCTGCTGCGTGCCGCCGAAGTGGCCCGCGCCGCTGGTTCGACCCACTTCATGTTCGACACCCGCAACACCCGCGCCAACACCTCGGTGCAGACCGTGCCCTATGGCCCGGGGGCTTACGATCCCTTCTGGCGTCCGCGCTATGGCGGATGGGGTGGTTGGGGCGGCTGGGGTTTCGCCTATGACCCGATGGTGGATGTGGTAGTGCGCACCAATTACGAGGCCTATGCCGAGATCGTGCTGATGAGCGCGGACCAGGCGGCGAAGGAGCCACGGGCGCTCGCCGCGGCCGACGTGATCGCGCGGCTGGGACCGGAAGCGGCGCCGCCTAACCCCCGGCCTTAACCCGCAGCACGAATTCGCTATAGCCATCGCGCGAGGCCACGCTCTCCACGGCGTGGCCTTCGCCGTGGCACATGTGCGGAATGTCCACCACCGCCATGGGATCGTCGGCCCATACCGCCAGCACGGTGTGGGGCGGCAATTGCGTCAGCTTCTTCTTCGCCAAAAGCGCCGGAAGCGGACATTTCAGGCCGCGCAGGTCGAGTGCCTCATCCATGCCCACATCTTGATTAGAACGGGTGCCGGGCTCAAGCTGTGAGTCGGGAGAGAAGCGGGCATGAGCCTGTGATAAAAAGATGGGCGGCCGCGCTCAAGCGCGAATACACCTATATCTCGACGATCGTGCGCACGCTGTGGCTGCTGCGGCTGGTCAAGCCCCATGCCACCCGCAGCATCGTGGATGTGGTGGAAGCGCAGGCCCGCAACCGTCCCGGCAACGCCGCGATCTATTGTCTCGACCAGGTGATGACCTATGGCGAGCTGGACGCGCGCGCCAACCGCTATGCCCATTGGGCGCTGTCGGCGGGAATCGGGCGCGGCGATTGCGTGGCGCTGCTGATGGAAAACCGCCCCGATTACATCTGCGCCTGGCTGGGCCTGTTCAAGGTCGGGGCGCAGGTGGCGCTGATCAACACAAACCTGTCGGGCGCGGCGCTGGCGCATTCCATCGGCATTTCGGGCGCAAAGCACGCCATTGTCGGCGCCGAGCTGGCGCAGAATTTCCGCGAGGCCCCGTTTGAGAGACGGCCAGTCGAATGGATCGAGGGCGAAGGCGGCAACCTCAGTGCGTTACTGGCGACGGCGTCCGAGGCCTCGCCCGGCAAGCAGCATCGCGCCGGGGTGACGCTGAAGGAACGCGCCTTTTACATCTACACCTCCGGCACCACCGGTATGCCCAAGGCCGCCAATTTCAGCCATATGCGCATGATGTTCATGATGAGTGGCTTTGTCGGGGCGCTCAGGCCACGCGAGAGTGACCGGGTCTATGATCCGCTGCCGCTGTATCATTCCACCGGCGGGGTTTGCGCCGTGGGCATCGCCTTCTTCGCGGGCGCCTCCCTGATCCTGAAGCGCAAATTCTCGGCGCACGAATTCTGGCCCGACATCCACAAATACGGCGCCACCATGTTCGAATATATCGGCGAGCTGGCGCGCTATCTGCTGAACGCCCCGCCTTCGCCGCTGGACCGCGGCCACAAGATCCGCGCCATCACCGGCAACGGTCTGCGCCCGGAAATCTGGAAACAGTTCCAGGACCGCTTCGCCATTCCGCGCATCGTGGAATTTTACGGCTCCACCGAAGGCAATGTCTCGATGCTGAATTACGACGGCACGGTCGGCGCAGTGGGCCGGGTGCCGGACTATCTGGAATGGCTGCTGCCCAGCCGCGTGATCCGCTTCGACGTGGAAAGCGAGATGCCGGTGCGCGGACCTGACGGATTGTGCATCGAATGCGAACCCGATGAGGTGGGCGAGACCATTGGCGGCATCTCGTCCCGGCCCGGCCGCGGCTTTGAGGGCTATAGCAACAAGGCCGACAGCGACAAGAAAATCCTGCGCAACGTCTTTAAGCATGGCGATGCCTGGTTCCGCACCGGCGACCTGATGCGGCGCGATGCGCACGGCTATTTCTATTTCGTCGACCGGGTCGGCGACACCTTCCGCTGGAAAGGCGAGAATGTCTCGACCGGCGAGGTGGGCGAAGCGCTGGCGGCGGTGCCCGGCATCCTGGAAGCCAATGTCTATGGTGTGACGGTGCCCGGCGTGGACGGACGCGCCGGCATGGCCTCGATGGTGGTGAACGGCGACTTCAGTCTCGACGACCTGCCGCTGCGGCTGAAGGCGCGGCTGGCCTCATATGCGCGCCCGCTGTTCCTGCGCCTGGCGCCGCAGATCATCGTCACCGGCACGTTCAAGCAGCGCAAGGTCGATCTGGTGCGCGAAGGTTTCGATCCGGTGGCCCTTACCGATCCGCTCTATTTCCTCGATCCTGCTACGGCCAAGTATGAGCGCCTGACGCCGGAGCGTCATGCCGACATCGTGGAAGGCCGGATCAAGTTCTAGGAGCGACCGGCGACCCGAGCGTGAACGAGGGCCCCGCGCGCTTTGCGCGCAATTTATTAAGGGGCGCTCCGCGCCCGTCCGGCGCGACCAAAATTAAGCGAAGTCCTTCGCCAGCGCGGCGCGTGTCTCCGCGCCCAGCACCGCCATATGGCCGTAATTCTGGTGACCGACGCCCAGCACCACCCGCTCGCTGCCGCTCTTGAAGCGCGCGATCTGGTCGCCGGTCAGCTTGAAGCGCAGCCAGTGCACCGATGAGGTCTTGCCGTCCGGCGTGGTGCGGTCGTCATACTCGGTGGGCGTGGCCTTGATGGTGTCGGTGCCGATTTCCAGGAATATGCTTTCCTCGATGCCGCCCAGCGTGAGCAGCGTGGCGCTGCGGCGCTTTTCATCTTCGATCTCCAGCATCAGGGTGGCGATCAGTTCGTCGCCCTGCGGGATCAGGGGATTGTAAGCCGCCAGTTCACCCGGAATCTGTTCCGCGCCGCCTTTCTCGATGCGCAGCATTTCCTGCACCTGCAGCCACATGGTGGCGTAATTCTCGAAATAGAAAGTGGCGAAGGGGCCGACCTCGATCCGCCGCTGCTTCTTCATCGGGATCAGGGTGGATTTCAGCGTCTTGCGTTGCTGGTCATATTCCGCCGGCGACAGGATGTCGGCGGGCGTGATGCGGCGCTCGGTCTCAGACATCTTTCACTTCTTTTTTCAGGCCAAAAGCCCGGGCCATGATCTGGATGGGATGTTCGGGTTCGCGCGCCGGGGTTTCGGTGTGCGCCACGATGTGCTGCGCCGCCAGCGGGCAGTCCGACACGATATGGCCGCGCGCCTGACTGTTGGCGGCGCGGAAAACCGGGCGGCCCACCTTGACGCCGACATCATGGGTCGGCTTGACCACGCCGAAGGTGCCGCCATGGCCCGAGCAGCGCTCGATCACATCCACCGGCGTTCCGGGAATCATCTTCAGCATCTCGGCGGCCTTGGGCCCCATATTCTGGGCGCGGGCGTGACAGGCCAAATGTACGGTGACGCCTTCGGGCAGCGGCGTCATGCCACCGGGCAAGCCGTCCTTCTTGGCGACATCGACCACATATTCATCGATGTCGAAGGTGTGGTCGGCGACCTTCCTCACATTCTCGTTGTCTGGCGCAATCAGCGCCCATTCAAATTTCAGCATCAACCCGCAGGACGCGGTCAGCGCCACGATGTCGTAGCCTTCGTCAATCAGCTTCACCAGTTCCTTCGAGACCTTGGCGGCGTTGGACGCGACGCGCGCCAGCTCGGCCTGTTCCAGAAACGGCATGCCGCAGCAGCCGGGATAGGCGACCTTTGTTTCCACCCCGATGTGGTTGAGCACGGCGCGTGCATCCATGCCGGTCTCGGGCTTGTTGTAGTTGACGAAGCAGGTGGCATAGAGCGCGGCCTTGCGCTTGCCGAAGGCGGGCGCGGCGCTGTTGACAGTGCCTTCCTGATGCTTGTCGGCAGAGACAAAGGTGCGGCTGTGAAACTTGGGCAACGGCGCTTTCGCATCAATGCCGGTGACTTTCTCCATCACCGGGCGGGTCAGCTTGTTGCCGACATTGCTGGCCCAGTTGACCAGCGGCGCCACCGGACGGGCCAGCGCGCCGTTGCGGTCCATCTCGGCAAGCTGCTTCTGGATGAACTCGCCCTTGTTCTTGCCGGCATTGGCGAAACGGTGGCGCAGCATCAAGTGCGGGAAATCCAGCATGAAGGGATGCGGCGGCACGTAAGGGCATTTGGTCATGAAGCACATGTCGCAAAGCGTGCAGGCTTCGACCACCGGCTTGAAGTCTTCGCTGGCCAGATGTTCGACATCTTCCTGCGGGCTGTTGTCGATCAGGTCGAACAGGCGCGGGAAGGAATCGCAGAGATTGAAGCAGCGGCGGCAGCCATGGCAGATGTCGAAGACGCGGCGCATCTCCGCATCCAGCGTCACCGGATCGGCGAAATCCGGATCCTGCCACTTGATGATTTCGCGGGTGGGGGCCTCGAGGCTGCCTTCGCCGGTCATGAAATATCCGCTGCTGGAATGCTTGAAAGAAAAACAGCCGCGCGAAGTTTTCGTTCGCGCGGCTGGGTCGTCTTAAAACGTCAAATTACTTGCCCAGCGTATCGAGGGCCTTCTGGAAGCGGCCGGCATGGCTCTTCTCGGCTTTCGCCAGGGTCTCGAACCAGTCGGCGATTTCGTCAAAGCCTTCGGTGCGCGCGGTCTTGGCCATGCCCGGATACATGTCGGTATATTCGTGGGTCTCACCCGCGATCGACGCCTTCAGGTTGGCATCGGTGGCGCCGATCGGCTCGCCGGTGGCCGGGTCGCCGACTTCTTCCAGATATTCCAGATGACCATGGGCGTGGCCGGTTTCGCCTTCCGCGGTCGAGCGGAACACGGCGGCAACATCGTTATGACCTTCGACGTCGGCCTTCTGCGCGAAATAGAGATAGCGGCGGTTCGCCTGGCTTTCGCCCGCGAAGGCCTCTTTGAGATTTTCCCAGGTCTTGGTGTCTTTCAGTGCGGGCATGCGCCTCTCCATAAAACTTGCGGCGCAAAGACTGTCCCTCGCCCGCGAGCCTGTCAACGGGATTAGAACAATTCTAAACTGTGAGAATGACTCGCAGGACGCGGTTGAAGCGCTAGCCGCGCCGGACGCGGACCACGACATCGACGCGGTCCACCAGAAGACCCGGCGGCGGTGCGGGAACGCCCGCCACCGCGATGGTTTCGCCGGGGATGTCGATCAGCATGCCTTCGCTCTCCAGGAAGAAGTGCTGATGGTCGCCGGTATTGGTGTCGAAATAGCTGCGCGAGGCATCCACGATCACCTGGCGCAGCAGGCCCGCCTCGGTGAACTGGTGCAGGGTGTTGTAGACGGTGGCGAGCGACACTTTCACGCCCGCGTCTGCCACTTCGTCATGCAGGCTTTCCGCCGTCACGTGCCGGTCGCAGCTTTTGAACAGCAGACTGGCCAGTTCGACCCGCTGGCGGGTGGGACGCAGGCCGGCATGGCGCAACCGGGCAGTCGCGGTGGCGACAGCATCCTTGCCGGTTTCACGCAAAGTCTTGGCCATGGGCCCGGTTCCTTTTGGGCTGTCGCAACCTGTCCGGTTGTAGGCAACCCTGCTAAACTACCTCAAGATATATGTTAGAACGCTTCTAAGCAACCGGGGATCGTTTGGCGGTAGCCCAACTTCCGCTTTTCGGGTAGGGAACCCGGACGGAAACCCCAGAGTTTTCAAGGGACAGTTAAAGTGGACCAGCCGTTGCGGAAATCCAGTTTTGACCTTCAGGGCCTCCTCGCCTGCGCCCGCGGCGATCTGTTTGGTCCCGGCAACGCCCAGCTGCCGATGCCCCCCATGCTGATGTTCGACCGCATCACTTCCATCACCGCCGATGGCGGCGAAGCCGGCAAGGGCCAGGTGATCGCCGAATTCGACATCAATCCCGACCTCTGGTTCTTCAAATGCCATTTCGAAGGCGATCCGGTGATGCCGGGCTGCCTGGGCCTGGATGCCTTGTGGCAGCTCGTCGGATTCTTCCTGGGCTGGATGGGCGGCCAGGGCCGCGGACGCGCCCTGGGCGTCGACGAGGTCAAGTTCACCGGCATGGTGCTGCCCACCGCCAAGAAGATCACCTATGTCGTCGACCTGCAGCGCGTGATCATGCGCAAGCTGGTGCTGGGCATCGCCAATGGCACCATGAAGGTGGACGGCAAAGTCATCTATGAAGCCAAGGGTCTGCGTGTCGGCCTGTTCACCGACGCGGCCGCGGCCCTGGCGGCGCAGGGTGCGCCCGCCTCCGCCTGACGCCTGAGTAGAGGAATTTCATGAGAAGAGTGGTCGTTACCGGCCTCGGCATCGTGTCTTCCATCGGCAACAATGCCGATGAAGTCACCGAGTCCCTGCGTCATGCGCGTTCCGGCATTGTCGCGGCGGAAGATTACATCCGCCTGGGCTTTCGCTCGCAGGTGCATGGCAGCCTGAAGATCAATCTCGACGAAGTGGTCGACCGCCGCGCCCGTCGCTTCCAGGGCGATGGCGCCGGCTATTGCTGGGTAGCGATGAACCAGGCCATCGCCGATGCGGGGCTGGGCGAAGATCTGGTCTCCAACCCGCGCACCGGCCTGATCGTCGGTTCGGGCGGCCCTTCCACGAAAGCCATTGTCCAGGCCGCCGATATTACGCGCCAGAACAATTCGCCCAAGCGGGTCGGGCCTTTCGCGGTGCCCAAGGCGATGTCCTCCACCGTCAGCGCCAACCTCTCCACCTGGTTCAAGACCAAGGGCTACAACTATTCCATCTCCTCGGCCTGCTCGACCTCGGCCAACTGCATCGGCAATGCCTTTGAACTGATCCAGTGGGGCAAGCAGGACGTAATGTTTGCGGGCGGCGGCGAGGAACTCGACTGGACGCTCAGCGAACTGTTCGATGCGATGGGTGCGATGTCGTCCAAGTACAACGCCTCACCCGAAAGCGCCTCGCGCGCCTATGACCTCAACCGCGACGGTTTCGTGATTTCCGGCGGCGGCGGCATTTTGGTGCTGGAAGAGCTGGAACACGCCAAGAAGCGCGGCGCGAAGATCTATGCCGAACTGGTGGGCTATGGCGCCACCGCCGACGGCGCCGACATGGTCGCTCCCTCGGGCGAGGGCGCGGTGCGCTGCATGCAGATGGCGCTGGAAGGCGTGAAAGCGCCGGTGGATTACATCAATCCCCACGCCACCTCGACGCCGGTGGGTGACATTCCGGAAATTAATGCCATCAAGACCGTGTTCGGCGCCAAGACCCCGCCGATCAGCGCCACCAAGTCGCTGACCGGCCACAGCCAGGGCGCGGCCGGCGTGCATGAGGCGATCTACACGCTTCTGATGATGCAGGCGGGCTTCATCTGCGAAAGCGCCAATATCCAGACCCTGGACCCCGCCGTCGAAGGTGCCAACATCGTGCGCCAGCGCATCGACAACGCCCAAATCAACGTCGCCCTGTCGAACAGCTTCGGCTTTGGCGGCACCAACGCCTCGCTGGTCTTCCAGCGCTTTGAGAAGTGATGTCCCAGAATGGAACAGAAAACCCCGCGGGATCACATCATGGCTGAAGCCAAATCGGGACTGATGGCCGGCAAGCGCGGCCTGATCATGGGCGTGGCAAACGACCATTCCATCGCCTGGGGCATCGCCCAGATGCTGGCCAGCCAGGGGGCGACCATCGCCTTTACCTATCAGGGCGACGCGCAGGCCAAGCGGCTGAAGCCGCTGGCGGCCTCGATCGGCTCGTCCATCGTGCTGCCCGCCGATGTCGAAAGCGATGAACAGCTCGACGCCGTCTTCGCCGCCCTGAAGAAGGAATGGGGCAGCATCGACTTCCTGGTGCACAGCCTTGCCTTCTCCGACCGCGACGAACTCAAGGGCCGCTACGTCGATACCAGCCGGGCTAACTTCACCAAAAGCCTCGATATTTCCTGCTATTCCTTCACCGCCGTGGCCAACCGCGCCGCCAAGATGATGACCAAGGGCGGCAGCCTGGTAACCCTGTCCTACCTGGGCGCCCAGCGGGTGATGCCGAACTATAACGTCATGGGAATTGCAAAGGCCGCGCTGGAAGCCAGCGTCCGCTATCTCGCCGCCGATCTGGGCCGCGACAATATCCGCGTCAACGCCATCTCCGCCGGGCCGATGCGCACCCTGGCGGGCGCGGCCGTGGGCGATGCCCGCACCGTGTTCAAATGGAACAAGGCCCACGCCCCGCTCAAGAGAACCGTGGAACTTAACCATGTCGGCGGCGCGGCATTGTACTTGCTTAGTGACCTGGCAGGTGGTGTCACCGGCGAAATTCATTTCGTCGACTCCGGCTTCAACGTGATCGGCATGCCGCCGACCGCGGATCTGAACGGATGGACTCCGCCCGAAAATGGCCAGGAGCATCCCGATGGGCGTGCGGATTCATGACGTATTTTTGGCGACAGCGCTGACGCTGGCCGCCGCAACACCTGTTCTTGCCAATTGGCAGGAGCGAGCCTCTTCCCCCGATGCCGACCGCCTGGTGCAGCTGCCGCAAATCCGGGCGCGCGCCATGGAAGATGCCCGCACCGGCGAAGGCCGCGGCGACTGGCGCGCTATTCCCCGCGTGATGCAGGCGCAAGGTCGCGGCATTCCCGCCCAGGCCATGATGGGCAACTGGCGCTGCCGCCAGATCAAGCTGGGCGGTGTGAGCGCCTACATAGTCTATGACCAGTGGTTCAACTGCCGCATCCGTCCCCACAATGGCTGGCTGGTGTTCGAGAAACTCGAGGGCAGCCAGCGCATGGCCGGCTTCCTCTATCCCGAAAAGGGCGCCTGGGTGTATCTGGGCTCCTCGGCGATCCGCGGCGAGCGCATCGATCCCTATTCCGGCCGCACACCCTCCATCGGCGCGGCGGTGACGCCGGATGACCAGATCGGTCTTCTCACCGGAATCGGCAACAACCACCTGCGGCTGGAAATTCCCGCCGTGCAGGAGTCGTTGCTGGATGTGGTCGAGCTGGTGCGTTAAGCGCGCTTCTTGGCGGCTTCGGCAAAACGCTCGAACAGATAATGCGAGTCCATCGGGCCCGGTGAGGCTTCGGGATGGTACTGGACGCTGAACACGTCCTTGCCTTCCAGCGCGATGCCGCAATTGGTATCATCGAACAGCGAGACATGCGTCTCGGTCACGCCCTTGGGCAGGGTATCGCGGTCCACCGTGAAGCCGTGGTTCATCGAGACAATCTCCACCTTGCCGGTGGTCAGGTCTTTCACGGGATGATTGGCGCCGTGATGGCCCTGCGCCATCTTCTTGGTCTTGGCGCCCAGCGCCAGGCCCAGCATCTGATGGCCCAGGCAGATGCCGAACACCGGCACGTCCGCCTTGATCACGCCCTGGATGGTGGGAATGGAATAGGCGCCGGTCGCCGCCGGATCGCCCGGACCGTTCGACAGCAGCACGCCATGCGGCTTGTGCTTGAGGACATCTTCGGCCGTTGAGTTGGCGGGCACCACGGTGATGTCCGCGCCCATCCCGGCCAGCAGGCGCAGGATGTTACGCTTCACACCATAGTCGATGACCGTGACGCGGAAGCTCGGCTTGCCTTCGGCCGCATAGCCTTCGTTCCAGGCCCAGGGCATCTCGCTCCACTTGTAGGTCTGGGTCGAGGACACATCCTTGGCCAGGTCCAGGCCTTCCAGCCCGGCGAAGGACTTGGCCTGCGCGATCAGCGCTTCGCGATTGAGTTCACCGTCGCCCAGATTGACCACCACGCCATGCGGCATGCCCTTTTCGCGGATCAGCGAGGTGAGGGCGCGGGTGTCGATCCCGGCGATGGCGGGAATATTGTGCTTCTTCAGCCAGCCATCCAGCGCCAGCAGGCTGCGATAGTTGGAGGGGTTCGCCGCATCGGCGCGCACCACCAGTCCGCGCACCACCGGCGTCACGGTCTCGATGTCTTCGTCATTGGTGCCGACGATGCCGACATGGGGAAAGGTGAAGGCCACGATCTGCCCGGCATAGGACGGGTCGGACAGGATCTCCTGATAGCCGGTCATGGCGGTGTTGAAGCAGACTTCGCCGATGGCGCTGCCCACCGCGCCGAAACCGGTGCCCTCGAAGAAGGTGCCGTCGGCAAGCATCAATCCACCGCGCGAAAACACGTTCCCCGCGCTGGCAGGGTGGGCAGAAGATGCGTTGGTCATGGGAGGCCTCGAATTTGCGCGAAAATAGGGACCGCGCCCTTTGCCGTCAACCCAAACTTATTCAGCGTTTTCAACGTGTTGGAATTATCCACCGATTCCCGTTAGGTTCCGCACGCACTGAACAAAGAGATTTGCCCATGTCCCTGCGCGCCCAGCTTACCGACGCCATGAAAGAGGCGATGAAGGCCAAGGACGCCAAACGCCTGTCCACCGTGCGCCTGATCCTGGCGGCGCTGAAGGACCGCGACATCGCCGCCCGCAGCGAAACCAACAAGGATCTGGTGGGGGACGACGACATCCTCACCTTGCTGGCCAAGATGATCAAGCAGCGCGAGGAATCCGCCACGGCCTTCGATGCCGGCAACCGCCCGGAAATGGCCGCGGGCGAGCGCGATGAAATCGCGGTGATCCGCACCTTCATGCCGGCCCAGATGGACGATGCCGCGCTGAAGGATGCCGTGGCGAAAACCATTGCCGAAGTGGGCGCCACGTCCGTGAAAGACATGGGCAAGGTGATGGCGGTGCTGAAGGAACGCTTCGCCGGCCAGATGGACTTCTCCAAGGCCAGCGCCGCGACCAAAGACGCGCTGTCGGGTAAATGAGCGCGATCAAGCTGGCCGTCAGTGATGCCGACATCCGCCGCTGTGCCGGGGTGATGCAGCAATTGCGCCCCAGCATCGGCGAAGAGGAATTTCTGCTCCGCGCCAAGCGCCAGCAGGCCGAGGAAAAGTGGCGGCTGGTCTATCTGGAAGACGGCGGCGAGGTGGTCGCGGTGTCCGGATTTCGCATCCTGGACTGCATGGCGACCGGCAAGACGCTGTATGTCGATGACCTGGTGACCCGCGAAGACCGGCGTTCCAAAGGGTATGGCGAAAAACTGCTGAATTGGATGGAACAGCTGGCCCGCGAAGAAGACTGCGCCGTGCTGCGGCTGGATTCCGGCACCCACCGCACCGGCGCCCACAAATTCTACTTCCGGATGGGGATGCCTATCGTCTCGTTCCACTTCATGAAAAAGCTCTGAAATCCGGCGATTCCGGGTCCCCGCAGGGCTGATTCACAGGAATCACAGGGCTGGCGCCCCCATTTGCCGCCGCTTTCCGCCTAGACTGGGTCCATGCGCTATGGCGAAGGACTGCTGGAAGAAATCCGGCGGCGGACCGATCTGGTCGCGCTGGTGGGCCGCCGCGTCAAGCTGGTCCGCAAGGGCCGGGTGATGTGGGGTTGCTGCCCGTTCCATGCCGAAAAATCCCCCAGCTTCAAGGTCGAGAATGAGCGCCGGCTCTACAAGTGTTTCGGCTGCGGCAAGGGCGGCGATGCTTTCAAGTGGCTGGTGGAGACCGAAGGCCTGTCCTTTCCGGAAAGCGTGGAAAAGCTGGCGGCGGAAGTTGGCGTCGAACTCCCCAAATGGTCGCCCGAAGACGAAGAGCGCGAACAGAAAAAGAAATCGCTCTATGACGTGGTCGAGCTGGCGGCGAAATTCTACGAAGCCCAACTGTTCGAACCCGCGGGGCGCGAGGCGCGCGACTATCTGAAGGGGCGCGGGCTCGACGGCGCGGCCGCCAAGCAATTCCGTCTCGGCTATTCGCCATCGGGCAACAATGCGCTGATCCATCATCTCACCGCGCAGAACGTTACCCAGGACGACATCATCGCCGCAGGGCTGGCGCGCACCGCCGAAGACGGCCGTCCCATGCGCGACTTCTTCTACAACCGGCTGATGTTTCCCATCGGCGACGGACGCGGTCGCATCGTGGCGTTTGGCGCGCGCGCGCTGGAAGCCGACGCCAAGCCCAAATACATCAATACCGGCGAAACCTCGCTGTTTTCCAAGGGTTCGCAGCTTTACAATTTCGCCACGGCGCGGGCCGCCGCCATCAAGGCCGGCACCATTATCGTCGCCGAAGGCTATATGGACGTGATCGCGCTGGCGCGCGCCGGCTTCACCCACAGCGTGGCGCCGCTGGGCACCGCGATGACCGAAGACCAGTTGCACCTGCTCTGGCGCACCGCCCCCGAACCGATCCTGGCCTTCGATGGCGACGCCGCCGGATTGAAAGCCGCGCATCGCGCCGCGCACCTGGCGCTGCCGCATCTGAAGGCCGGCTACAGTCTGCGCTTCGTCTTCCTGCCCGATGGCGAAGACCCTGACAGTTTCATCGCCCATAATGGCGCGGGTGCCATGTCGGTGCAGCTGGAGACCGCGCTGCCGCTGTCGCAGCTTTTGTGGCGCACCGAGACCGAGGGCAAGGATCTTTCCACCCCCGAACGCCGCGCCGGGCTGGAGCACAACCTGAAAGAGATCGTCGACCGCATCACGGACGGCAAGGTCGCGGACTATTACCGCCGCGGCTTCGACCAGCTGGTGTTCGAGAATTTCAAGAAGCGCGCTCCGGCGCCGGGGCCAGCCCGGGGGGGCGCCCGCACCCCTTTCCGCCAAGGCGGCAAGTTCCGGGGCGACTTCAAACCCCGCCCCCTGCCGGGTTCGCCCGAGGCGGTGTCTTCCAGCGTCCAGGCCAGTGCCCTGGTCCGGTCCGGCCAGGCGGGGGTCCGGGCGGCCAAGGAGACGGAACTGGCACGTCTTCTGGTTGAATCCCCGGAAATAGCACTCGCGGAGGCTGAATCCCTGGCGGTTCTGGACCTCCAGGACCCTTCGCTTGACAGGCTGCGCCACGAACTTCTAAACCTCGCCGCCTCCGGCTCCAGCCTTGAAAAAGCTGGGGTTCAAGCCCATTTCACACGTAAGGGAATGGCCGAACTGCTCGTGCGTTTTGCGGGCCATCCGGTCGAAGACCCTCTTGCCAGTTTCCAGCGTGCCGTCTCGGATTTGCGCGAGCTGGCGGGGCACCCGACCGATGCGCGGCGCCTGCTGGAACGCCGCAAGGCGCTTTCAGACCGGCCGAACGATGGGCGCGGCAACATTTAGGGTAGTTCAAGCGTGACGAAAGCCTCATCCAAGAAACCGGCAAAGCCCGTTAAGAAGCCGGCAGCGAAAGCCGCGGCTTCCAAGGCATCGCCCGCGAAGAAATCCGCCAAGCCCGTGAAGGGCAAGCCGGCGAAACCCGTCAAGCCCGATCCCAAGGCGAAGGCCGCCGCCACCAAGCTGGCGCCCAAGAAAGCCGAAAAGATCGAAAAGCTGACCAAGGCCCAGATCGCCGCCAAGGCCAAGGAAGACGCCAAGCTTCTCAAAGCCAAGGGCAAGGTCGATCCCAAGGCGGCGCAGGCCGTCATGCCGCCCACCAAGTCCAGCAAGATCGCGCCCAAGAAGCCGGGCGAGAATGAAACGCCGGGTGATGCGGACTCGCCGCTGCTCGACATGTCGGATGTCGGCGTCCGCAAAATGATCGCCAAGGCAAAAGCCCGTGGCTACGTCACCTATGACGAATTGAACAAGGTGCTGCCGTCGGACAAGACCTCGTCCGAGCAGATCGAAGACACGATGGCGATGCTCAACGAAATGGGCATCAACGTCATCGAAAGCGAAGAAGCCGAGGAAGGCGAGGAGGGCGGCGCGGTTGTCGCCGCCGAGGGCAGCAAGGCGCTGGCCACCACCGCCAAGTCCGGCGAACAGTATGACCGCACCGACGATCCGGTGCGCATGTATCTGCGCGAAATGGGCAGCGTCGAGCTGCTCAGCCGCGAAGGCGAAATCGCCATCGCCAAGCGCATCGAGGCCGGCCGCGAGCTGATGATCGGCGCCCTGTGCGAAAGCCCGCTGACCTTCGAAGCGCTCACCGTGTGGCGCGACGAACTCAACGAAGGCAAAGTCCTTCTGCGTGACATCATCGACCTGGAAGCCATGTATGGCGCCGGTCCCGATGGCCAGCCCGCCAATGTGCCGCCGCCGGTCGGTCCCGATGGCCAGCCGCTCAACCCGGTCAACGGCGCCGCGCCGCCGGCCCCCGAATTCAAGAAGCCCGAGCCGCCCAAGCCGGCGCCCGCGCCCAAGCCCGCTGAACCGAAAGCCGAAGGCGAAGGCGGCGAGGGCGGCGAAGGCGCAGCCCCTGCCGATGACGGCGATGATTTCGACGATGAAGGCAACCTGCCCTTGTCGGCGATGGAAGCGGCGCTGAAGCCGCAGGTGCTGGCGTCGCTCGACGCCATCGCCAACCTCTACAAGAAGCTGGGCAAGCTGCAGGACGCGTCGGTGGAAGCCGCGCTGGCCAGCGACGAGCTGTCCACGGGCCAGGAACGCCGCTTCAAGAAGCTGCGCAACGAGACCATGGACCTGGTCAAGTCGC
>JAZKDV010000032.1:0-7046 GCA_040387395.1 Pseudomonadota bacterium | reverse complement strand
TTGACCGCCATAGGGGTGGTGGCCTTTGTCATCGGCGTTTGGTTTGCCCGCCGCACCACCGCCGAACAGCGGGTCGCGCCGCAACCTTCAGGAAGGCTCGCCATTTTCAGGGAGGACCGGCCGTTCTGGCTTTTTTGCCTGTTGGGCGGGTGGCTGTTTACATTCGGTCTCACGCCCTTGCGAAACCTGCCCAGCATCGGCGCGGTGGTGTACAATGGTGGCGCTATATGGATGCTTGGGGTCGTCCTCGGACTGCGGTGGGCCGTCCGTAACAAGCAGCACAAGTTGACGTTTTTTTGGCTGGCATGCCTCGCCGTATATCCGGTGATGATTTTGGTTACGGCAGGCTTTCTCAGCTACGGCGTTACCGCGGCGCTTGTCGGCGTCTGCTGCCTGACGGTCATCGCGCGCCGCTACTGGACGGTTTTTGTTACCATCGCCCTGGTCGGCTATCTGGGGCTGAGTGTTTTTTCCAACTATTTCCAGGCGCGCGACAATATTCGCGACGCGGTGTGGGCGGGCGCTACGATGGAGCGCCGCATTGACGCCATTTCCGGAATATTCAGGGAATGGAAGTTCTTCGATACGCAAGACAAGCTGGTGCTGGTAGGGCTCGATATTCGGCTTAATCAGAACTTTTTTGTCGGTCTTGCGGCGGAAAATCTCGACAATGGCACCACGGAATATCTGAACGGGAGTTCTGTCACGGATGCCTTTCTGGCGCTGGTTCCGCGCGCGCTGTGGCCCAACAAGACGGTATTCGGCGGCAGTCCAGAAATTGTTTCGAAGATGACGGGAATGGTGCTCGATACCAACACGTCCTTCGGTGTCGGCAATGTGATGGAATTTTACATCAACTTCGGCATCGCCGGATTGATTGGCGGTTTTTTGCTGCTGGGCTGGGCGCTGGGTCGTTTCGATCATCGCGCTGCTCTGGCGGAAGCGCGAGGGGATTATGGAACGGCGCTGGCCTTCTTCCTGCCGGGTGTCGCTTTGATCCAGCCGATCGGTTCCATGGTTGAACTGGTCGGAAGCGCGTCCTCGGCATGGATTGGCGCTTATTTCTGGAAGTGGGCATGGGCGCGCTGGCAGGAACGCCGGGCGGGGGGCCTGCTGCCAGGGCCCGGAGTTGCATCCCCTTGAGAATATTTCTCGCAGCCACGAGCTTGGCGCCGCGCTATGGTGGACCCGCTTATTCGGTGTCCCGTTTGGCGCTGGCGCTGACGGCGGCAGGGGGAGAGGTTGGGCTGTGGTCCGCCGACGATTCGGTGATGGACACCCCGCTATTGGCCACGGACGCATCTATCAGGCGTCTTGCAGGCCCGCCTGGAGCAGCCCTCGAACAGTTTCGGCCCGATTGTGTGCACGACAATGGCCTATGGCTGGCACACAACCACCGCCTCGCGCAGCACTGCCGGCTGTTGGGCTTGCCACGCCTCATCAGTACGCGAGGCATGCTGGAGCCCTGGGCCAGGCGCCACAAGAAATGGAAGAAGGACATTGCCTGGCTTGCCTATCAGCGCCGCGACATCCGCACCGCCGATAGTCTGCATGCCACTGCCATGCAGGAAGCCGAGAATCTCACCCGGCTGAATCTCGACGTGCCGGTGCAGATGATACCGAACGGCGTGGACATTCCGCGGTCCCGTCCGGAACCCGCCTCCGGCGGCATGCGGACGGCGCTGTTCATCGGCCGCCTGTATCCGGTCAAGGGTTTGCCGCTTCTGATCGAGGCGTGGAACAGGGTGCGGCCCGGCGGCTGGCGCCTTGTGCTGGCGGGTCCCGATGAGGCCGGCCATCGCGCCGAGCTCGAAAGCCAGATCGCCAATTGCGGTCTGCAGGGTGTTGTCATCTTTGCGGGTCCTGTCGAAGGCGGCGCCAAGGAAGATGCGCTGTTCAGCGCCGACCTGTTCGTGTTGCCGACCCATTCGGAAAGTTTCGGCATGGCGATCGCCGAAGCGCTGGCCCATGGCCTGCCGGTTCTGACCACAATGGGCGCACCCTGGCCGGCCCTGACCCTGCCGGCACCGGGCCAGAACTCGGCGGGGCCGGCGATGGGCTGGCGCACGGCTATCTCGGTTGACGGCCTGGCAGAAGGTCTTGCCCAGGCCACGGCGCAGGATAATTCAACCCTGCGGGCGATGGGGGACCGCGGCCGGGCCTTCGTTGCCGCCGAATTTGGCTGGGAACAAGTGGCCCGCCAATTCCTGGCGACATATGCCGCGATAGTTGCTAAAAGCACCGCGCCTGCGCGCCGAAAGGGTAAATTTCTTTGATTATTCTAGGGCTTAACGCGTTTCACGGCGACTCGTCGGCGGCGCTGGTGCGCGACGGCGTTTTGGTCGCGGCGGTGGAAGAAGAACGTTTTCGCCGCATCAAGCATTGGGCCGGCTTTCCCAGCCAGTCCATCGCCTACTGCCTGAAGGAAGCGGGCCTTTCGCTCGGCGATGTCGACCATATCGCGCTGAACCAGGACAGCTCGGCCCATTTCGGGCGCAAGCTCCTGTATCTGCTCACCCGCCGGCCCGATCCGCGTTTCGTCCTGCAGCGGCTGACCAATCGCAAGAAGCGCGCAGGCGCCCGTGAGCTGCTGGCCGAATCATTCCCGGGTCAGGAATTCCGCGGCACGTTCCACAATATCGAACACCATCTCTGCCACCTCTATTCGGCCTACTATGTTTCGCCCTTCAAGGAGGCGGTCACACTGTCGGTGGACGGCTTTGGTGATTTTTCCAGCTCAGCCTGGGGCACGGGCACAGGCGCCGACATCAGCATCGATGGACGCGTCTATTTTCCGCATTCGTTGGGCATATTCTACCAGGCGCTGACCCAGTATCTGGGGTTTCCCCACTATGGCGACGAGTACAAGGTGATGGGCCTGGCGCCCTATGGCAGGCCGGCGCAGATCGAAAAGCTGCGCAAGATTGTTCTTCTGAAAGACGATGGTTCGTTCGAGCTTGACCTGAAGTATTTCCGCCATCACCGGGAAGAAATTCCCCATCAGTGGCTGGATGGCTCGCCCGAAATCGGCGACCTGTTTTCGCCCGCGCTGGAAGATCTGCTGGGCCCGCGCCGTGACAAGACCGCGCCGCTCACCGATGAACATCGCGACCTCGCACGCTCCATTCAGGTGATGTACGAGGAAGCCTTCTTTCATTTGATCGGCAAGCTTCAGGCCCAGACCGGCCGTACGGACATCACCCTGGCCGGCGGCTGCGCCGCCAATTCGGTCGCCAACGGCAAGGTGCGCCGGCAGACCAAGTTCAAGCGCGTGTATGTCCAGTCGGCGGCCGGCGATGCGGGCGGCGCCATCGGCGCGGCCTTTGCCGTTCACCACCAGCAGGGGGGCGCGCGCTCATTTGTGATGGATCATGCCTATTGGGGTCCGCATTATTCAGCGGCAGAGGTCGGCGCCGTGGTTGCCGCGCGCCGGGCCGATATCGAGGCGGCGGGCTGTGATACGGTCATCGTCAACGATGAGGCCGAGCTTTGCCGCCGCACGGCCGAGATGGTGGCGGACGGCAAGGTGGTGGGCTGGTTCCAGGGCCGGCTGGAATGGGGCCCGCGCGCTCTGGGCAACCGCTCGATCGTCTGCGACCCTCGCCGTGCCGACATGAAGGAAATCCTCAACGCCAAGATCAAGCGGCGCGAATCCTTCCGGCCCTTCGCGCCGTCCGTATTGGATGCGGCTGTGCCCGAATGGTTCGAGGAAGACGATGCCGTACCCTTCATGATGCAGGTGTTCCAGATCCGCGAGGAGAAGCGGGCGCAGATACCCGCCGTCACCCATGTGGACGGTTCGGGCCGACTGCAAACCGTCAGCCGCGCAACCAACCCGCGCTATTACAAGCTGATCGAATCGTTCCGCGACATCACCGGTGTCCCGATGGTGCTGAATACGTCGTTCAATGAAAACGAGCCGGTGGTCTGCCGCCCCGAGGAAGCGCTGGATTGCTTCCTGCGCACCAGGATGGATCTGCTGGTCCTTGGCGACATCATGATCACGCGGCGGGGCTGAAGCCTGCCGTCAGTTGGCGCCGGATTACGCCTGGCAACCGCTGCACCCAATTTGCCCTTTGCAGATAGGATTGGTGGCGACGGCGCATCAGCGCAAAACCCAGGCCAGCGAATGCCCCGAGGATCACCCACAACGCATACACTTGCCGCGGCGACGGGGATTTGGGGAGATTCGAACTCCAGGGACTCTGAAACACCTCGGCCGCAAAGGGTTTGTCGGCGCTGGCCACCATGGCATAGCGCTCTTGCTCTCCCAGCGCCTGGGTCAGCGCCTCGCGGTGTTCCGCCACCGTGACCGTATTCAGCTTGGCGGTGAGATATTGGATATAAATGCGCGCGCGCTCCAATGCCTTTTGGCGCAGCCTGTTGTCGGCAGTCTTGACCAGAAGATCGAGGAAACGGATCGAAAGATCCCGGTCGCCCGTCGTGAGAGTCAGGGTGGCGAGGTAGGTTTTTCGCGGGTCGACCCTGACATCGAGACTGTCGGCCAGAAAGCTCTGGAGGTTCTGGCCGTTCGGCGCATGCCAGGGCGTGGGCGGCGCCAGTCCCAAAATGCCGCGTATCCAGTTTTTAATGCCGGCCGACATCGGGGCAGGTGGTTCTTGCCAGGTCCCTGTGTCGGGATTCCATTGACCGCGGTACATCGCGATCATGATGTCCTGGTTTTTCGCAATGTCGTCAGCAAGGTCCCGGGAAAAAATACTGTCCACGAACAACTGGAATTGCATCTCGTTCTGCGTGGCGGGCATGCTGACACCGGCGAGGCCAGCCAAGCCGCTCAATTGCTGCATCCGGCCGCCACTCCCGCCAAAACCGCCGGATGTGGCTGCCTGGGCCATCGTGACCTGCATTTGCACGGGATAGGAATAGACAGCGCCCTGAAGGCTGAGCGCGGCGATTATGAACCCGATGCCCATGCAACCGACGATCAGCCGCCAGGACTGTTTGGCGACAAGTTCCAATTCCTTGAGAAGCGGCAGTTTGGCGGGGGTATCGCTGGATGACATGCGGTGCGGCCGTTCTCGTTCCTGACGAATAGTCGAGGGGCGCCATGGCCGCCCCCTTGGGACAGGGCTTAACTAGCCCAGATTTGCGGCCAAAGTGAAGGCTCGCGGCCGCCTTGAACCGGTCCCTCCATGAACAATTTGAAACCGCTTTCCCCGGCTTGCGCCGCTGTGTTAAGCCTTTGCCGCCTAAGGGGTAAAATACGCGTATGCGCCGTTTTCTGTCGATTTTTGGCCGGCCGGCTTTGAAAAGCCGGGGGCCGATGGTGGGCCTGCTGGTTGTTGCCGGCGCCGCGCTTGTGGCGACGCCTATCGCGGCCCAGATCCTGTCGCCCCAGATGCAGCAGATGCTGGGGGGTGGCAGAGGCGGCCAGAGTGGCTTGGGCGCGTTTGGGGGCGGACAGAGCCAGGATGACTCCAATTCCACTGTCCTGATGCAGCCGGGCCCGCAGCCGTCGCGGCCGCTGCCGCGTTCGGCGGTGGAGCAGATTCTCAGCGCGCGTGCCGGCGTTCAGCTCGACCAGTTCGGCTACCGCGAGATGGGCGTGCCCCGGGCGGTCCTGCTGCCGCAGTCGGGCGGGGTACAGGAAAATTACATTCTGGGACCGGGCGACGAAATCGTCGTCACCTTGCGCGGACAGGAAGCCGGCGAGTTTCGCACCTTCGTGGATCGCAACGGCCGGGTGATTCTGCCCAAGCTCACACCAATCAATGTCGCGGGCCGCAGCTTTTCCGCTTTTCAGCAGGACCTGACGGCGGCGGTGCAGCGTGCCTATGTCGCCACCGACGCCTTCGTCACCCTGGGGCGCGTGCGCCAGATTCGCGTCACGGTCGGCGGCGAGGTGAACAATCCGGGCCTGCGTGTCATGACAGGCCTGGCCTCCGCGGTGGACGCGATCTTTGTGTCCAATGGCGTGAAGAAGACCGGTTCGCTGCGCAACATCCAGATTCTGCGCGGTGGCCAGCGCATCCGGGTGGACCTGTACGGCATATTGCGCGGCACCGCCGGTGCGCAGGCGCCGCTGCTGACCGACGGCGACCGGCTCATCGTCAATCCCCTGGGCGCCACGGTTGCAATTGCCGGCCCTGTGCGGATTCCGGGCATTTACGAACTCGCGCCCGGACAGTCCGGCATGACGGCGTCCGCGCTGATCACGATGGCGGGGGGATATACGGTGCGGGGCCGTTATGACCTGTCGCTGATAGGCCTGGCCGCGGATGGCCGCACCCAGCTGTCCAATCTGCCCAACGACCGGACTCTGGTGCGCGACAGCGATGTGCTGATCGTGCGCGCCATGGCCGAGCAGACGGTCGGCCGCGCCACATTACAAGCAGGGGCGGCTAGCGCCTTCAGCGGTAATTATGCGACGCAGGCCACGCGTCTGTCCGAAATGCTGCGCTCGCCCGGTACGTTGGGCGACGACCCCTATTCGCTTTTTGCGATCATTTCGCGCCGCGATCCCACGACGCTTTTGCGCACGCTGGTTCCGATAACGCCGGCCGCGGTGCTGTCAGGGCGGCAGGATTTCACACTGCAATCCGACGATATCGTGCACACCTTCACGCGCACTGAAGCCACGAATCTGATCAATGCAATAAACTGGTTCGACGAACGTCGGCAGCGGCAGGACGGGCGCATCCAGCGCGAAGGGGAAGCTCCCCTGCTGGGGCGCCCCCAAGATCTGCCCCCTCGCTCTCCAAGGGCTTCAGCACGTAACTCTGTTCTCGGTGAAGCGGGTGATCCATCGAACAGAACGGATAGCGAGATTGCCGAGGAAGAACTTCGCGACGAATACAATGACGCGTATGTCCGTGCCGGCGACAACACGATGTACGGCGCCCGCCAGTTTAACGGCAACAACGGCTATAACGACGGGACAGGTTATGGCGTGGGTGCTGGATATAACACCGGCTTTGACAATAGCGGATACAACACCGACGCTGAATTGTCGGGCGGTGGTCGAGAGCTAGCAGCTGCAGGAGGTTTCGGTAGCCAGTCTGCGGGTTCAGTGGATGAAAATGATC
>JAZKDV010000031.1:3137-14745 GCA_040387395.1 Pseudomonadota bacterium | reverse complement strand
GACCATCGCCACCAACATGGCCGGCCGCGGCACCGACATCCAGCTCGGCGGCAATGCCGACATGCGGATCAAGGCCGAATTGGTCGGCATCACCGACGAAGCCGAGCTTGCCACCAAGGCCGACGCCATCCGCCGCGAAGTGGCGGACCACAAGCAGAAGGCGCTGGCCGCCGGCGGCCTCTACATGATCGGCACCGAGCGCCACGAAAGCCGGCGCATCGACAACCAGCTGCGCGGCCGTTCCGGACGCCAGGGCGATCCGGGCGCCTCCAAGTTCTTCCTGTCGCTGCAGGACGACCTGATGCGCATCTTCGGTTCGGACCGCATGGACGCGATCCTCACCAAGCTGGGCTTGGAGCCGGGCGAAGCCATCACCCATCCCTGGGTGAACAAGGCGCTGGAAAAGGCGCAGCAGAAGGTCGAGGCCCGCAACTTCGAAATCCGCAAGAACATCCTGAAATATGACGACGTGCTGAACGACCAGCGCCGCGTGATCTTCGACCAGCGCAAGGAAATCATGTCGTCGGAAGACGTCTCCGACCAGATCGCCGACTTCCGCGAGGAAGTGGTGGAGATGCTGGTCGAACGCCACATTCCGGAAAAAGCCTATGCCGAGCAGTGGGACGCCAAGGGCCTGCAGGAAGAGGTCGCCAAGATCTTCGGCAGCGAACTGCCGGTGGTGGACTGGACCAAGGAAGAAGGCATCGCCGACGAGGAAGTGCGCGAGCGCATCCTGAAGACGGTGGAGGAACGGGCCGCCGAACGCGCCGCCAATTTCGGCATCGACGTCACCCGCTATGTCGAGAAGGCCATCCTGCTGCAGACGCTGGACCAGAACTGGCGCGAGCACATCGTCAATCTCGACCATCTGCGCCAGTATGTTGGCCTGCGCGGTTACGGCCAGCGCGACCCGCTCAACGAATACAAGAGCGAGGCCTTCGAGCTGTTCGAGAGCCTGCTCGTCACCCTGCGCACCGATGTCGTGCGCCAGCTGATGAACGTGCAGATCCAGACGGCGCCGCCGCCGATGGAAGACACGCCCCTGCCCGACATGTATGCCAGCCACATCAATCCGCTGACCGGCGAGAACGAGCTCGAGGAGCAGGAAGGCATATGGCCGGACGATGCGCCGGTGGACCCCAACAATCCCAAGACCTGGGACAAGGTCCAGCGCAACGCCCCCTGCCCGTGCGGGTCTGGCCGCAAATACAAACACTGCCACGGGGCGTTGGCTTAGACCCGCACGGTTTTTTGATGGTCGCGCCGCGAGGCCCTTCGCTCCGCTTCGGGTTCGCGGTCGCTCGGACGGCTCGGGCCGGAAGTACAAGCACTGCCACGGGGCCTTGGCGTAAGCTTGCGCAAACTTTCGTTTTCGCGCGTTATGGGCGTCACGGGAGATTTGCGTGCTGACTGAACACCAATCCGGCGGCAAGACGGTCTGGGTCGACCTGTTCAATCCGACCAACGAAGAGATCGGCCGGGCCTGCACCACCTATGGGCTGGACATCCCGCCGCGCGAGCAACTGGAGGAAATCGAATTCTCCAGCCGGCTCCAGTATGAAGACGATGTCTTCACCCTTTCGGTGCCGGTAACAGCCCACTCCAGGAACCAGGACGACGACGCCACCACGCCGCTGGGCTTTGTCCTGACCCGCGACATGCTGGTGACGGTGCGCTTTGCCCAACTGCACACCTTTGAGGCGATCACCGCGCGGGTGAAACGGCGCGAACGCAGCGCCCCCGACATTTTCATGGTGATCCTGGAAGCCCTGATCGATTACGGCGCTGACCGGCTGGAGGAACTGCGTGCCGAGGCCTTCCGGATATCCCAGCGCATCTTCCACAAGGGGATGCAGGAAGAGCAGACCTACAATGTCTCACAGGTGAACCGCATGTTGCGCGATACGCTGGTGGAGATCGGCGACATGGGCGAGCGGCTCTCCCATATCCGCGACACGCTGCTGGTGCTGCAGCGCGCAATCCCTTTCGTCGCGGAAAACAGCGACGAGTGGCTGGAAAACCCGGTCAAGGCCCGGCTCAAGATGGCCGGCAAGGACGTGCGCTCGCTCAACGAGTATGAAGGCCATCTCACCGACAAGATCCAGTTCCTGCTGAATGCGGCGCTGGGCTTCCTCACCACCGAGCAGAACAACCTGTTCAAGGTGCTGACCATCGCCTCGGTGGTGGGCATCCCGCCGGTGCTGGTGGCGGGCGTCTATGGCATGAATTTCCATTTCATGCCGGAGCTGAGCTGGCAGATGGGCTACCCCTTCGGCCTCTTCCTGATCGTGCTCAGCGCGCTCCTGCCGTTACTTTGGTTCAAATGGCGAGGCTGGTGGTAACCCGCTGATATCGCGGCCACGTTGAGCACGATATTGCAGAATTTCCCTTATCTTGTATGTTCCGGGCCGGGGTAAAATTTCCAGCTTTTCGAAGGGGTTCATCATGCGTCTGAGCAAATCCGCCGCGATCGCGGCTGCTCTGTGTCTTACCGCGTCCTTGGCGGCGCCGGCTTCCGCCCAAAATTCCATCCGCCGCAAGCAGGAAGAGAAGAAAGCGGAAATTCCCACCTGCTCGCAGCGCATCGGCTCCATCGCCATACGCGAGCCGGACAACAAGTGGTGGGAAGGCCTGGGCCTGGAATCCCCCGAAGCGCTGATCAAGATTTTCGTACAGCGCTCCGGCTGCTTCACCCTGGTGGATCGCGGCAAGGGCTTTGAACTGGCGCAGCAGGAACGCGCGCTCGCGGCCGGCGGCGCGCTGCAGGGCGGCTCCAATATCGGCGGCGGCCAAGTTCGCGCGGCGGACTATATTCTCGTCCCCGACATCGTTTCCAAGAACGCCAATTCCAGCGGCACCAATGTCGGCGCGTTTCTGGGCGGTCTGGTTGGCGGCGGTATCGGCGCGGCGATCGGCGGAAGCCTGTCGTTCAATTCCAGCACCGCTGACGTGATTTTGTCCGTCACCAACGTCCGCACCAGCGAACAGCAGGCGATGGCGGAAGGTCATGGCGACAAGACCGATATCGGCTTTGGCGTCGGCGGCGGCGCCGGCAGCTTCGGCGGCTTTGGCGGCGCGGGCGTCTCCAGCTACCAGAAGACCGCCATCGGCCAGGTCGTGGTGCTGGCCTATATCGACGCCTACACCAAGCTGGTCGGCCAGATGGGCGGCCTTTCGACCGCCGCGGCCCAGACGGCACCCCAGCGCACCGTCACCATGTCGCGCCCCGGCGTGATGCGCGCCTCGGCCAGCGAGACGTCCAGGGTGGTGCGCCAGCTCGATCCCGGCATGATCCTCTACCCCACCGGCAATGCCGATGGCGTGTGGCGGGAGGTCACCGACGAAGTGGACAATAAAGGCTGGGTGCCGAACGGCAGCCTGTCGATGGCGCGCTAAAACGCGGACCCATAAAAGCAAAAGGCCCGGAGCGATCCGGGCCTTTTTTGTTTGGCTAAATGCTGCGGCCCATAGCGAGGAATTTCGCCCTGCGCTGGCGCAGGATTTCGTCGCCGGACAGGCCTTCCATTTCCTTCAGGCCCTGGGCGATCTGGTCGGCCACCGCTTCCATGGTTTCCAGCGGCGCGCGGTGCGCCCCGCCCACCGGTTCGGGAACGATGCCGTCAATCACCTTGAGCTGCAGCAGGTCCTGCGCGGTGATCTTGAGCGCGGTGGCGGCTTCCTGCGCCTTGTCGGCGCTGCGCCACAGGATGGAGGCGCACCCCTCGGGCGAGATCACCGAATAGATCGAATGCTCGAGCATATAGACGCGGCTGGCGGCCGCGATGGCGATGGCGCCGCCCGACATGCCTTCGCCGATGATGGTGGCGATGAAAGGCGTTTTCACCGAAAGCCCTGCTTCAATCGAACGGGCAATGGCTTCCGCCTGGCCGCGCTCTTCGGCGCTGACGCCGGGATAGGCGCCCGCCGTGTCGGCAAAGGACAGCACCGGCAGGCCGAAACGGTCTGCCAGTTCGAAAATCCGCACCGCCTTGCGATAGCCTTCCGGCATCGCCGATCCGAAATTGTGCTTGATGCGCGACTGGGTGTCGTTGCCCTTCTCCTGGCCGATAAAGGCCACCGGGCGGCCGCGGAAACGCGCCAGTCCCGCCACCACGGCTTCGTCTTCGCCAAACGAACGGTCGCCGGCCAGCGGCGTGACGTCTTCCAGAATGTGCTTGGCGTAATCGAGGAAGTGCGGACGGCCGGGATGACGCGCCACCTGCACCTTCTGCCAGGGGGTCAGCCGCGCATAGGTGTCCGCCACCAGCGTGCCGGCGCGGCTTTGCAGCCGCTCGACCTCCCCGTCGATGTCCATGTTGGGGTCTTCCTCGGCGAGCTTGCGCAGCTCGACGATCTTGCCTTCCAACTCGGCTATGGGGCGTTCAAATTCGAGGTAATGCATGGCTCAAATCACCGTCAAAGGCGGAAAGTGACACAGGCACCCGCGAAAGGAAATGCCTAAAGAACCTTTCCGTTCCAATGGGTTAACGGCTATTTTTGGTGGCCTTGGCCTTGCCCAGGGGGTGGGCGGCCTGTACCACGCGGCTTAGCCGGTCACGCGCCACATGGGTATAGATCTGGGTGGTGGCAATATCGGCATGGCCCAGCAGCGTCTGAACGCTGCGCAGATCGGCCCCGCCCTCCACCAGATGGGTCGCGAAAGCATGCCGCAGCACATGGGGCGAGACCTTGGCCGGATCGATGCCCGCCTTGAGCGCCAGCCCCTTGAGCAACTGGTGAAAGCGGCGGCGGGTGAGAAAACCATCGGCACCGCGCGAGGCGAACAGATAGCGATTGTTCTTGTCGTGCCTGGGCACGAATTCCTCGCGCACCGTAAGGTAGGCGTCCAGCGCCGCGCGCGCCGATACGTTGAGCGGCGTCATGCGCTCTTTGTTGCCTTTGCCGATGATGCGGATGAAACCCTCATGCGTGCGCACCGCGGCCAGCTTCAGGCCCGCCAGTTCGGAAACCCGCAAGCCGCCGCCATACAGCATCTCGACAATGCAGGTCAGCCGCAGGCCTTCGGGCGTCTCATCCTGCATCGCGGTTTCGAGCATCGCGTCCAGATCATCGCCCGACAGGATCTTCGGCAAAGGACGGCGGGCGCGCGGCGCGGCCAGGGTCTGGGTGGGATCGTCCTCGCGCATTCCTTCGGTGTAGAGAAAACCATAGAACTGCCGCAGCGCCGACAGCTTGCGGGCCTGGGTGGAAGCGGCCAGGCCGGATTGGGACAGCGAATTGAGAAAATCGCGGACTTGTTCGCGGCTGGCATCCCGCAGCGCGGCGCGCGCGGAAAAATCCACCAGGTCCCGGCGATAGGCGGCGATGGTATTGGCGCCCGAGCCCCGCTCGGCCCCCATCATGTCGAGGAAGAGCTCGATCAAATAAGCCGTGTCGCTTCTTTTCATTGGGCGCGCGGGGGACGAGTCATGGACACAGGTTTACCATGGCTGTATCGAAAAGACTCATGACTCTGAACCGAACCGTGGCGCTGGTGGGCATGATGGGGGCTGGCAAAACCTCCATCGGCAAGCGGCTGGCCGCGCGGCTGAATGTGCCCTTCGCCGATGCAGACCATGAGATCGAAGCGGCGGCCGGCATGACCGTGTCGGAGATTTTCGCCAAGTATGGCGAGCCCTATTTCCGCGATGGCGAACGGCGGGTGATCGCCCGCCTGCTGGGCGAAGCGCCGCATGTTCTGGCCACCGGCGGCGGCGCCTACATGGACGAAACCACCCGCGCCACCATGAAGCAATCGGCCTTCACCATATGGCTGAAAGCGCCGGTCGAAATCCTGCTCGGACGGGTGAAAAAGCGCCAAGGCAACGATCAGACACGCCCCCTGCTCGCCAATGACGATCTGCGCGGCACGCTGGAGCGGCTGCTGGCGCAGCGCGAACCGGTCTATGCCACCGCCGATATGGTGCTGGAATCGGCCGACGACCCCCATGCCATGCTGCTGGACAAGATCGTTGCCGCCCTGGCCGCCCATGGGATATGCGAGAGCCATGAGTGAGCCATCTTCCCATCAAAAGGTTTCCGTCGGCCTGGGTGAGCGCGCCTATGACATCCATGTTGGCGCGGGCATGCTGGCGCGCGCGGGCGCGTTGCTGAAGCCGCTGGCGCGGGGACCGGTGCCTGTGGTGACGGACGCCAATGTGGCGGACATTCATCTGACCCGCCTGCTAGACTTTCTATCCAAGGCTGGAATCGAGGGGCGCCCGATCGTGATGGCGCCGGGTGAGGTGAGCAAAAGCTTTGCCGGCCTGGAACGCCTGTCGGGCGAGTTGCTGGACATGGGTATCGACCGCAAGGGGCTGGTGATCGCGCTGGGCGGCGGGGTGATCGGTGACCTCACCGGCTTTGCGGCCGGCGTGCTCAAGCGCGGCGTGGCCTTTGCGCAAATTCCCACCACGCTTCTGTCGCAGGTCGACTCCTCGGTCGGCGGCAAGACCGCGATCAATGCCAAGCAGGGCAAGAACCTGATCGGCCTGTTCCACCAGCCGCGCATCGTGATCGCGGACACGGCGTTGCTCTCCACCCTGCCCCGGCGTGAATTGCTGGCCGGTTATGCTGAAGTCGCGAAGTATGGCGCGCTGGGCGATGCGAACTTTTTTGCATGGCTGGAAGCCAACGGCCGCAAGGCGCTGGATGGCGATGAGGCCGCGATGGTCAAGGCGGTGGCGCATTCCTGCCAGATGAAAGCCGATATCGTGGCGCGCGACGAACGCGAGACCGGCGACCGCGCCTTGCTCAACCTCGGCCACACCTTCGGCCATGCGCTGGAAGCGGCAACCGGTTTCTCAGACCGGCTGGTTCACGGCGAAGGCGTCGCCATCGGCATAGCGTTGGCCTTCAGGCTTTCGGTGAAGCTGGGCCTGTGCCCGGGACAGGATGCGCAGCGCTTCACCCGGCATCTGCAAGCCGTGGGACTGCCTTGCGCCATTGCCGACATTCCTGGCCCCCGCGCCAGCGCCGACGAGCTGATCGGCCATATGGCGCATGACAAGAAAGTGTCGGACGGCAAGCTGACCTTCATTCTGCTGCGCGGGCTGGGACAGGCTTTTGTCACCCGCGACGTGCCCCTGGATGCGGTAAAATCGGTCCTGACGGACTGAAAAAGCGCGCTATGATGGTGCGCTGCCCTCCGGTTCCATAATGCTCGCCTATTGCATCGCCACGATTATCGTCCTGCTGGCTGTCTGCGTTTTCATCGTCGCGCCCCAGCGGCCGATCATGACCGCGCGGTTATCCGTCCTGGCAGGGATGCGGTGGATGGGGTGGCGTGTGCTCGGCCTGTTCGGCGTCCAGCCGGGCGCGGCCGAGAATCCCGAACTGGCGCGCGAGGAAATCCGCAGTTCCATCGCCCTGCACCACCAGGAAGGCAGTTTCGAGCGCGAGCATCGCGACATGCTGGGCGGGATTCTCGATCTGCGCGAGCTCCAGGTGGGCGATGTGATGCGCCACCGCACCAGCATTGAAAGCGTCGATGCCGACCTGCCCCGCCGTGAACTGGTCACGCAGGTTGTGGCGTCCAACCACAGCCGGTTGCCCCTGTGGCGCGATGAACCGGAAAACATAGTCGGCACGCTGTCGGCCAAGCTGCTCGCACGGGCGCTGGTGGAGCATCAGGGCGACCTGGACAAGATCGACATCGCGGCGCTGGTGTCGCCGCCCTGGTTCGTGCCCGACACCACCACGCTGGACGAGCAGCTTGCCGAATTCCGCGAGCGCCGCGCCCGCTTCGCGCTGGTGGTGGACGAGTATGGCGCGCTGCAGGGCCTGGTGACGCTGGAAGACATTCTGGAAGAGGTCTTCGGCGACATTTCCGACCGCCGTCCGCAGGAATCGCGGCGGGAAATCCGCCGCCGTCCCGACGGCTCTTACCTGGTGGATGGCAAGGTGCCAGTGCGCGACCTCAACCGCGAGCTGGAATGGCGCCTGCCCGAAGACAACGCCACCACCATCGCGGGGCTGGTGATCGCGCAATCGGGCACCATTCCGGACGCCGGCCAACGCTTCGCCTTTTTCGGATTTATTTTTGAAATCATGCGCCGCCAGCGCAACCAGATCACCGCGATCCGCATCGTGCCGCCCCAAAGGGACGGTCAGGCGGCTATGGCGACTTCTGAGCTTCCGACGGCGTAAGCAGCGCCAGCGACAGCGCGTGGACCGTGGCCTTCAGTTCCTGTTCCAGAACTGCATGGATGCGGCGCTGGCGTTCGACTCGGGAAAGCCCCTCAAAGGCGCTGGACACCAGCCGGACATGGAAATGGGTTTCGCCATGGCTGCCGTCATCGCGGGTGGCGCCGCCATGGCCGGCGTGACGGGCGCTTTCGTCCCGCACCTCCAGCGCCAGCGGCGCGAAGGCGGCGGTCAATTTTTGCGTCATGGCGTCGGCGACTTTCATACTGCCCTAGTTTGCTTTGGCCGGGGGAATGTCAAGCAATACGTTTTCTTGTCTTTTACCGCTTCCACCCCATAATTGTTCGATGGTTCAACCCCGTACCAACCGCTTCAAAACCGACATCAGCATCAAGTCCGGCAAGGCGAAAAAGCCCGAGCCGGTGACAAAGATGTGCGAAGCCCCCGACTGTGTCGGGCCGGGCAATTGCCGCGTCGCCAAGTCGCCCAAGAACCTGACGGAATATCTCTGGCTGTGCCCCAAGCATGCCCGGCTTCACAACGAATCCTGGGACTACTTCAAGGGCATGGATGACGGCGACATCCGCAAGTTCCGGGAGGAAGCCCTGACCGGCCATCGCCCGACCTGGCCGCTGGGCAAGCGCGCCGCCAAGGCCCGCATGGGCCAGAGCCCTCTGGGCAATGTGAATGACAGCCATGCGGTGTTTGCAGAGGATGATGAAACCGGCACGGTACGGCGTCCGGAGCGTCAATTAACGCGGCTGCAGTCCATCGCCATGGACACGATGCAACTGCCCCATAACGCCACCTTGATCGAGATCAAGGCGCGGTATAAGGAACTTGTGAAGCGTTTTCATCCCGACGCGAACGGCGGCGACCGGGGCGCGGAAGAACGTCTGAAGCAGGTCATCAAGGCTTATGGCGTGCTGCGCGCCTCCGGCCTTCTCACCTGAAACGGGCGCCCCGCGCCCGCGTTACGTTCACGGCGGCCCTGCCGGATCCTATCATGAGCACCCATACAGAAGCCCTCGACACTTCAGCGGCGCCCGACACGACGGTAGACGCCGCAGAGGTGTTTGGCATCAAGACCAAGATGAAGGTGCCAGCCTTCAAGCAGGTCAACGAGCATGTGCCGGAGCGCGATCCGGCCTATCGCTTCGACCGCGACACCACGCTGGCGATCCTGGCGGGTTTCGCGTTCAACCGCCGCGTCATGGTCCAGGGCTATCACGGCACCGGCAAGTCCACGCACATTGAACAGGTAGCGGCACGGCTGAATTGGCCCTGCATCCGCATCAACCTGGATTCCCACATCAGCCGCATCGACCTGATCGGCAAGGACGCCATCGTGCTGCGCGACGGCAAACAGATCACAGAGTTCCGCGAAGGCTTGCTGCCCTGGGCGCTGCAACGTCCCGTGGCGCTGGTGTTCGACGAGTATGACGCCGGCCGCCCCGATGTGATGTTCGTGATCCAGCGCGTGCTGGAAGTCTCCGGGCGGCTGACGCTGCTGGACCAGAACAAGGTGATCCACCCCCATTCGGCCTTCCGGCTGTTCTCCACCACCAACACCATCGGTCTGGGCGATACCACGGGCCTGTATCACGGCACCCAGCAGATCAACCAGGGCCAGATGGACCGCTGGAGCATCGTCACCACGCTCAACTATCTGACGCACGAAGCCGAGGAAGAAATCGTGCTGGCCAAGTCGCCCACTTACAATACCGCCGAGGGCAAGAAGACCCTGTCGGCGATGGTGCGCCTGGCAGACATGACCCGCAACGCCTTCGTCGCCGGCGATCTTTCGACGGTGATGAGCCCGCGTACCGTCATCACCTGGGCCCAAAATGCCGAAATCTTCGACGATGTCGGCTTTGCCTTCCGTCTCACCTTCCTCAACAAGTGTGACGAGCTGGAACGCGCCAGCGTGGCGGAATTCTACCAGCGCTGCTTCGGCGAGGAATTGCCGGAGAGCGCCGCCAAAGTTCTGGTGGCGTGAAACCGGAGTCCCCATCCGAACCCTTCAAACGGGCCGTCACGGTGGCGGTGCGAAGCCTTGCGGCCGAGCCGGAGCTGGAAGTCAATTTCTCCGCAGAACCGCCCGCCCTGAAAGGCCTGAAGGCCCGCCTGCCCTCGCCCGCCCGCAACCTGTCGGCCCATGACGTGGCGCTGGTGCGCGGCACCGGTGACGCCTATGCCCTGCGCCGCGCCTATCACGACGAGAAGGTGAACAACCAGTTCCGCCCCGCATCGCCGGAAGGCGCAGCCATTTTCGAAGCCGCCGAACAGGCGCGGGTCGAAGCCATCGGGTCGCTGGCGATGAAGGGCGTGAAGGCCAACCTCGCCAGCGGGCTGGAACAGCGGCTGCTCAATCGCGGGCTCGGCAAGGCCAAGTCCAAGGACGACGCGCCGCTGGCCGATGTGCTGGGCCTGATGGTGCGCGAAAAGCTGACCGGCGAGAAACCGCCGGCCTCGGTCGCGGGCGCGGTGGATTTTTGGCGCGCCTTCATCGAGGAAAAGGCCGGCACCGATCTCGACAAGCTGGCCGATGCGCTGCGCGACCAGAAGAGCTTCGCCAAACTGACCCGCACCATGCTCAATCACCTGTCATTTGGTGATCAGAGCGACAGCGAGTCCTCGGCCGAGCAGGATGCCGATGGCGAAAAGCCGGACGGCGAGAATGACGACGGCGAGGACCAGGACGCCCAGCAGGACGGCGAAAGCGCCGCCACCGAATCTGCCGCCGAGAGCGAGGACGGCCAGGAGGTGGACTCCGACATGGCCGCGGAACAGTCCGAAGACCTGTCCGACGCGACCGAGCCGGAAGACGGCGCCAAGCCCCAGCGCAACGAACAGGCTTTCTCGCGCCAGGATGAATGGGGCTACAAGGTCTTCACAGCCGAGTTCGACGAGGAAATCGCCGCAGCCGACCTGTGCGAGGCCGAGGAACTGACGCGGCTGCGGGGGTTCCTCGACCAGCAGCTTTCGGTCATGCAAAGCGTGGTGTCGCGCCTGGCCAACAAGCTGCAGCGCCTGTTGATGGCCCAGCAGAACCGGCACTGGGAATACGATCTGGAAGAAGGCCTGCTCGACACCTCGCGCCTGACCCGCATCGTGATCGATCCGATGTATCCGCTGTCCTTCAAGCGCGAGAAAGACACCACCTTCCGCGATACCTGCGTCACGCTGCTGCTGGACAATTCCGGCTCGATGCGCGGGCGCCCCATGATGGTGGCGGCGATGTGCGCCGACATACTGGGCCGCACCCTGGAGCGCGTCGGGGTCAAGACCGAGATTCTGGGCTTCACCACCCGGGCCTGGAAAGGCGGCATGAGCCGTGAGAAATGGCTGGGCGCGGGAAAGCCGCCGCAGCCCGGACGGCTCAATGACCTGCGCCACATCGTCTACAAGGCCGCGGACGAGCCCTGGCGGCGCGCCAAGCGCAATCTGGGCCTGATGATGC
>JAZKDV010000031.1:0-3127 GCA_040387395.1 Pseudomonadota bacterium | reverse complement strand
CGAAGGCCTGCTGAAAGAGAATATCGACGGCGAAGCCCTGACCTGGGCGCACAACCGCATCATCGCCCGGCCCGAACAGCGCAAAATCCTGATGGTGATCTCGGACGGTGCGCCGGTGGACGATTCAACCCTGTCGGTGAATGCCGGAAATTATTTGGAACATCACCTGCGCCGGGTGATCGAGGAGATCGAGACGCGCTCGTCGGTGGAACTGACCGCCATCGGCATCGGCCATGACGTGACGCGTTATTATCGCAAGGCCGTCACCATCGTGGATGCCGAGCAGCTTGGCGGCGCGATGACGGAACAGCTCACCGAACTGTTCGCCGAAGACGCCGCGCCGGGGCGCCGCAAGCGCGCTTAATATCCGTTCATCCCGTTGAGTGGACGCATCGCGGGCCGCAGCAGGTAATACGGCACCAGCAGCACAATGCTTTCCCCGAAGAAGACGATGAAATGCACCAGGGCGGAATCCGTCCAGGGCAGATGATCGGCGCCGGCAAAGGCGGCCGGATAATAGACCGCGCTGAACACCAGGCTGGCCGCAAAGGAAGCCGCCAGCGGCGCCGCCCACCAGCGCGGGCCCCGCGCCGCGTCGAAGAAAATGATGCCGATGAAATTGGCAAACAGGAACGAGACGCCGAACGCCAGCATCGCCCTGAGCGACAGCATGGGGGAACTGTTGATCCAGTTGCCGATGTCACCCGGATTTATCAGCGCCACCAGCGCGATGATCCCCACCCCGGCCAGAAGCTGGACGAAGGCGTAGGGTGCGCCATAACGGCGGTTGCACAGATGGATGGCGTACCAGGCCATGGGCAGCACCAGGTCGCTGCGCGCCAGCATGGCGTTCTGCACGGCGCGCGGCGCGTCCGGCAGCAGCAGCAGCGCATCGGTGAAGAGATAGGCCGCCCCCAGCAGCGTGGTCAGCAGCAGCACGGGCACGATCAGCCGGGCGACGATCAGCGCCGGTCCGGCGATCCTGTGGCGCATGCTTTCCGGCGGCCCGCCATAGGCACGCTCGTGCGGCGGCCATACCGCGTCATTCACGCGGCGCAGCCCGCTGGAGACGTCTTCCGCCTGCAGCGCCAGCGCGCGATGCGCGCCATTTCGGTAATCGTAAGCCTTCACAACACCCCAGTTGCGCCCCAGACGTCCCAGTCTGGCACGCATTCAACAGATTGCAGGGGTGTCCACGCAAGCGCGATGCCGCCGCAGGCCGGCCGCGCAGGATGTGATCAGATTGCTGCCTGTGGAGGCAATCAGGCGGCCTTGGCGGACGCCTTCTTGGCGATGGCGCGCTTCAGGCGCAGGGCCTTGGGCGACAGAACGCCGTCCTTGCACTTGAGGATGAAGGGGTCCAGGCCGCCATTGCGATCCACCGAACGCAGGGCGTTCATGGAGATCTTGAGCTTGTAGCTGTTGCCCAGGAGCTCGCTCGCCAGCGCGATGATCTGCAGGTTCGGACGATAGATCCGCTTGGTCTTGTTGTTGGCGTGGCTGACATTGTTGCCAACCAGGAGGCCTTTACCGGTCAATTCGCAGCGGCGGGACATGGCGATTTCTCTTCGATTCTCAAGGATTTCCGCGGCTTTTGGCCGAGAAAGAGCGGGGTTCATAAGCAAACGGGCCGGTTTGGTCAAGGGCCGCGCCCTGCCCGGCATATATGGGGCCGATTTGCGCCCCGAGGTTGATGCCGACACTTTCGCTGTATCCCGCCCGGATCGCAAACCCCAGCATTTCCGCCGATATTTTCGTCCGGGTACGGAATGGAGTCGGGATTGGCTGACAAAGGGCCATTCCTCGAGTCGGCCACTAGATGTGGTAGTTGCGGGGGTCTCAGAATCTCCTAAATGTATGAGAACAAAGGCAGATATTGAATTGGTTAGTGATTCGGACTGTGTTCGACCCTGTTTCGTTCTAATTGTTAACTCACAATCCACAACGGCTCTCGCCCCGCTATTATGCGCGCCGGCAATTACGCCGTCTGGGAGGAAAACATGCCGCACATTTCAAGGCTCGGATTAAAGGCAGCAATACTGATGGCAACGCTGGCGTTGGGCGCCTGCATCGGCAACGCGGTGGCGCAGCAGCCGCGCATGTACGCCGCGCTGGATGCGTTGCGCACGGCGCGGGTGGAACTTGTCGCCGCCACGCCCAACAAGGGCGGCCATCGCGCTCGCGCAATTCAACTGGTGGATCAGGCGATCGCCGAAACCAACGCCGGCATTCGCTACGCGCAGTAACGCACATTTCCGGAAAAGCATCCCTCGGGGGTGCTTTTCCGGCCCTTTTTTGCTTGCGAAAGACGCTTGCAGACACGATCTAACGCTCCATGCACACCACAGGCCCTGCCCGCGAGCCCGCCGCCAAAGTCACCGCGGTTCTGGGACCCACCAACACCGGCAAGACCTTTTTCGCCATCGAACGCATGCTGGCGCACAAGTCCGGCATGATCGGCCTGCCGCTGCGCCTGCTGGCGCGCGAGGTCTATGATCGCATCGTGAAGCTGCGCGGCGCGAACGAAGTCGCGCTGATCACCGGCGAAGAAAAGATCGTTCCGAAAAATCCGCGTTTCTATGTCTGCACCGTCGAAGCCATGCCGCTCGACATTCCGGTGGCCTGCCTGGCGATCGACGAGATCCAGCTCTGCGCCGATCCCGAACGCGGCCATGTCTTCACCGACCGGCTGCTCCATGCGCGCGGAACCGAAGAGACCATGTTGCTGGGCAGCGACACGATGCGCGGCATCATCCAGCGTTTCATTCCCAGGGCATGGTTCATCAGCCGCGCCCGCTTTTCGGACCTGGCCTATACCGGCGCGAAGAAACTCACCCGCCTGCCCCGCCGCTCCGCCGTGGTGGGTTTCTCCGCCCAAGATGTCTATGGCATTGCCGAGGTGATCCGCCGCCAGCGCGGCGGCGCGGCGGTGGTGCTGGGCGCGCTCAGCCCGCGCACCCGTAACGCGCAAGTTCAGCTCTACCAGTCGGGCGAAGTGGACTTCCTGGTGGCGACCGACGCCATCGGCATGGGCCTGAACATGGACGTGGACCATGTCGGCTTCGCCGCCCGCGAGAAATTCGACGGCGTGCGGATGCGCCCCTTGCGGCCCGACGAGATAGGCCAG
>JAZKDV010000030.1:25087-39931 GCA_040387395.1 Pseudomonadota bacterium | reverse complement strand
AAGCCAACCCGTCGCCGCCTGAACCCCATTATAGCCCATTATAGAAAGGTGATTTCATGTCCATCTTATTGATCGTTCTGCTCGTCCTCCTGCTCGCCGGTGGCGGCTTCGGCTACAACCGCTTCGGCGCCGTGGGCGGCAGCGGCATTGTCGGCACCATCCTGCTGGTCATCCTGATCCTGTGGTTGCTGGGCGCCCTGGGAACCCGCGTCTAACAACGGTTACAGGAACCCTGGCGGGGTGTAAGCTGCCGCCATGGATCCCAGCCTCAATCCAACGACATGGAAGCGCTCGCACCTCAAGGTGTGGGCGCTTCTTGTTATTGTCGGCGGGATTGGCGGATTGATATTCGGCTGGTTCGTTTCCCCCTTTGCACGCCTGGTGCAGGGAAACAGCACGCCGGAAATGATTGTCGCCTGGCTGCATTATCCGCAAGCCTATTGGCCGTATATCATCGCCGGCGCAGTCGTGGCGGGCTTGGCCTATTACGCCGCCGACCTTCTGACCGGGGCACGCTAGGGCCGCACGCTAGGCCGTGATTTCATCGGTGATGATGGTGAACTGCACCAGCTTGTTGGCGCCGAAGGCGGTGGAGATCGCCGCATCGGTGGCGTCACGCCCCCGCGCCATCAATATGCGCCCGATGCGCGGGGCATTGTGGCGCGCATCCACCGTATGCCAGCGCCCGTCGAGATAGACTTCGAACCAGGCGCTGAAATCCATCGGCGCGACATCCTTCGGCACGCCGATATCGCCCAGATAGCCGGTGCAATAGCGCGCCGGAATGTTCATGCAGCGGCACAGCGTGATCGCCAGATGGGCGTAATCGCGGCACACGCCCACCTGTTCGGCATGGCCCTGGCTGGCGGTGCGGTCGGCGCGGGCATGCTGATAGCCGAACTGGATGCGCTTGTGGGCATATTCCAGGATGGCATGGACCCGCGGCCAGCCGCCCTCGATCTTGCCGAACAGCTCCCAGGCCTTGGTCGCCAGAAGGTCGGTATCGCAATAGCGGCTGCCCAGCAGGAAGACGATCACTTCGTGGGGCAATTCATCGATCGGCGCCTGTTTCGCGCCCCAGGGCAGCGTGTCCTGGATGCCGCTGTCGCGGATGGTGAAAAGGTTGGACAGGGTCAGCTTGCCCTGCGGCGCCACCAGCCGGGTGCAGCGGTTGCCGAACTGGTCGATATAGGTCTCGTGCGGCACGGCGGGCGTCAGGTGGATATGCTCGGGCGACAGCAGGTCACCTTCCCGTTCGGGATGGACATGCATCTGCAGCAACATGGGCGTAGCGCCCGGAAACTCGAACGAAATTTCAAAACCCGCCTTGATCAGCACCAAACTGCTCCCGCCGTATCGACTTTAGTAATCACACTAGGCAACTAAAGTTCCCATTACACCCGCAATCGTGCGTTTGCGCCGCAGTCTGGGCCGAAAGCCGCGACATTCTGCGCCAATACCCATAAGCGCGAACGATTCCGGCACCTTACCGATTTGTTCAACGCACGCGGCATTTTTGCTAGATATAGCCGTGCGAACCGCCGGATCGTGATAGACTGGCCGAACTGGAATTTTCCCAGCGCATCGGGTTCCGGACGGCTTTCGCTTCGCGAGCCTCGGTTTCCCCGAAAGTCATCGTGGTCCCCCGGCACATCAACGTTGACTACCGCGCCAGGGGCGCGGACTGGACCCTGTCAGTGAACGACGCGTGACAGGCAAGAAACCGCTTTCCGTCCCGCAATATGAGCAGATGGCTTCCGAGTTGCAGAGAATGTCGGACATGATCCGTGCCAGGCCGGAGATGAACCACCACTTCGCCGAACGGCTCGCCACGCTCAGCCGGGAAATGCGCGAAGACGAAGCCCGGGTTTATCCGGGCGTATAATACGCCGCCTGCGTTTCTCGATCGTCGGTCGCGCCGTTCCGCGTGCCGCGCAACCGCTTTGGCCCAGCCTTCCATTGCCGCCCGTAACCCGCGCGCCACGCGCAAGAAAGGCATTTCATGTCGTTCATTCTGTATGTCGTCGGATTCTTCATCCTGCTCGCCGGGATCGGCTATGGGGCGTATCTGCTCCATGTCCCTGAAACCTGGATCATCGTCGGCGCCCTGATCATCGTGGGCGGCGGCATCATGTCGTCCGGGTCGCACATCAAGCAGCATTTTTATCCGGGTGATGCGCCCGACGCCTGACCGGCTGTTACAAAAGGCCAATTCCCACCAACCCTGTATGCGGCGCACCCTGCTGGAAATCTGCAGGCCGCGCGGAGAAGCCCATGAACGTGCCCGAGGTTGACCAATCCATTCACCACAAGCCGAAAGGGGGATCCGACCGGATCGCCATCGGCTTCACCAAAGTCCTGCGCTGGTGCGCGGATACCTTTTTCGCCAAACGCTACGGGCACCGCGCCGTCGTCCTGGAAACCGTGGCCGCGGTCCCCGGCATGGTCGGCGCCACCATCAATCACCTCACCTGCCTGCGCCGGATGTGCGACGACCGCGGCTGGATCAGGACCCTGATGGACGAGGCGGAAAATGAACGCATGCACCTGATGACCTTTGTCGAGATCGCCAAACCGAGCCTCTTCGAGCGGCTTGTCGTCATCGCCGTGCAATGGGTTTTCTACGTCTTTTTCTTCATCCTTTATCTTGTCTCCCCCAAGACCGCGCACCGCCTGGTGGGCTATTTCGAGGAAGAAGCTGTGATCAGCTACACTTTCTATCTGGCCGAAATCGACGAAGGCCGCTCCCCCAATGTCGCGGCGCCCGCCATTGCCCGGCGCTATTGGGGCCTGCCGGACGATGCGACGCTGCGCGATGTCATACTGGTGGTGCGGGCCGATGAAGCCCATCATCGCGACGTCAACCATGGTTACGCCAATGAACTGGGAGGCTTGCCGGTGGGTCCCGCTGCGTCCTGTCCGCCGCACGTCATGCTGGAACCCAATTGGAAGACCGCCATCACATGAAAGCGCTCGTCTATCACGGCCCCGGCAAGAAGGCGCTGGAGAACCGCCCCATGCCCCGCATCGACCAGCCGACCGATGCCATCGTCAAGATCACCCGGACCACCATCTGCGGCACCGATCTGCACATTCTCAAGGGCGATGTGGCGAGCTGCCAGCCCGGCCGCATCCTGGGCCATGAGGGCGTCGGGATTGTTGCCGAGACCGGCCAGGGTGTGACCGGTTTCGCCAAGGGCGATGCCGTGCTGATCTCCTGCATCTCTTCCTGCGGCAAATGCGAGAACTGCCGGCGCGGCATGTATTCGCATTGCGCCAGCGGCGGATGGATTCTGGGAAACAGCATCGACGGCACCCAGGCCGAATATGTCCGCATCCCCCACGCCGATACCAGCCTGTACAGGATTCCCGCGGGCGCGGACGAGGAAGCCCTGGTGATGTTGAGCGACATCCTGCCGACCGGTTTTGAATGCGGCATCCTCAACGGCAAGGTTCAGCCCGGATGCACCGTCGCGATTGTCGGCGCCGGGCCCATCGGGCTTGCCGCCCTGCTCACCGCCCAGTTCTATGCCCCCGCCCAGATCATCATGGTCGACCTGGACGACAACCGCCTGGCTGTCGCCAAACGCCTGGGCGCCACGGCAACGGTCAACAGCAGCGATGGCGGGGCGGCCGCGACGATTCTCAAACTCACCGGAGGGATTGGCGCCGATACCGTGATCGAGGCGGTCGGCATTCCGGCCACCTTCGAACTGTGCGAGGAAATCGTCGCGCCCGGCGGCACCATCGCCAATGTCGGCGTCCACGGCACCCATGCGGCGCTGCATCTGGAACGGCTATGGGACCGCAACATCACCATCACCACCCGGCTGGTGGATACCGTCTCCACCCCGATGCTGCTGAAAACGACGCAGTCCGGCAGGATCGATCCCAAGCTCCTGATCACGCACCGCTTCAAGCTGGAGGCGATCATGGAGGCCTATGAGGTGTTTTCCCACGCCGCCGACACCAAGGCGCTGAAGGTCATTATCGAGGCCTGAGACAGCTTCAGTGCCGGGCGGCGACCCGCGCCTGCCGCTCCGGCAGCGAATGGCCCGGAAAGGCAAGGCGGTCCGCCCGCGCTTCCAGCGCGCAGGCGGTGCGCAGGAAAAGATGCGTATAGCTATAATCCGTCGTCTCCGTCGCGCTGACCCGAAGCTGCTTGGCCAGTTTCAGCAAGGCGTGCAATTCGCCAAAGCGTGTGTGTTCCATGCCAGTGATAACGGCCAGTTCACGCCATCGGCGCGCCGAACCTGTCGTCGTGATGAAGGAAGCCTGTGTTTATTGGGGCATTGGCTGCCTTTGTTGCGAATCGTGCTTTGCCACAGGCTCTTACGGCGCGCGCGCCCGAAGGTAACTTTTCGTAAACAATTGAAAGAACACATAAAATTGGAACGATCTGCCGCCGCACGCCTTATGTTGGCATGACACAGGCAACAGACCCGATAACAATATTGGTGGTGGAGGATGAGATTCTCATCCGCATGTCCGCCATCGCCACCCTGGAGGATGCGGGCTTTCGCGTGCTCGAAGCGCAGAACAGCGCCGAGGCGCTCGATGTGCTGACGCGCAATCCCAAGGTCAGCATCATGCTCACCGACGTGCGCATGCCCGGTCTGATGGACGGACTGGCTCTGGTCGCACAGGTCCGGACCGATCATCCCGCCATACGCTCCATCGTGGTGTCCGGGCATACCAGTGCACTGGAAGCCAGCGATGCGGGCGCCACGGGCTTCATGTCCAAGCCCTACATGGCCGACACCATGGTCAATGCCGTGAACGACACGGTAAAGCGCGCGTAACGGCGCGCGCCGTTGAATCCATTGCCTATTCCGCGTTGCCCGCCATTCCTTGGTACGCCAGAGGGTACGCTTGTTGCTGTTATGCGGGAATAGGCCTAGCGTCGCCCAGATTAAGGACAATATGCCATGCCGCTCTTCGACAAGATCGAAGACGCACGTTCGCTTGCGCAGATCATCGTCGAGACGGTGCGCGAACCGCTGCTTGTTCTAGACCATAACTGCACCATCCTGGTCGCCAGCCATTCCTTTCAGAAAGTCTTCCAGATTCCGCCGCAGGATATTCTGGATCGCAAGCTCTATACCCTGGACAATGGCGGCTGGGACATTCCCGCCCTGCATGTCCTGCTGGAAGATTCCCTGGCTAACATGCCGGTGGTCGAAGGCTTCCTGGTCGAGCAGGATTTCCCCCGCATCGGCCGCCGCATCTTCCTGCTTCACGCCCGCAAGGTGCTGGGCACGGATCACGGCCACTCGCTGATCCTGCTGGGTTTCGAAGACATCACCGAGCGCCGCGCCACCGAGCATGAAAAGGAACGGCTGCAAAAGAAGACCGACGAGCTGGTGCAGCAGAAGGAAATGCTGCTGAGCGAAATGCAGCACCGCGTCGTCAACAGCCTGCAGATCATCGCCAGCATATTGATGCTCAAGGCCCGCGCCGTCACATCCGAGGAAACCCGGCAGCACCTGCAGGACGCCCATCGCCGCGTCATGTCGGTCGCCGCCGTGCAGCAGCACCTGCACAGCACCGGCGCCGCCGACCTGGTCGAGATCGCGCCCTATCTGGAAAAGCTCTGCGACTCGCTGGGCCAATCCATGATCGGCGAAACCAGCCTGGCCAGGCTGGCCGTGCGCGCCGACCAGGCCTTCCTGCCGTCCGCCGATGCCGTCAGCCTGGGCCTGATCGTCACCGAACTGGTGATCAATGCCCTGAAATATGCCTTTCCCGATCCCGACAAGGCGGCCACCGTCACGGTCCGCTATGAATGCCAGGACAAGGCGTGGAAGCTCTCGGTGTCCGACAATGGCGTGGGCCGCGCGGAGAATGCCGGGCCGCCCAGAAAAGGCGGGCTTGGCACCACCCTGGTCAAGGCCCTGGCCTCGCAGCTGGAGGCCGAGGTTGACACCATCAACGGCCCGGGCGGCATGACCGTCGCCGTCACCCATGCCACCTTTGTGTCCCGCGCCGCCGCCTGATCGTCAGGCTTGGGGAACTTTCCTGCCGGGGGCGCGTTTCAGGTGCGCTGGATTTCAATATTTCCATCAATGCGTTCATGCGCTCAGCCGCCGGCTGGGCCGAAAAAATACCTTTGGGAGACCCCATATGAAGACGAAGATTGCCCTTCTGGCCGCCGCTGCGGCCCTTTGCCTGACCTCGCTGGCGGCCGGTGCCCAGCCCCGCGATTACCGCGACAACCAGAATTCCTATCAGAGCGATCAGTATCGCCGCGATTCCTATCAGAGCGACCAGTATCGCCGCGATCAGGAGCGTGACGCGCGCCGCGAAGAACGCCAGGACCGCCGCAACTATTACCGCCAGGGCGCCTATGAGCAGAATTGCCAGCGCGGCAACCAGACCGCCGGCACCATCTTCGGTGCACTCGCCGGCGGCGCGCTTGGCGCGGGCGTCAGCAACGGCAATGGCGGCGCCGCCATCGGCGGCGCGGTGCTGGGCGGCTTGCTCGGCAACGTCATCTCAAAGGACATCGACTGCAACGACCAGCCCTATGCTTTCGGCGTCTACACCAACGGCCTGAACGGCCAGGTCGGCCGCCGCTATGACTGGGATCGCGGTCAGAACCGCGGCTACTTCACCCCGGTGCGCGAATATCGCCGCCGCGGCGTGGTCTGCCGCGACTTCACCACCACCACCTATCGCCGCGGCCGGGAAATCACCCGCACCGGCACCGCCTGCCGCGACACCCGTGACGGCAACTGGCGCTTCGACTGATCCAGCGCAATTGCTGGCAAGGATCGAACCCCCGGCTTCACCGCCGGGGGTTCTTTTTTGCAAAAGCGGAACAATTACCCAGCCCAGCCGTTCTGTGTGCGCACGCCTGAAAATGAGCAACCGCTCTTTGGCGCAAGCCCCACAAGGATCCGCGCCATGATGACGTCCTATGCCCGCAGTATGACCGTGACCCTGATGGCCGCCGCCAGCGGCCTGGCCCTGACCGTCTTGCTCAGCCCCGCTTTCGCCCAGACCCAGGATTCGCCGGAACGCGGCCGGGTGAATGCCGACGGCATGCCCACCACCCATTCCACCCCGGCTGAAAAGGCCGAAACCGCCCAAATCAACCGCGAAGTCGGCGCCGCCAATGCCGCCGTCGATGCCCAGGCCGGCGCCAACAACGCCCAGTTCCAGGCGCAGCAGCAGCAGTATCAGGGCCAGTTGCAGAACAACCAGGCGCAGCAGGCCGCCTATGCCGACAACAATGCCCGCTACAACGCCCTTCGCACGCGCTACGCCATCGAACGCGCCGCCTATCGCCGCGGCGAATGGCCGGGCCGCTATCGCACCTGGGTGGTCGCGGCCACCGACACCAACCTGATCGGCGGCCGCGTGCAGCTGATCAGCGGCAGCCGCGTCGGCACCGTGACCGACACCGCGCACGGCGCCAATGGCGATGTCACCGCCCTGCTGGTCCGGCTGGACGACGACAAGATCGTCTGGATCGACAGCGGCGACGTCCGCTACAACCGCGCCGATGGCGTGGTGATGACCAATCTCAATCGCGCCGATCTGCGCCACATGGCCGATCAGCGCCTGTAATACCGCTTTTCTCGCCTTTTCGCGTCAAAGGCCTTTCTTCGGAAAGGCCTTTGACGTTTTGAGACTGCCGGCGCAATGCGTGCTACCCTTCCGCCGCCGCGACCAGTCTCGCAGGCACCACCAGGACAATCGAGATGATTACGCAAGGCACGCACGCGGCGCCGTGCGGTCGGCGCTGACGCGATGGACCGCATCCCCAGCGCCCTGGAATTGACGGAAGCCGAGCACGCCTCGCTGCGGCTGACCTGCCATGGCTTTGTCATGCGCATCATTCCGCACGCCCATGAACTGCGTCTGGTCGAACTGGGCTTGATTCAATCCATGATGGGCGGCCTGATTGCGACCCCTGCGGGCCGCATGGTGGCGCGCGTCTGAAGCGGCGCACGCAAGCGTTGTAATCGGCGCATCACTCCCCATATCAGACATGGCCGCGCCTGATAGCCGCCACGAAAGATCCTCACCATGTCGCAGACCAACGCCAATACCCCCGCGCCCGCCGTTTCGCCGGCTCCGTCCACCACCCCCGCCGCTGCCACGCCCGCCGTGGCGCCGGTTGATGCCGACAAGCCCGCGACCGAAGACAAGAAGTAAGGATGTAAGCGGGAGGGCGCACGCGCCCTCCCCTTCGTCTTCCCCTCAACCCTTCAACAAAGTGACGAACGTGATGCCCGGCGCAGATGCTTCGTCCTTCCAGCGCGACCTTGTCGCACTCATTCCCCATTTGCGCGCTTTCTCGCGCATGCTGTGCCGTCGGCCGGATGTCGCCGACGACTTGGTGCAGAACACGCTGGCCAAGAGCTGGGCGGCGCGTGACCGCTTCGAGCCCGGCACCAATCTCAAGGCCTGGCTGTTCACCATCCTGCGCAACGAATTCTATTCCCATGGCCGCCGGGCCTGGCGCCAGGCGCATTGGGATGCCGACAAGGGCGAACGCATTCCCGGACCCGCTGACCAGCAGGTCTGGTCCGCCGAACTTTCCGATGCCGTCCATGCGCTTCACAGCCTGCCGCGCAACCAGCGCGATGCCGTCATCCTGGTCGCCGCCGGCGGCCTTTCCTATGAAGAGGCGGCGGAGATCTGCGCCGTGCCGCTCGGCACCATGAAAAGCCGGGTCGGACGCGGCCGTCTTGCCCTGATCGCGGCCCTGGAAGGCAAGACCAAGCTGAAGCGCTTCGTTCTGAACGGATCGCCCAGCGAAGATGTTCTGGCGCAGCTGAGTGCCCTCACGCCAACGCGCGCACCTGGCGCTGCGTCGGCGTGATATCTGGGTAGCACCTGCGCCGTGACGCAGCCGGGCGGCAGCCATGCCGTCCCGCTGCGGATCATACCGAAACAAATGGCAGTCTGGAAAACACGATGGAAACCCGCACCACCCATTCGGCCGTCATCTTCCGGCACCCCTTTCAGCTTGCCGGCATGGACGGCATGGCGCCTGCGGGCAGCTACAGGCTGGACATGGAAGAAGAGAAGCTCGACACGCTCACCTTCGAAAGCTGGCGCCAGACCGCGGTGATACTGCAGGTCCCCCGCGCCGGCGTTACCGAATATCTGCCGATCGATCCGCAGGAACTGCGGGACGCGCTGGCGCGCGACGTTGCTATCCAGCCGCAAGCCCCGGGCCTGCTGGTCGAGCGCAATCGCCGCCTGCGCGGCGTCCTGCGGCTGAGGACACAACGCACATGAAAAACGCCCTTCGCCAGGAATTTCGCAGCAGCCGGGTGTTCGCCCAGGGCTGGAATGCGGCACGCGAAAACTCGCTGGATCCGGCGCAAGCCCCGCCCAATCCCTATCCGCCGGGACCCGACCATGCCCGCTGGGACGAAGGCTTCAACCTGGCGCGGGCGCGCTAGCCCGCTGAACACGAAAAAACCCCGGCGGTTTCCCGCCGGGGTTCTTTTGACCTGGGTGTCAGTACGTAACGGCTTACTTGAGGTTGGTGCTGATATTGGTGAAGCTGGTGGACAGCTTGGTGCCCACCGCCGTCACGCCGGTGATAATGACCACCGCGATCAGGGCCGCAATCAGGCCATACTCGATGGCCGTCGCACCGGATTCGTCCTTGACGAAGCGGCGCAGCAAGTTGGTATGAATCTTCATCGGTCTCTCTCCTTGGCCTCCTGGCCATGTGCGCATCATGCCGACCAAGATTTAAAGCGCGCTTAATCCGGAACGTAGAAGACGCCGCGAACATGCCTAAAATTTTCTTAACAGCGCACGGACGAGCTTCCGGCCGGAACTGAAACCGCGTGCGAAGAGCGATTTAGACGAAAGTGTCGAGCAGCTTTCCGATGCCGGGGCCGGCCTGGCCGATTCGCGTCAGCGCGGTCTTTTCCAGTTCGGTGGCGGAGCGCTGGATTTTTTCCGCCAGCTCGGGCGCCGGGACCTGCTTGGCGGCGCGGCGCAGTTCGCCGGCCATCGATACCATGTCCGTGACGGAGGTGATGGATTGCCCCATGCCGGATGGCCTATCACGGCCCGGCGAGGGTACGAACCAGAACCGCAAGTTAGCACTAAAAGAAGCTTACTGCCCTTCGGCAAGGCCCCCCGGGCATGCTAGGCTCGGGGCTTCACCGCGGAAGGGCCGCCCATGGATATCGAAACCAGAGTGAGCGCCGTCCTGCGAAAGGCCCTGCTGCTCAGCCCCGAACAGATCTCGCCCAAGGCGCTCCTGGTCGAAGACCTGGGTGTTTCCAGCCTGGACCGTTTCGAACTGCTGATGGGCCTGGAGGAAGAGTTCGGCATCGAACTGCCCGAACAGGACCAGGACCAGATGAAATCGGTGGGCGACATCATCGCCTATATCGAAAAACACATGACGAAAGCCTGACATCCGGTGGAAAAAGCTTCGCAGTTCCTGCAGGAAATCGTCTGCCCTTCCTGCGCGCATCAGGGCCATGCGACATGGGAATCCAGCGATGCGGCCGGCGGCCTGCGCAATCTGGCCACCCTGTCCGACGGATTCCAGAGATGGACGCCCCAGGACGGCTTCGATCCGGTGATCACCTGCAGGAATTGCGGCACCGCCCAGCCCGAACAGCCTGACGTCGGGGCCTGAACGAGGCCTGCCCAATCGCCATGAAAAAACCCGCCGGCGCTTCGCCGGCGGGTTTTTCATTTCAGAAGTCCTTAGACGCGGCGATAGGTATCGCGTTCGCTGCGGACCTGCTCGGCGCTGTAAGCCGAGGCGGTGGCGTCATAGCCGCTCCACCCCGATTTGCGATAGTCGGTTTCCCGTGCGGCGATGTCGAAGGCGGAGCGGTCCATGATGGCGGCATACTTGCTCTCCTCGGCATCCGGCACCTTGGCCGTCACCACCGCGCCGCCGCGGCGCAGGGCCTCGGCATACAGCTCGGCATTTTCCTTGCTGGTGCCCGATTCCACCAGCGCACCGATGATGCCGCCTGTGGCGCCACCAGCAACCGCGCCGCTGGCCAGCGCTGCCAGCCAACCCGCCGCCACCACCGGACCGATGCCGGGAATGGCGAGCATGCCCAGGCCCGCCGCAAGACCGGCCGCGCCGCCGGCAATGGCGCCCAGGCCGCCGCCGGTCGCCGCGCCTTCGGCACGGTCGTCCTTGCCGTCACGGTCCTTGTCGTGTTCCGGGTTGACGTCGCCGCCGCCCGGCTTGTGCCAGCCTTCGGCATTGCTGGCGACGATGCCGATATGGCTGTCGCCCAGGCCTGCATCGTTGAGTTCGCGCACGGCAAGCTCGGCCGAGGCATAGTCGTTATAGACGCGTGTCAGTGTCTTGGTCATTTTACGATTCCTTTAAAGGGGATTTGCGCGGCGGCTAGTTGACGTTGCCCTGATAGTCCAGGCTGACCGGAACGGCCTTGCCGCCCTTCATCGCCTTGCCGCGCCACACGCCGCTGCTGTCTTTCTTGAGGCCGTTCACCTTGGTGAAGCCCTTGGCTTCGATGTGCATGCGGGCTTCGTCCATGGTGAAGCTGTTGGCGCCGGCCACGGGCTTGGACGAATTGTTCTCGTGCATGCCCTTCACGGCCGGATTTTGCGGTCCTTGCTGCGCCGGTGTCTGTGCGAACGCCACCGAGGCACAAAGCGCGACGGCGGAAGCGGTTAGTACGATAAGGCGCATATGGGTTTCTCCTTGTTGTTTCCCATTGGCCTAACTCGCCCGCCAAGTTGAAGTTCCTGCTGCGTAAATTGCGCGGCCCGCACGGCGCAGATGTGTGCGTTTCTGACGAAGAGCATCACGCCTTCGACAACCATGAGACGCGCGCTGATTAAAAGGGCTTCGCGCAGGAACAGACCCACCATCGCGGCGTTACTCGCATGCTGGAACAATTCCAATCAGTGATAAGGGGTCCGATATGGCCAAACTGCGCGCCAAAACACCGTCATCAAAGGTCGTGGCGAAGAAGCCTGCTTCAAACAGTACGGTCTCGGACACTCGCGGCAATGGCGGCGAACTTCATCAGGTGGCCGGCGGCGATGTTCCCACCCTCACCACCCAGCATGGCATTCCGGTCGCCGACGACCAGAACTCACTGCGCCAGGGCGCGCGCGGCCCCACGCTGCTGGAAGACGCCCACTTCCGCGAAAAGATTTTCCATTTCGACCATGAGCGTATCCCGGAGCGCGTGGTCCATGCCCGGGGCTATGCCGCCCACGGCTTCTTCGAACTGACCCAGCCGCTGACCGACGTGACCCGCGCCGACATCTTCCAGCGCAAGGGCGAGCGCACACCCGCCTTCGTCCGCTTCTCAACCGTGGCCGGCAACAAGGGCTCGTTCGACCTGGCGCGCGACGTGCGCGGCTTCGCCGTCAAGCTTTATACCAAGGAAGGCAATTGGGACATTGTCGGCAACAACATCCCGGTCTTCTTCATCCAGGATGCGATCAAGTTTCCAGACCTGGTCCATTCCGTAAAGCCCGCGCCGGACCGCGAATTTCCGCAAGCCGCATCCGCCCATGACAATTTCTGGGACTTCATCTCGCTGACGCCCGAATCCATGCACATGATCATGTGGACCATGTCGGACCGCGCCATTCCGCGCTCCTTCCGCTTCATGGAAGGCTTCGGCGTTCACACCTTCCGGTTGGTCAATGCCAAGGGCAAATCCACCTTCGTCAAATTCCACTGGAAGCCGGTGCTGGGCCTGCAATCGGTGGCGTGGAACGAAGCCGTCAAGATCAACGGCGCCGATCCCGACTTTCATCGCCGCGACCTGTGGGATGCGATCCAGACCGGCAATTTCCCGGAATGGCAGCTTGGCGTGCAGCTGTTCGACGACGCCTTTGCCGACAAGTTCGACTTCGACGTGCTGGACCCGACCAAGCTGATCCCCGAGGAACTGGTGCCCGTCAAGATCGTCGGGCGCCTCGTGCTCGACCGCGTGGTCGATAACTTCTTCGCCGAGACCGAACAGGTCGCCTTCATGACCCAGAACGTCCCGCCGGGCGTGGACTTCAGCAACGACCCGCTGCTCCAGGGCCGCAACTTTTCCTACCTCGACACCCAGATCAAGCGCCTGGGTGGCCCGAACTTCACCCATATCCCGATCAACGCCCCCAAATGCCCCTATGCCCATTTCCAGCAGGACGGGCACATGGCGATGCGCAATCCGGTTGGCCGCGCCAACTACGAGCCCAACAGCTGGGGCGATGAAGGCGGGCCGCGTGAAAACCCGCAAAAGGGTTTCACCAGCTTTGCCGAAGAGGCCGATGGTCCCAAGCAGCGCGTGCGTTCCGATACCTTTGCCGACCATTACAGCCAGGCGCGGCAGTTCTTTGTCAGCCAGGCGCCGATCGAACAAAAGCACATTGCCGATGCGCTAGTGTTCGAACTCAGCAAGGTCGAACGCGAAGATATCCGGGCGCGTGTCGTGTCCCACCTGCGCAACATCCACCAGGTTCTGGCCGGCAAAGTCGCCGATGGCCTGGGCCTGCCGCTGCCGCCCGCTGCCAAGGCGGCGCGCGAACCGCTTGCCAACCTGCCGCCGTCGGATGCCCTCAGCATCGTCAAGAACGGACCGGACAGCTTCGAGGGCCGCAAAGTCGGCATCCTGATGACGGATGGCGCCGATGCGGCGCTGTTCGCCGCCGTCACGGCCGCCTGCGACAAGGAAGGCACGGCGTTCGAAGTGATCGCCCCCAAGATCGCCGGCGTCACGCTGTCGGACCGCAAGAAGATCCCGGCCCAGCAGAAGATCGATGGCGGGCCGTCGGTTCTTTATGACGCCGTGGTGTTGCTGGTGTCCGAAGCAGGCGCCGCGCTGCTCGCCAAGGACAAGCCGGCCAAGGACTTCATCAACGATGCCTTTGCCCACTGCAAGTTCATCGCCCACAACGCGCCCGCGGCCGCGCTGCTGAAGGCGGCCGGCGTGCAGCCGGATAGTGGTTTCGTGGCCCTGAAGGCCGCCAAGGACGCCGACGCCTTCATCAAGGCCTGCCGGACCTTGCGCTTCTGGGACCGCGAAGCGGATGTGGATGCCGACGCATAATTTCCAATGGGGGAACAGTGATGAACTTCACGCAGCTCAATCCCACCCTTCCGGTCGATGTGATCGGCAAGGGTCCCGGCTATGCCTTTGCCGTGATCGATTACGGCCAGGAGCATAACCTGATCTGGGTCGTGGCCCTGAACGATAGCGGCGAGATCTGGTGTTCGCCCAATCCCAAGGTCCGCATGTGCGCCAACTGGACGATGGGCCGGGCGCCATCGCCCGCCCTGAAGATCGCGGCGGAGTAACTACCGCTCGATCATCTCGCGCACCTTGTTGGCCAGGGTCGACATGGCAAAGGGCTTGGCCAGGATTTCCATCCCCGCATCCAGGTGGCCGTTGCCCACGGCCGCATTCTCGGCATAGCCGGTGATAAACAGAACTTTGAGGTCCTTGCGCAGCACCCGCGCCGCATCCGCCACCTGCCGCCCGTTCATCCCGCCGGGCAACCCGACATCGGTGATCATCAGGTCAATGCGGCGATTGCTCTCCAGCACCCTGAGCGCCGACGGCCCGTCGCCGGCTTCCACGATATTGTAATAGCTTTCCGACAGCACCTCGGCGATCAGCATCCGCACCGTCGCCTCGTCATCCACCACCAGCACGGTCTCGCCAAAGCCGCGCTCCATAAGCTCCGCGGCCTGGGGCGCATCGTCTTCCACCGCGCCGGCATGGCGCGGGAAATACAGGCACATGGTGGTGCCCTGTCCCTCTTCGGAATAGACCCGTACCTGCCCGCCCGACTGGCGCACGAAGCCATAGATCATCGACAGGCCCAGGCCGGTGCCCTGCCCCAGCGGCTTGGTGG
>JAZKDV010000030.1:20060-25077 GCA_040387395.1 Pseudomonadota bacterium | reverse complement strand
CGAGACATACTGGCCGGGCGGCAGCTCGCGATCCCGGGCGGCGCGCTCGTCGAGCCACTTGTTGGCGGTCTCGATGGTCAGCTTGCCGCCTTCGGGCATGGCGTCGCGGGCATTGATGCAGAGATTGAGCAGCGAATTTTCCAGTTGCGACGGGTCCACCCGGACCGGCCACAAACCGCCCGCGCCCACCACTTCCACCTGCACATTGGGGCCCATGGTGCGCCGGACCAGTTCTTCCATGCCGGCGATCAGCCGGTTGGCGTCGGTGGGCTTGGGGTCCAGCGTCTGGCGGCGGGAGAAAGCCAGCAGGCGATGGGTCAGCGCCGCGGCGCGGTTGGCCGATTCCACCGCCGCCTTCAGGAAACGGTCGACATCGTTGTGCCGCCCCTGGGAGATGCGGTTCTGCACCCGGTCCAGCGCCCCGGTGATGCCCTGGAGCAGGTTGTTGAAGTCATGGGCGATGCCGCCCGTCAGCTGGCCCACCGCTTCCATCTTCTGGGACTGGCGCAGGGCTTCTTCCGACAATGCCAGTTCCTGGCTGCGCTCCTGCAGCCGCTGTTCGAGCAGGGTTTCGGAATTCTTCTGGTCGTCTATGTCGGTGTTGGTGCCGATCCATCGCACCACCTGTCCGGCTTCGTCGCACACCGGCACGGCGCGGGCGATATGCCAGCGCCACTGGCCATTGGCGTTGCGCAGCCGAAACTCGGTCTGGTAGGTCTCGCCCGTTTCCACGGACTTCGCCCAGGCTTCTCCCGCCGAGTCGACATCGTCGGGATGCACCATCATGATCCAGCCGGTGCCGTCCAGCGCGCCCTTTTTCGCGCCGCTATAGTCATAGACCTGCTGGTTGAAGAAATCGAGCAACCCGTCTGCCGACGCGGTCCACACATGATTGGGCATGGCCTGGGCCATGGTACGGAACTGGTTTTCCGATGCCTTGACCACCGCCATCGTGCGGGCGCGCTCGATATGCGCCCAAGACCGCTCCGTCACCTCGCCGATCATCGCCAGTTCGTTGGGGGTCCAGTCGCGCGGCGCCTTGTCATGGATCGCCATCAGCGCGGTCAGACGGCCTTCGCGTATCAGCGGCATGCAGATGGTGGCTGCAATGCCGATGCTGGCAAAGGTCGCGGCCTCGTGCGGCGGCAATTCGTCGTCCACATTTTTCAGGATCAGCGGCCGTCCGGCTCCCAGCTCGGTCAAGGCCTTCTGCCCGAAATCCTTCAGTCTGTATTGGCCCACGATGCTGGGCGAACCCGGCGCGCTCCAGTCACCCAGGATGGTGAAGCCGTCTTCGTCGGCGTCCATGTCGGCATAGGCACAGATCGACACGCCCAGATGCTCGCCCACCATGCGGGTGGTGATGCCCAGGATGGCGTCGGGCTCCTGCACCCGCGACGTCTCGCGGTTGAGTTCATCCAGGAATCGCAGCCGCTCGGCATTCTGCTGCAGCATCAGGTCGGCCTGGCGGCGTTTGCTGACATCTTCGAACAGCACGGCAACACGGTTCTGACCCGGCGCGCCGACGCGGAAGGCCGTGATGTCGAACCAGCGCCCCAGCGCCTTGGAATAATCCATCAACCGCAGCGGCTGGCCGTTTCTGGCGACCTCGCCATAGGCATCCATCCGGTGCTGCTCATGGTTGGGCGATATCGTCTTCAGTAGCTTGCCGGCGGCATCCGCCAGCCCGGTTTGCGCCGCAAAGGCGGGGTTTACCTCCAAGAACAGCAAGTCCACCACCCTGCCGGCCTGGTCGAACTGCACCTCGAAAATGCAAAAGCCCGCATCGATCGATTCGAACAGCGAGCGATAGCGGCTTTCACTTTCCCGCATCGCCGCCAGCGCCTCGACGCGTTCGGTGACATCGAAGGTTACACCGGGAAAACGCTGCGGACGTCCCTGTGCATCCATGATGCACTGGCCTTCGGCTTCCACCCAGCGCACCGATCCGTCCGGCCGCACCAGCCGGTAGGTGGAATTGAACCGCTTGCCGGTGACGATCGCCTCCTTAACCTCGGCCATCACCCGCATGCTGTCGTCGCGGTGCATGGCGCCGAAGAACGCGCCCAGCGGCGCGCCGCTCCTGGCGCGATCGGGATCCACGCCATAGAGAGTCGCGAAACGTTCATCCGCCACCACCTTGTCGCTGGACACGTCCCAGTCCCAGGTGCCGATACCGCGCCCGGCCGACAGCGCGGTCTGCAACCGCCGTTCGCTCTCGGCCAGCTCGCGCGCCACCTGCACCTGCTCGGTGATCTCCACCACGATGGCGATCACGCCACCGGGCTTGCCGCTTTCGTCGATCACGGGCGAATAGTCGAGGTTCAGCCAGCACGGCTCTAGCTGGCCGCGGCGGTCCAGCACCAGCTCCTGCTCGCGGTAGGACAGGGTGGCGCCCGCAAGGCCCACCTTCATGACGTTGTCGTTCCAGGCGGCGACCTCCGGCCAGCCTTCACGCACCTTGCTGCCCAGAAGCCGGGGATGGCGCGCACCGGCAAAAACCGAATAGGCGTCGTTGTAGATCATGATGCCGTCGGTGCCCCACAGCAGCACCAGCGGCACCGGGGAATGCAGCATCAGGCCGACGGTCGTCTTGAGGCTGCCGGGCCAGTTCGCCACCGGGCCCAGCGACCCCGACCAGTCATGGGCCGCGATAAAGCGCGCCATCTCGCCGCCGCCCGACAGGAAGGGCTCGGTAGGATCGGATGGGCTAGAATTCATGAAAAAAGCGCTCCCCGGACGCTTAAAACGGTCCCGGGCGTCAAAAGTTCCCAGACCCTCTGTAAGCAAGAGGCGCGGGGGTCACCCGCGCCTTTCACTCTTATATACGGGAAGCGTCGACGTCCGGATCTCTACTTGAAGATCCGGGTCCGGTTGGCCTTGGCCCAGGCATGGGCTTCCGGCGAGGCCGCCCACTTGATGGCGTTGCGCACCAGCTGCTGATAGGCCGGCACCCGCCAGGCGTTATTGTCGTGGCCCATCTGGGTATAGAAAACCGGGCTGCCTTCCGACACCTTCACCCAGGTCGACAGGTTGCTGTACTGGCGCTGCGGGTTGAAGTTCACGCGCGGATCGGGCGGCGTGAAGCTGGTGGTCAGGATCGGCTTGACCGATTCCGGGAACCAGGCGCAGCCATAGGCTTCATCGGTGATGTCGAAGCCATCGCCCAGTCCGGCGACCACCGGATGGGTCTTGTCGACCACCGTCTGACGCTGCGCCGTGCGCGGGTAATAGCCGTGATGCGGATCAAGAATGCCGCGGACCGTCACCGGCGAATACCAGTCGCAGGCGCCGCCCACCACTTCGGCATATTCCGGCCAGACATGCGTCCAGGCCGCCGAGGCGTGATGCAGGAACACCATGCCCTTGCCCTGCTTCAGAAGGGCGGCGAAGCCCTTCTTCAGCTCAGGCGAGGGATCGGGATAGAAGCGGTTGCGCTCGCCATTGGGGCCAAGCTGCAAGACGCCGGGACCGCCCAGGTCATAGAACACGAAGACGTCGAAATTCTTCGAGCCTTCCGGGGTCATCAGCACGTCGGCGGCGGGATGCTCGGCATGGGCATAGGTAATGTCGTCGCCCAGGCAGTCGAGCATGCCCAGCAGATGTTCGCGCTCGAACTCATGGCCCTTGGAAATGAACAGCACGCGGATCGGACCACGGCCGCCCTGGGGCGGACGGGCGAGCGGCTGGTTGTTCGCGCCCATCATCGGCACGCCGCAAGTCATGGGGGCGAGCGGAATGGGCGGCAGCGGCTTGACGCCGGCGGCGGTGGCGGCGGCGGCTTGCGCCTTGAGCTGCGCCTGGATGTCCGGCGTGCCGGTCTGGATCGCCGGGGCGCAGAGCGAACCGCCCGGCACCCGCTTGCAGCCGACCCACTTGGAAACATCCAGCTCCAGCGGTTCGCGCGAAATGGCGACAGCCGGCGGCAGGGTCGGCGTCTGGGCCATCAACCCGCCACTCATGCCAATGGCCGACGCGGCAACGCCGATCAGAACGGGAAGAATACGCTTTGCGGAAAACATGGAAGACCCCCTGAATATTCTTGTTGGGGCGATCATACACGGGCGGCCCGGGCAGGCAATCGCTGCAATTCAGGCCGCGACAGGCAGATCGATACAGCGCGCCTGCGGAAACCAGACGGTTACCGTCGTCCCCGTGCCGACAGCGCTGTCAATTGCCACCCCGCCCTGGTGAAGCGTCATGAAGGTCCGTACCAGGGAAAGACCCAGGCCCGTTCCCTCGAACTTTCGCGACAAGGCTGAATCCACCTGCCGGAAAGGTTCGAAGGCTAGAGGGATCATGTCGGGGGCAATCCCGATACCCGTGTCACAGACATGGATACGCATCTTTCGATCCCCGCCAAAGGTCGCGTCAACCGAAATATGACCGCCTTCCGGCGTAAACTTGATGGCGTTCGAGAGAATATTGAGAAGTACCTGCTTGACCCTGCGCCGGTCGGCGAACAATTGTGGCACATCGCTCGTGGCTAGCCGTATCTCAAGATTCTGCTTTGCCGCGCGTCCCCTCACCAACCGCACGCATTCCGCGATCAGTTCGGCCATGTCGACATTTTCGCACCGCAGCTCCAACTGACCAGCTTCTGCCTTGGACAGATCGAGTATGTCGTTGATCAGCGACAGAAGATGGGCGCCCGCCGAATGGATATCATTGGCATAGACCCGGTACTGGGGATGCCCGGGCCCCAGTATTTCGGTCCCGATCATCTCGGAAAATCCCAGGATCGCGTTCAGCGGCGTACGCAACTCATGACTCATATTGGCGAGGAATTCCGACTTGAGGCGGTTGGAAGTTTCCGCAGCTTCCCGGGCCGCGATATTTCTGAGTGATTCCGTTTCCATGCGCTGTTGCGCCACGGCATTGTCGCGGAACGTACGCAGTGCCTGCGCGAACTGCCCGATTTCATCCTGGCGATGGCCAAACGGAATCGCCCGGGCCAGGTCGCCGCCGGTGATGGACCGCATGGTCGCGGTGATGATCTTGAGCGGTGCAATGACAC
>JAZKDV010000030.1:0-20029 GCA_040387395.1 Pseudomonadota bacterium | reverse complement strand
TGCCCTCGACGCCCCAAAAGATGCCGAACGTCGCCAGCATCAAGCCAACCGCGATCTGGAAATTCCGGTCCGCGACCCTGGCCAGCCGGGCGGCGTGCCATTCGGTTATTGCCAGCGCATCCTTGGATATTGCGATGATGCTTTTCAGGCCAGGATTGGACAGGCGCAGCCATTCCTGGCCCGAGATCGCCACCTTTTCGCCGTGCGTCAATCGAACGATGATGCTCTTGCGCAAATTCCGGAAGGCGACGAGATAGACACGGCGAGCGTTTTCGAAAGACGCCTTCAGCCGGGGCTGGAAGACGTGCACACGTTCCACATTCTCGATCTGCGTCCAGAGCGCACCGAACCTGCCTTCGGCGTCTGCAAAAGCCTCCCGCTGCTCTATCGATAGCGGGCGAGCCTCATGGATAGCGATGCCGACATTGCGGCGGTCGGCCCCGGCAATCGAGCGCATGTTCCAGGCCAGTGCGTTTACGCGCATCATTTCATCGATGAAGGAATCCGCGTTCACTTTGGTATCCGAATGATCGTTCGACCAGTCCTCCACGGCGACCGTCATGGCGACGATGTGCTCGCGCCAAAGCGCGATGACCGCCATGGGCCGCGCGCCCTTGGCCAGATGGGTGGACGCCATCACCTGTGGAAGCAGGTCATTGGCGGCGGCACGCCTGTTTTGCACCTCTGCCATTCTGGCGCGGACCTTGCCAATTGCGCTGCGCTCCCTGCCCAGAACCGTCAGGCCGTTTTCCGAACGGGCGTGAAGCGCCAGAAGCTGGGCGATGGTCGCATGGCTTGCAGGCTCCCGCGCCTGAAGCGCCATATCCATCACACCCAATTCGATCCGCACGGTTTCTCTGAGAAGCAAGGCCTCCGTCGCACGGCGCACCACCATCAGCGTATGGTTGGCTTCCTGCTTGCGGGCATAGGCATTCAGCGCCTGGGTGGCGAAGACCGCGACCAGCATGATGACCAGCAGGCCGGTCACCACCGCCAACAGCATCGCTATGGATCGAAAACGTCTCATTGCCACGCGATCGCCTGGGCCGAGGTTACGGGCCACACTGGGCTTCACACATGACGATAGGCTTAAGTTTCTACTTCGTGCGGAAAGTCTGGCTAAGCCCCCGGGATCGTTCGATTAAGTGAATGCAGGTCAACGTTCATGCGCGGTTCATCGCCCGGCCCGCATAACCCGCCTGCCCGATATCGGGTGAGAAAATCGAAAAGGTGGCTCATGGCAGTTTATCGCTTCCGTTACGCGGATGCCTCCGGCGCCGCAATCCGCACAACCCTCATGCAATGCGGCGATGATTCCGAAGCCGTCGGCAAAGCCCGCGACACGATGCAGGATCGCTACGCCACCTACGAAATCTTCGAAGGCGAACGGCTGGTCCATGCCGCGTTTCCGCTGCAAGGCGCGCGGCAGTCTGCCCGAGCGCCCCAATCCGCGTAATTCTAGCCGCCGGGTCTGCAGAGATCGTAGCCCGATCGGGATCATCGCCTTTTCCTCTTGTTCTTGCGCCGTCCTGCCACGGTTGCCCCTGAACCGCCGCTATGGCTGAATGCGCCTTATAAGAAGAGGGACGCATGACCGGGAAAAATCACGTCAGCCGCCGCGCCCTGCTGGCCGCCTCCGGCGCCGCGTTGGCCCTGCCCGCGCTCGATACCGCCGCCCTTGCCTATATGCCGAACGAAGGCCCCGACACGCCCAAGATCTGCCTGGGGCCGGTGGTGGACAGCGAGATGAACCCGCGCGGGTTCAAGCGTTTCCGCCAGATCGGCATCACCCATGTGATCATGGGCAATTCCGGTTTTCCCTGGAAGGCCGACGATCTCAAGGCCCGCGTCGCGCTGCTTAAGGCGGGTGAACTGACGCCCGGCGACATCGTGCTGCCCTATGTCGGCCCCGCGCGCGAAATCATGCGCGACATCATCCTGGGGCGCGAAGGCCGCCCCCAGTCCATCGAGATCGTGAAGGGCGCCATCCGCGCCGCCGGCGAAGCCGGCATCCCGGTGGTGGAATACAACTTCTATGCCCACCGGCTGGAGGAAGGCTATTTCCACGCCCCCGATCCCACGCGCGGCGGCGCGGTGGTGGAGTCTTTCCATTACGACCGCGTGAAAGACCTGCCGCCTTTGCCCGAAACCGGCCGCGTCAGCGCCGACCGGCTGTGGAGCAACCTGGAATTTTTCCTCAAGGCGGTGGTGCCAGTGGCCGAAAGCGTCAATGTGCGCCTGTCGCTGCACCCCAACGACCCGCCGCCGCCCGTCAGCCGCGGCTCGGCCCAGATCATGACCACCTTCAAGGACTGGCAGCAGCTGGTCGGGCTGGTGAATTCACCCTCCAACGGCATGACCTATGACTGCGGCGTCTCCTACGAGATCGGCGAGGACCCGGTGGCCGTGGCCCGCTGGCTGGGCGCGCGCGACCGCATCTCGCACTGCCATTACCGCAACGTGGTGGTGCGCAAACCCATCGAGGATTACACCGAAGTCTGGCCCGACAATGGCATGGTCGACATGCTGGCGGTGATGAAGGAACTGGTGCGGCAGAAATATCCCCGCATGGTCCATCCCGAACATGCCCGCGGACTGAACGTGAATGACGGCGTGACGGAAACGCTGCGCGATCCCGCCGGCGAACGCGGCACCCGGCTGGCCGCCGACACCGATCCCAACCTCAACAGCTATGCCGCCTGGGCCTATCACGCCGCCTATACCCGCGCGATGCTGCAGGCGGCGCTGCTGACGCGCTAGGCGGGCTGGCCGCGCCGGGCGGGTTTTGCATCTTCTATGCAGCGCACCGCGGGGAACGAAACGAACACATTGGTGCCCACATCGACGGTGCTTTCCAGCGTGACCTCGCCGCCGTGAAGCTCGATCAGCTTTTTCACCAGCGAGAGGCCGAGCCCGGTTCCTTCGGATTCCCGCGCCAGTGTGGAATCGATCTGCCGGAAGGGCTCGAACGCCAGCGCGATCATGTCGGGCGCGATGCCTATGCCGGTGTCGCTCACGCAGATCACGACGCCGCCTGACGCGTCGCGGCCTGCCTCTATCGTTATGGTGCCGGCATCCGGCGTGAACTTGATGGCGTTCGACAGCAAATTGAGAAGAATCTGCTTGGTGCGCAGCCGGTCGATCAGCAGCGGCGGCAGCGGTGCGATGTCGAGCGTGATGCGCAAATCCTTCTGCGCCGATCGCGGTGACATAAGCTGGGTGCATTCCTCGATCAGGTCGGCCAGCTCCACCGGCTCGGGGTGCAGATCGAGCCGGCCGGCTTCCGCCTTCGACAAGTCGAGTATGTCGTTGATCAGGGACAGCAGGTGCCGGCCCGCGCCATGAATGTCTATGGCATAGTTGCGATAGCGCGGCAGTCCGGGGCCGTAAACCTCGGCCTTGATCATCTCGGAAAAGCCGATGATCGCATTCAGCGGCGTGCGCAGTTCATGGCTCATATTCGCCAGGAATTCCGATTTCGTCCGGTTGGCCTTTTCCGCCAGGTCCTTGGCCGCCTGGTTCTGGATCATCTCGCTTTTCAGGCGCATCTGTTCGGCGGCGCTGTCGCGAAACATCGACACGGCGCGGGAGAACTGGCCGATCTCGTCATTGCGGTCAGTGAAAGGAACCGCCTGGCCGAAATTGCCGCCGGTGACGTTGTTCATGGTCTGGGTGATCCGCTTGAGCGGCCGGATGACCCGCAGGATGACATACATCGTCGTGAAGCACGCCATCCCGATCGACAGGAACATCAGCGCGATAGTGATATAGAAATTGCGCGCGGCGCTTTTGAACTGCTCGGAGGCATGCGCCTCGGTCAGGTCCAGCGCGACCTTCGATATCGCCATGATGCTGTTCAGGCCGGGATTGGAGACTTTCAGCCAGTCATAATTGGACATCGGGACCGGTTTTCCCGCCACCATGTCGGCTATGGCTCTGGCGCGCACGGCGCGAAACCGGTGAAAATAGGTATGCTGTGCCTGGGCAATCGCCGCGTTGAGCTGCGGCGGAACGTTGGCCCGCGCGGCAAAGTCCCGGATATCGGCCCAGCGGGCATCGATGCTGCCGGTGGACCGCGCCAACTGCTGGATTCTGGCGGTTGAAAGCGTCTCCTTCTCCCGGATCGCAATCCCCACATGGCCGCGGTCGCTTCCCGCATCCAGGCGCACAAGCCAGACCGCGTCGGTCAAGGTCATCATGCTGCTGATGAAGGTGTCGGCATCGCCGCGTTCGCGTGTCAGCGTGCTCGACAGCTGGTCCACCGCCGCCGTAAGCCGTTCGGCGGCCACATGCCAGTTCTCCAGCGGCTTCGTCGAACGCAGCGCCTTGGGCGTCCTGGCGGTGGCCAGTAGCGGTGCGAAAACCGGAGCATAACCAGCCCTGCTGTCCACAAGTTCTGTCAGGCCGGGCGGGGATTTTCCGGAATGCTGCTCGCGGAACTGGCCGATCATCGTATCGATCGCCCTGTTCGTTTTTGCCCGCAGCTCGAACATGCGTGCGACTGTTGCGGCGCTCGCCACATCGGACGCGGTCGATGCGGCATGCGCCACGCCGCCCTCGATCCGGATATTCTCCTTGGCGGCAAGCGTGCTGCGCATCAGGTTGACGATGGACAGCATCCGCCCCGCCACCTGCTTCTTCTCATACGCATCGTTCGCCAGCAGCGCGAATATGGAAACCAGCAGAACGACCAGCAGGCCGGTGATCGCCGATAGCAGGGTCCGTATGGACAGGAAATTATTCACGGCAACAAACCCTTGGCGGACATTCCGCAAGCCGCGATTTTAGCCGTGCAATCGTGATGGGAGACTTAACGACTCCTGAATGGACCGGCTGGAATTGCTGGCATTCCAGGGTTATCGAACCGTAAATTTGGGCGTCAGCGCTTCGGAACCCCCACCCAGATCGGCTTGGGCGGCGGCGGCGGCGCATTGCGGCGCGCCTTGTCGAATTGATATTCCACCATCGCCTGCTTGGCGCGCGCGCGTTCCGCCTGGGCCTGGCGTATCATGCAGGCTGCGTTTGAGCCGCCAGAACCGTTCATGAAACAGTTGGGTGTGAATTCCCGCGCCGCCACGACCTCGGCCCACATCACCGCATCGCGCGACAGACTCTTGGGCGGGCTCAGCAGATTGGCGTCGGGCAGGCGCGCCAGCCCTTCGCCGGGCGGCGGACAGCGCGCCTGTTCTTCGCGCGTCAGCAGGCCATAGCGTTCGGGGCCGCAGGCGAACAGCGCGCGCCCGATTCCTTCCAGCGCACTGGGCGGCGCCGCCAGCATGTTGGCCGCGCGGTCGCCCGGCGTGGGCGAAGCCACGGAAGCGGGCGGCACGATCATGCGCGGCAGGGGCCGCTCGGCCTGGCGGGCCGGTGGCTGCGGGCGCAGCAATGGCCTCAGCAGCAGCATCATCTCGCGCGCCACCTGCTGCGGTTTGCCCGGCAGAAAGGAATGGGCGAACAGCGTGATCAGCGCGATTTGCACGAGGATGGCTGCGCTCGCCGTAGCGAAACGTTGTTGGGAGCGCGTCATCCAGCCCGTTCCGGTCACAGGACGAAATCTGGTTTCGCCCCGCCAGCGCCCCCGCGCCGCGCACATGATTATGGACTTTTTCTCATCCTGCCAATTGTTGCCCGCATGCCGCGCCTGTGGCTGAATAGTCAGAACAGGGCCGGGGCGACAACAATGATACGAATGGCAGCCTTCGCGTTCACCATGGCGATGCTGGATTTTGCAGGCCTGCGCGGATGCAGCGCCCTGTTGGTGACAAGCAGTTCATGCAGGCGGCCCTGACATGGCAAGCCTCCCTCCCGCGCCCGGCAAGCAATGCGGCGACTGTTCGCTGTGCTGCAAGACGCTGGTGATCCCCGAGCTGGAAAAGCCCAAGGACACATGGTGCCCGCATTATGCGCGTGGGCTCGGCTGCGGCATCTATGACGCCCGCCCGCAATCCTGCCGCGACTTTTCCTGCCACTGGCTGATCGATCCCACGCTGGGGCCGGAATGGAAGCCCAACAAATGCAAGATGGTGCTGCACGCCAAGGACGACGCGCTGGCGGTGCATGTCGATCCCGGCGCCGGTTCGCCCTGGCGCCGCGAACCCTTCTATTCCCAGCTGCTGGAGAAATCCGCCCGCAACATCGACCGCGGCGCCATGGTGCTGGTGATGGAGCATGGCCGCACCACCATCATCCTGCCCGATCGCGGGGTGGAGCTGGGCGTGATCGGCCCCGGCGACCGCATTGCCCTGGCCAGGACGATGACCGGCGCCGGCCCGGTCTGGCAGGCCCGCCTGGTGCGCGCCTAGGGCCGAAAAGGTGCGAAAATACTGGCTGACCGGGCCGGAACCGGCAAAAGGGGAACAGTGTCCACACTTTACCCGTTGAATCGGCATGAACAGGAAAACGCTCCTTCCGCCTGCACGAATCCCGGCCCTGGCCCTGATTCTCACCCTCGGCTGCCCGGCCGCGGTGCTGGCGCAGGCCGCGCCGCCATCGGTGGCCTTTGCGCAGGTGACGGCGATCCCCGTCCCCCTGCAAAGCACCAGCGGCCGCTTCAGTTCGCTCAATCCGACCCGGCGGCTGAGTTGCCCGGCCACGAGCGTGAGCGGCCGGGTGGTCTCGCCGCGCCTGATCATGGTGGAGGAGCGGTTCTGCGGCCCGGCGCAAAGCGGCAACGAACTGGTGAATGTCGAGTTCGCCAATCCCGCCGATGCGGAAGCGATGGTGGTGGGACGGCGCGTCACCATCAAGGCCCGGATCCGGCGGGCGGAAGAAGCCCGGACCGACGAATTCTATGCCCATTTCCTGATCGCCGAGAACGCCGCGCTGGCGGGCGCCGAGCCGCGCACCGAGCCGGTGCCTGCCTTTACCAGCTATGTGATGTGCCAGCCGCCGGAACTGGATGCGCTGGCCAAGCAGCTGGGCAGCGAGCTGTGCGTGCAGAACACCATCACCGCCAATCTCGCCGCGGCAGGTCCGGCGCTGGAGGCCGCCGCCCGCGCGCCGCTGAAAGTGTCGGCAACGGATGAAGTCTCCGGCAATCCCGACGCGATCATCTGCATTCGGGACCATGAGCGTTCGGATATCCACCTGCCGGCCATAGCCTGCGCCCGGGGCAGTTATTGGGCCTGGTACAATGCCAAGTGGCGCGACCGCCTGTATTCGACACCGGCCCCGCCGTGACAGCCGCGTCATGAGCCTGTCGGAATTTTCGCACGGCACGCCGCTACCCCAGGCCGATACATCCAGCCGCGTCACGGCAGGCGCTCTGACGGCTGGCCTTTACGGGCTGCTCGCACTGGTGATCTGGGCTTCATCCTTCGGCGTGTTGCCGCGCCCTGCTGCGCCCGAGATCGTCGCCACCCTGCTGCGGGAGCGGCCGACAAAATCGGTCGTCGAACCCGCGCCGCCCGTCAACCTGATCGGGCCGCGTGCCGAAAGCAACGCGCCGCCGGTTTTCACCCTGGGACCGGGTGCGCCGCCCACGGCGCCCGCGCCGCTTCCGGCATCGGCGGCACTATCCTCGCCTTTGACCGGCGGCACCGCCGGTGATGGCACCATGGGACAGGCGGCGTCCGGCACTGGCACCGGCGGCAGCGGCGCCGGATCGGGCGGCTGCCTCGATCCGGTGTGGATGCGCGCGGTGACCGAGCGGGTGCGCCAGTTCTTCTATTATCCGCCGCCCGCCCTGGCATCGCGCACCACCGGCGTGGTGACGGTGCATTTCACCGTGCGCCGCAATGGCCGGATCGACCGCGTCCAGGTCAGCCAGTCATCCGGCAACGGCGAACTCGACAAGGCCGCCATCGACATCATGCGCAAGGCCCAGCCCCTGCCGCCCATCCCCGACCGGATGCGCACCGAGCGGGTCGAAGGCGACCTGCCGATAAACTTCGGCGTGCGCAGCTTCAGCGGCGCGGCGAACAAGGGCAATTGCCCCACCTGACACGCTATTTTGCAGGGGTAGACGCGGTCGAACCGGGCTGGGCCGGTACCTTGACGTCCCGGCCTGGCAGGCTCTTTTCCATTTCGCGGACAATGTCGCCCATTGCCAGGTTGATGTTGTCGCCGCCCCTGGTCTTGTAAACACCGCGCAAGAAGGCGTGATCGGCGTCAGACAATGCAGCCGTTTTGAGATTCGCGTCGCAATCCTGCGTCAGGAAGTTTGTGACGCTGGGCATGTTTCGGCAGGTCGCGAACGCGTCCGTCTGGGACAGGGCCAGCATGGTGACGTAGTCGGCGATCGTGCCAGTTTCGCGGCCAGAAACCTTGCCGAGATCGACAACAACAAACACCGTGGAGAGAACACTTTTGATCCCGTTGTTCAAATTGGAGGCTTCGAACGCATAACATTTGGCGGCCCAGCAGTAAGGCGACACATCCAGATAGGCAGACTCCTCACTTCCGGGGAGGTTACGGGCGTCCAGGACCGTCGTGCCGTACCAGGCCTGCAGGGGCGAGGAGATTTTCGACAGTTTTCTGGCGTGAATCCGGCCATCGATATCGCCGAAGACGGTTCTGCCCAAATTCCAGCGTTCTTCGATGACTTTTGTCGTCAATTCCTGGGGGTTCATCGCAAAGACGACAATAACGTTAGGCCGGCAATCCTGCCGCGCCGCTACGGGCGCGCCCACGGACCTGGCATTTTTCATAATCCGCTCACGCACTGCCAGTTTTTCGTCCGGCTGCAGACCGATGACGAGCGGACAGATCGGACTGACCCAGCGGGCGAGCTTGCCGGTGAGCCTGGACGGCGCGACATAGGACCGGACAAAGCCACGCATGATTTCCGTGCGCGTTTGAGGTGACTGGCCGGTTACGGTGACAGAGTCGGTTCTATTCTGCGCTGATGCGGATAGCGACAGCAGCAAGAACGCCAGAAAGACAGGTACTGTGTATCCGATCTTCACGGCACACCCGTCATATCACCTGAAGAAGCAGGCTAGCACGAATCTCCGCTCGGGGCCAAAGCGGTCACTAAGGACCAGGCAGCCTTTCAGCGGGTAAGGCGTTCTTTAATCGACAGATATTCCCAAAGGAACACACGTGAAAACACCTGTGATGTCGTTGGCCTTTGCCACCTTGCTGGCGACCACAATACCGATCCTGGCCCAGGGCGCGGCCAGACAAGAAGATAGGGCGGTAATGCCCGGCAGCACGAGCAGCCCCGCCCCGCTAACTGGAGGCAAGCCGAACCCTCATGAAGGGCATGCCTCCACAACCTGCGCCAAGGGACCGAGCGCGGATGAGAAAAACGCCCTTCGCCCCGAATGTCCTCAGATGGACAGCGTTATCCCTCGCGGGGTGACCGCCAACAATGGAATGACAACCGGAACGGCTGGCAGCGGACCGGTAGGAAGCCCTGCAAAAACACAGGCCGCTAAGTCGAGCGATATCTCTAGTCATTCTCGTCGATGATGCAGATCAGTGCGCCACAGGCCTTGCAGTGCACGGCGTCGTAATCGTGCCGCACCAAGCCGCAGGCGGGACAAGGATGGCTCACCTTGTTCGGGCGCATGGCGAGCTGGATCAGGCGGAAGAATAGCGAGACGCCGCCGATCATGATCAGGATCGAGATCAGGCGGCCCGCCGTGCCGGGCAGCACGATATCGCCAAAGCCGGTGGTGGTCAGCGTGGTAACGGTGAAATAGAGCGAGTCGACATAGGAGCCGATGGCCGCAACCCGCGCGGCGAAAATGCTGTGTACCAGCCCGGCCATGACAAAGACGAAGACCAGCAGGTTTACCGCCGCCTTGGCCGTGTCGGCGACGGGCGTATCGCGATAGCGTCCGCCCGCGATCACGCGCCAGAAAGCGGGCTCCTGGACCAGGGAATAGGCGCGCAGCGCCCGCAGGAAGCCCAGATTAATGCCATAAAAGGGCAGGATCAGCGACAGCAGCACTGCAAGATCGGCCCAGAAAAGCGGGCGCTTCAGCCAGCGCTTGATGTCCCCATAGGTCCAGGCGCGCAGCACCATGTCGGCCAGCAGCAGAGCGGCGATCAGGTAATCAATGGCATAGAAGACCGCATTGTGGGGGATAAAGGGCGCTGCGATGAAGAAGGCGATGACGGCCAGGTCGAAGATGATCCACATCGCCTGGAAGCGCAGGGCATAGCTGCTCTCGCCGAAATACAGTTCGCGAAGCTGGGCGCGGGTGGGCAGGGCCATCTGATTCCTTTCGGACGATCGTGCCCCTGCGGGGCGGTTGGCGCAAAGGGGCTGGCGCTGTGGACGGGAATGTCCGCTTTGGGTCAAAATCAGTCATTCGCCAGGGCGCGTCACCGAGACCGTTACCCCCAGCTTTTACGTCCTTTACCACCACATCCGCATCTACAGCCCAGCGGCTTGATGATCTCTTCCCAGTACTCCTTACCGTCGCTGTAACTGAATTCTTCGCCCGCCTGGATACTCCGCTTTGCAACGATGAATAGGCGGCGCGTCCGCTCATTCTCTCGCGGCACGCAGTTTGGGTAACAGGAATGGTTTATGTAACGGGCGGTATTCTTTCGAGTCTTCCCATCTATTGCTCGCTGGTTTTCAAGCTCGAATAGGTACTTGCCACCACGGCGATCCGCCTCTTCTTCGGATATGAGGTCACCCCAATACTCTGCGACGACAGATCCTTTCTTGACAGGCCCAGTTGCAAAGAGACCCAGACCGTGGAGGCCTCGCTTGACTTTCACATTCTTGTGCAATTTTCGCTTCATTGATCAGGATCGTATCGTCAGAAAGCGGTACACTACATGCGACATTTTTGATTTAGCCAGTTCAAGCGGACATTGGGGATGAGATCGTGCTGGATATAAATACTGCGACGGCGGAAGAACTTGACTCTATCTCGATCATCAAGGGACACGGGTACGAAATCGTGCGGTATCGGGAGGAACGTGGAGGTTTTGCTTCGCTCCGGCAATTGGACGAAGTGCCAGGCCTTTCGGGTAAGACCGACGGTATCGATGCATATGTCGAGGTTAAGGTATAATTCGACTTTCTGAAGGCCCGAAAGCGCGAATGCCTGCTTCGCGCCAGGAGCGGTCGTTCCGCCCTAGCCGGTCCAATGTCCGCTTTGCGCCAGGAGCGGCCATTCACGATGTCCGCCATGCGCCCAAAGCGGACTGCGCTGAGTCAATGCTCGGGTGCTCGCTTGATGTAGTCGGATAAGATTGCGGGGGCGAGGTCGCCTCGCGCGACAGCGGAACGAACCGCACAAGCGGGCTCGGTGTTGTGTCTGCAATTTCGAAACCGGCATTGCAATGCCAGGCTTTCTATATCATCGAAGGCAGTCTGGGATGCCTTCGCGTCCCATGTTTCCAGCCCCCTAAGGCCGGGGGTGTCGATCAGAATCCCGCCCTGCGGCCGGACGAGCAGATGACGACTTGTTGTGGTGTGCCGGCCGCGACCATCGTGGCCACGAACTTCCTGCGTTGCTTGCGCGTCGCGACCGACCAACTGGTTAGTCAATGTCGACTTTCCGACGCCGGAAGAGCCAATGAGGGCGATAGTGCGATTACCCGAGAAATACTGTTCAAGAACTTGGGTACTTTCCCGAACGCGCGCGCTGATCACATGAACGGGCATAGTATTCCCAAGCTCCTCGATCTCTCCGACCAATCCGATAATGGTGCTCTTCAGATCGGACTTGTTCACCACGATCACTGGAGCGGCGCCGCTCTTTTGCACCAACGCAAAATACCGCTTCAAGCGTGGCAGATTGAAGTCGTCCCCCATCGAGGTCACGATGAACACAACATCGACATTCGCAGCCAAAAGCTGCGGGCTGGGCTTCCCCGATGCTTTGCGAATTAATGCGCTCGTCCGGGGCAAAACTGCCTCGATCATCGCCGGGCTATCTCCCTCGGAAAGGGCTGCTCCTACGAAGTCCCCCACGCCCGGCAAGTCCGATCGTTGATCCGCCAGGTTGCGGAGTCGCCCAGTCGTGCCTGCGGCCAGTTCTCTATCTTCGGTAGCGATCCTATAGCGGCCTCGGTGCTCCGCAACGACGCGTGCCGGCACCAAGCCGTCGCAGCCGCGGGCACCAAACTTCTCTTGCCATCGGAGGTTCCATCCTAATGCTTCAAGAGACATCGATTGCTCCAACGGCTGCGCGCCCCGCCAAAAGCCAGACATTCATTTCGGCAAGTTCTTGCTATCCTCTGGCTCAGGCGCTTGCCCGGCCTTGCGCTTCGCAGTTTCTTCGGCGCGACGTTCCGCCTTTTCTTTGACCTTGGCCGCCTGAGCCCGCTCGCGCTGTTGGCGGTCTTGCGAATAATTGGGGGTTCTGGGCGCCATTGTTCCTCTCCATTACCGAACACATTCTGCAGGAAAACTGAACGAAAAAGGCGGCGGGGACAAAACATCCCCGGCCGCCTGCTCGTCGAAAGAAGTTAGGCGTTCTGCAGGTTCACCGCCTTGGAACCTTTGGCGTCGGGTTGGATCTCGAAGGACAGCTTTTGTCCTTCTGACAATGACGTCATTCCCGATGCTTCCAGCGCGGTGGCGTGCACGAACACGTCCTTGGCACCGCCTTCTGGTGCGATAAATCCAAAGCCCTTAGAAGAATTGTAGAACTTCACGGTGCCAATTGTCATGGTAATTCCTTTGCGAATGATCGTCCGGACGGATGCCAGGAAGGCGAAAACATCAAGTCGGGAAGTGTCCAGGCCAACGCGTCAGCGGTGGCCTGGTTGGTGCTTCTTCTGGAGCAGTCGCGTTGGGGCTATGCTCCTTTGCTCAGGACAACACAAGATGGGCGCGATCATCCTCGAACCAGCGATTAATCGAATTCCGCCGGCAGTTGGCCTATTTTGACCAGGTAAGCAGGTCATATTTGCCGAGCTCTGCATCTCAGCTTGATGCATATGCCCGTTCTGTGTTGAAGGGTGTTGCAGGGTGTAACAACATTACGTTGAAGCCATTGGTGGAGAAAGTTTGTTGGGTAACAAAAACGAATATCTGGAAAGAGCGAAGGAGGCTGATGCTAAGGCGCAGGAAGCTAAGGACGCTCGAGTAAAGGAGGACTGGCGGAAAATTGCCGAAGAATATCGGGCGCAGGCGCGCGAGCAGTCCAAAGGGTGATAGCGCTTCGCCTTCTCCTTGGCCCCGATTAACAGATTCCTCGCTATTGAAAGCCCCGCATGGACGGGCTCTATTCCTCAGAGGTAGCCCCGTCCTGAACGTCCGCTTTGGGTCAATAGCGGTCATTCGCGCTATGAATTTCGGGCCGCCCGCTAGCGCCACCTCTTCGGCCCCTTGCCGCCGCAGCCGCACCGGCAACCAATCGGCTTGATGTACGTGTCCCAATATTCCTGGCCGTAGTCGTAACCGAATTCCTCGCCCGTTTTTATGTTGCGCTTGGCCAGGATGAAGATGCGCTGCTGCTTTTCATCCTCCTTCGGTTCGCAATTCGGCACGCAGGCATGGTTGACATACCGCCCCGCGTTTTTCCGGTCTTTGCCGTCTATCGCCTCTCCGCTTTCCAGCTCGAAAAAATACCTGCCGCGGCTGCGCTTCATCTCCGCGCCGCTGACGATCGGGCCCCAATATTCGGCGACCACTTCGCCTTTCCTGACCGGTCCTGCCGCGAAAAGGCCGAGGCCGTGCGCGCCCCGCTTCACCCGTGCATTCTCGTGCAACAATCGCTTCACGTCGCGCGCAATCCGTCCACAACGGACAGGCGCACGGCATGGATGGCGGGCAGCACCCCGCCCAGCAACCCGATGGCCAGCGCCCAGCCAAACCCCAGCGCGATCATCGCGGGCGAGACGATAAGATGAAAGGCGACATTGTTGGAGACATGCTGCAACCCGTTGAACAGGCCATAGGCGATGCCGGCCCCGATCACCGCACCCGCCAGCGCCAGCAGCAAGCCTTCGACCGCCACGGCCAATGCCACCGGCGCGGCGCCAAAGCCCAGCGCGCGCATGGTGGCGATCTCGCTTCGCCGCGCCATCACCGCGGAATACAGAATATTCACCGCCGCCAGAAGCGCGCCCAGGCCCAGCAACCCGCTGACGCCATAGACCAGCGCGTCGTTCAGGTCGGAGAATTCCGCCGAACGGCGATTGTAGTAATCCGATTGCCGCTCGGCCCTGAGCGTCAGGGCCGGATTGGTGGTGATGGCCCGCGTCAGGACGGCAAGCGCGCCCTCGCCCGCCAGCCGCACGGTCACCGACGCATAGCCGGTCTTGCGCAGCACCGGCATCACCGTGTCGGTATCCGCCACCAGCTGGGACTGCACCAGGTCATCGTTGCTGCGGAACACGCCCACCACCGGCCATAGCCCGTTGGGCATGGTCACCTTGTCGCCCAGGTCCACGCCGAAGAACTGTCCAGGGGCATCCGCGCCGACGACCAATTCGTGTTTGCCTGGCTGGAACATGCGCCCGGCGACGATGCGAAATTCCGGCCTCAGCGCCAGCCCTTCCGGCCCGAAGCTGCGAAGCTGGACAAAGCCGCGCCCACCGGTATCCCGCCGTCTGACAATAAGCTGGGTGACGATGGCGCGATCGGCGATGGCGCGTCCCCTGGCATCACGGGCGATGCCCGGCAGGTCCTGGATGATTTCGGCTTGCTCGCGGCTGACCGTGCCGTTGTTTTCCTGCCGCGCCGTGGCGGGCATGATGATGGCGCGCTCGGGGCTGCCGGCGCGCTCCCAGGTCTGGCGCAGGCCGACCGTCATGGACAGCATGGACAGCAGTGTCGCCACCACGCAGGCGACGCCCACCACCACCACGGCCGCCGGCCAGATGCGCGCCCTGAGGCCGGCGAGATTGAGCCGTATGGCGGCGAGGCAGGCGCGCAGGAAAATCATGTCCGCCCCGACAGGATGGCTGCCACGTCCAGCCGCTTCAGCCGCAGCGCCGGCAGGATCACGCTCAGAAAAGCCAATACAAGCGCGGCGAAGAGCGCCTGGGCCATGACGGCGGGCGACAGATAGGGCTCAGGCAGGTACAGCGTGGGCAACAGCTTGGGTATGCGTTCGGCCATCAGCGCGGCCAGGCCCAGTCCCAGCGCCGCACCCCCGATCACCGGCACCAGGGCTTCGGCGAACAGCAGCGCAATCACGCCGGAATCCGAATAGCCCATGGTCTTGAGGACGGCGAACTCGCCCAACCGTTCACGCACCGACTGGGCCATGCCGTGGGCGGTGAGCAGCAGGATCATGAACAGCCCCACCGCCGCCACCCGCCGCGTCACCCTGGCGACGTTGACGATGGCGGTACCGTCATCGGTGCGCATGGTGCGCTCGGATATGGCTTCGGTCGGAGTGGCGGAATTGGCGAAGCGCGCGTCAATGGCGATCGCCGTTTTTTCGGCGGCGGCCGGGTCCTTCACCACCGCCTGGAACCAGCCAACCTTGGGCTGGTCGGCGATGGAGCGCGATATCTTGTAATAATGATAGCTGCCGAAGCTGAAGCCGCCCACCCAATAGGGCGTGTCCTCCAGCACATCCAGCACCTCGAACCGCCAGGCCTGTCCGCCATCGGCGCGCGGGAGTGCGGCGATGACGATGTTGAAGATATCGCCCTTCTTCAGGCCTTGCTTGGCGGCGATTTCGCGGCTGATAAACATCCCGTCCGGCCTGGCCTGCAACTGCGCCCATTGCACAGTGTTCATCGGCGCATTGGGCCAACCTTGCGCATTTTCCAGCATCATGGCGCAGAAGCGATTCTTGGGATCGCGGTGGTAGCCGCATATCCCGCCGGTGGCCGAAACCGCCGCGACATTGGGCATGGCGGCGATCTGGCGGCCCACGGCGTCGGTGAGATGATTGCCGCCGAACCGCGCCCCGATGACGACGACACTGCGATTGATCACATCCACCATGCGCTGGAAGGCGGCATCCGTGCCCATCACCACGCCGAACAGCGTGAAGGCAGCCGTCACCGACAAAAGCGTCAGGACGGTCCGCAGCTTTCGCCGGGTCAGTGCCGCCCAGATGAGGGGAAGATATTTCAAGGAGCGGCGCCCAGACGCGTCAACCCATCCTTGGCCGATTGCATGTCCGGGTCAAGCTTCAGCGCCGCGCGATAGTCGGCCGCCGCCGCATCCGTAATACCTTTGCGCTCATAGGCGCCGGCGCGAAGGCCATAGGCGTTGGCATATCGGGTGGCAAAAGCAGGATGGCGCGCCATATCCTTGGCGTTCAGCGCAATCTCCTGGGTGTAATCGGCGATGGCCTGGTCCTGCAGGCCCTTTTGCGCATAGGCGCGGCCGCGCGTGCTGTAGGCGCCGCCGAAGCTGGGCGCCAATGCGATCACCCTTGTGAGATCGGCGATCGCCTCATCGGGCAGGCCCTTGTGCTGATAGGCAACAGCCCGGTTATAGAGGCTGGTGACATTGCGGGAATCCAGCGCGATGACCTTGCTGAAGTCCGCGATGGCGGGGTCGTAGAGCGCCTTGCGCAAATAATCATTGCCGCGATTCTGGTAAGCGCTTTCCAGATCGGGGTTGAACGAAATCGCCAGGGTGAAATCGCCGATGGCGTCATCGAACAGGCCTTTGTGCTGATGGGCGTTGCCACGATAATAATGCGCATCGGCCAGCCGCTTGATGTCCAGCCCCGCCCCCTTGGGTTCAAGCGTTATCGCCACCGTCAGGTCGGCGATCGCCTGGTCGTACAGGCCCTGATTGTAATAGGCGCTTCCCCGGTTGAAATAGGCGATGGGAAAGGTCTTGGGCAAAAGCCCAATCGCCTGGTTGTAATCGGCGATCGCCTCGTCATAGAGCCCCTTGGCCGCATGGGCCACGCCGCGATTGTCATAGGCCGTCGCCAGGCGCGAGACCGCCTGCATGTTGCCCGCCTGCGCGTCCTCGGTTTCGAATTTTATCCGCTTGCTGCATTCGGCAATGCTGATGTCGGGATCGGGATTGCCGCACCGCGGCACTTGCGCCGCCACCGGCACGGCCATGGCAACCAAAAACGCGGCGCATAAAGCGCGGCAGGAAAATCCTGCCATCCGGCGATCAAGGACCATGGTGCCTCCCCGTCGTGCGAGGCTCGTCATCGCCTCCCCCACCCGCGCAGTTGGTTCCCCAATTTGGGCAAAATGGCGGCATCTTCTGTTGCTGCGCCGCGGTACGGCCGACCTAAGAAAGCACTTTCAGTTGCGCATAGTCGGCGGCGCGGCGCAGCATAGCGGGAGAGATATAGCGCCGGTGTACCCACGATATCGCAGCCATGTAGAACCGGCCGAACAGGTTCTTGCACAGGACCGTCGTACCCAGCGTCAGCCGGACATCGCCCCCTTCGAGTTTCTCGACGGCAACACAGGACTGGAAGACCAGGTGCTTGTCATTCGCACCCAGCAAGACCTGGGCTACGCCCTTGGGATCGTCCACCGACTGGTCCAGCACCGGATACTGCCCTGCGAACAGGTTCCGCCGGTCTGGCGACAAAAGTGAAGATACCGGACATCCCAGCGGCGACGTCCGCAGCCCCAGCGGCGCGACGAGCAGGTTGCGTATCATCATCAACCGCGATACGCCGCGCGGCGCATTGTTGAGGAACCCTTCCAGGATCAATTCCAGAATCCCGCTGGCGGTCATCGCGGCAAGCCGTTTGCCGCGAAGGACGGTCGCGAAACTGTCGCGGTGATGCGCAGCGGTGAAGTTTTCCTGCTGCCGCAGCAACGAGTGCGCGGGTATCTGCTTCAGCTCCGTTACGGTTGACGCAACGCCGACCCTGGACACGTACCCCCCGGAGCGTTGCCAGTTGGTCCAGGCGCCGCGCACAATTCCCATGGTTCCGCGAAACGTGTCGCAGACCTTGCGATGGATGGTTCCTGCGGGCGCGTCCAGCGACAGCGTGGTTGCGGGGATGACCTCCTGTTGAAAGCCCTTTGCATTGATCAGTTCCGCGATATCCGCCGGCAAAACCTCGGTCAGCACGGGGATGTCTGCGGCATTGGCCGAAACGCTGGCTTTCAACTCATCTGACAGATTTCCGCCAAGCTCGTTGGTATGACATGACAAGGCGACGAAGACGGGATGCAGCGAGTTCTTCGAGAGCGGCCAGAATTGGTGCCATGTGTCGCCGCCGAACCTCACGCAGAACATGCAGTCCGGCGGGATGTTGACGAAGTGCAGCTTGTCGATGAACCTGCGGGGATCGATCCTCAGATCCTCGTCGCTGGCATGTGAAAAGCGCAGCTGCGCGCCGCCGCTGCCCGACACGGCGGTGAAGATCCGGTGTCCGGCATGGCGATGAAAAGGATGGCCTTGCGGACCGACAATGAATGAGTAGAGCGCAGTCGGGTCACCCAGTTCGAAATTCGTGGCTGCTATCCTGGCGGAGGGCTCTTCCAGGGCGTCCACGAACTCGGCGTGCATTTTCTGCCGTGCCGCGATGCTGCTGAAAAGCTGGCTTCCGGCACCGTGCCCCAGTTGCGCGATCAGCGAAACCTCGACCGGCAGACCGCGCCCGGAATTTGGAATGACGGCCGTGGGAAACGTGTCAACGATACTGGTGAATTGCAGCATGGGGCCCGCCTTTGCATTGAGGCATGTCTGTTCGATCTGATGATGAAGAATTATGGACCACCGCGCGCGGTCGGAGAGATGGAACAGGCCGGCCCTTGCCGCCGTTCACGGCGCATGTTCCAGGCATAGAGCATGATCGCAAGCAGTTCGTAGAGCGCCGTTGCAAGCTGCTTCAGGCCAGGCAGGCGCACGGCCCTTGCGAGGATCCTGTAGCGCGGTGTTTCATCCCACAGCGCGGCGAATGCCGCGACACCAACCTGCAGCTTCCCCGCTTTGTCGATAACGTGAAGGCGTTTCGTCACCGCCGAGAGGGTCACACCGCGATCGGCCAACGCATCGGGGTGGGCGGTGATATCGACCCACCGGTCATCGCTGCCGCCGGTCAGTTGCCGGATATGCGAGACGCCGGCGGAACAGACCGGACAATCGGCATTGTAGAAAGTCGTCGGGGCGTTCATGGCACTTGGCCTTCCGCAATCAGGCTGCAATTCGCTATTTAGGTAATAGACTAAATACTGTCCCGGCGTCAAGTGATTTAGCAAATTGCCTAAATATAAATTGCGCCCCTGCCCGGCTGGGCCTATCCTGCGGCGCGATTAACCAAACGAGCGCCCATGCAGCGTGTTTTTGAAGCCCTGTCCTCGACTGTCCGCAGGAAGATGCTGGCCTATCTGACCCACACCGAGCTCAGTGCCGGGGAAATCGCGGCCCGGTTCGACATATCCAAGCCGTCGGTGTCGCAGCATCTGAGCGTCTTGGAGGCCGCGGGCCTCGTCACGAGCGATAAGCGCGGCCAGTTCGTTTATTATCGGCTGGTGGAAGACAATCTCCTCAACACGCTGAGCGAGTTCGTCCAGGAAGTCTGTCCGGTAAGCCGGCCTCTCAAGCGGGAAAGCGCTGCCTTGGCGAAAAAGAAGAAACGCACCTAGCAGCCCCGCGCCATGGCTGAATGCAAAGCCGCTGAAGAGAATTGAAGGAACGACCATGATGTTTGGAAAAATCGGCCTGATGGTGCTGGTGGCGATGACCTTGAGCGTACCTGCTCTCGCCGCCCCGCCGCTGCCGTCCGACCCGCGCGCCGCGCGCGCCGTGCAGGATTATGTGCGGGCGATGCAGGCCGAGAGCGCACGCGACCGTGACACCCGCGTCGCCGACCGCATGGATGCGCTAAGCAACAATCCCGCCTCGCCGGTGCTGGGCAACCCGAAGGGTGATGTCACCATCATCGTCTTTTCCGATTACGCCTGCCCCTATTGCAAGCTGGCCGAGCCGCGGCTGATGGCGCTGGCGGCCGCCGACAAGGGCGTGCGCATCGTGATGAAGGAATATCCCATCCTCACCCGCCCCTCGATGATCGCGTCGCGCATGGCGCTGGCCGCCAACAAGCAGGGCAAGTACCGCCAATTCCATCTGGCGCTGATGCGCCGCGAAGGCGCGCTGGACGAAGCCGGCATCATCGAGACCGCCCGCGCCGCCGGTATCGACATCGCCCGCGCCCGCCGCGACAGGGTAGCGCCCGACGTATCGGACGAGATCATCGCCAACTTCAAC
>JAZKDV010000029.1:10137-11764 GCA_040387395.1 Pseudomonadota bacterium | reverse complement strand
GTCTTCCATTTCGGAAAACCTGTCAGTGTTTGACAAGGAACCGTGCATAACATGATAGTTAGGCAAGTTGAGACTCGCCATGAAACTTGCAGCTTCCAACAACGGGGGACTATTTGCGCTTTGCCTTGCGCCGGGTGGCTTCGCGAAGCTGTTTTTCTGCCGCTTCGACCTCTTGGAGCGTGAGCTTTCCGGCATCGATCAGATGGGACATCAGAGGGAGCGCTTGACCCGAGAATAGCCCGATCAAATCGTCCGCCAGCCGGCGCAGTGCAAGATCGCGGGAGATGGCGGCCTGGTAGACATGCGCGTTGCCGCGTTTCGTCACAAAGCCAACAACCTTCTTGCGTTTCATTCTGCCGATTATGGTCTGGATGGTGTTGTAGGACGGCCGGCCCCTTTTGGGGAAACCGGACTGGATGTCGCGCACGGGCAACGGGCCGTGTGTCCACAGCACCTCCATGATCGCCATTTCGAGGTTACTGAGCCGGGGAGGCTCCACAGGATTGGTATTCCCAATGCTTCTTTCCGCGCAGCCTCTCCTCCTCGACTCCAACAGTCAATATTCGTAAATACTACAACTGTAATAGTATGCGTTCCTTTTGCTGAGGTTTCATGCCGGCTGTCGCCAGCCTACGCGCCCTTTTTCAGCGGGCCACCGAACTGCACGCCCACGGCAACCTGCCGGAGGCGGAACGGCTCTATCGCTCCCTGCTGGCGGATGTTCCCGACAATCCCGAAGTGCAGCAGCTTCTGGGGACCCTGTACGCGCAGCAGGGGCGAAATGCGCAGGCGCTGGCTCTTTTGGGCAAAGTGGTTCTGCGCGATAGCGCATCCGTGCCATCGCTTGTGGTCTTTGCCAATGTGCTGTCCGCCGAGGGGCGGGTTGCGGAAGCCCTGGCGAGCTATGACCGGGCCCTCCAACGCGACCCCCGCTGCGCGCCGGCCTGGGACGGCCGCGGAACCGCGCTTTACGTCCTGCGGCGCTATGAAGACGCGCTCGCCAGCTATGATGCCGCGATTGCGTCACGGCCCGGCTTCGCCGAAGCCTTCAACAATCGGGGCTATGCCCTCCAGCAACTGAAACGCTATCCCGAAGCGGTCGCCAGCTGCGATCGCGCCCTGGCGCTCCAGCCCGGCAGTGCGGAGGCGCTCAACAACCGCGCCGTCAGCCTTGGTCTCATGGGCCGCCTTGAAGAAGCGCTCACCAGTTACGAAGCCGCCTTGGCGATTCATCCCGGCTATGCCGATGCGCTGTACAACCGGGGCAATACGCTGCTGTCCCTGAAACGGCTGGAGGACGCCCTCGCCAGCCATGAGGCGGCGCTCCGGCAGCAGCCCGGCTTTGCGGCAGCGTTGAATGGGCGCGGCAATGTTCTGCATCATCTCGGGCGGCTGGAAGACGCGCTGGACAGCTATGACGCCGCCCTAGCCAGGCGGCCGGACCTGGTGGACGCCCTGAACAATCGCGGCAGAACCTTGCACGCAATGCAACGACACCGGGAGGCGCTGGACAGCTATGAGCGCGCGCTTTCGACAGTTCCCGGCAACGGCACGGCCCTCAACGGCGCCGCCCTCGCCGCCCTGTATCTTTGCGATTGGGATCGGTGCACGGATTTCGCACCCAGGA
>JAZKDV010000029.1:0-10127 GCA_040387395.1 Pseudomonadota bacterium | reverse complement strand
CGCCGGCCATCCTGATGGCCTATGGCGCGGATGAACAGTTGCAACGGCAAGCCGCCCACACCGCAGCGAGGGAAATGGTTTCCGGGGCTCCCGACCGCGTTGCCCGCCCGGAACAGCGGAACCGCCAAAAGATCCGTCTTGGTTATCTGTCCTCGGACTTTGGCGAGCACCCGGTCGGGGCGCAGATCGCCGAGCTGCTGGAACTTCATGATCGCAGCCGTTTCGACGTTCTTGGCTTTTCCACCCGCGCGGGCGACGGCAGCCCGCTTCGGGCGCGCCTTGTGGCGGCATTCGACAAATTCCTGGACCTGGAAGCGCTCAGCGATGCGTCCGCCGCGCAGAGAATCGCGGACGAAAAGATCGATATCCTGATCGATCTGAACGGGCACACGGACGGCGCCCGCTTCGGCATCCTGGCGCGGCGGCCGGCACCGGTTCAGGCAAGCTGGCTGGGCTATGCCGGCACCACGGGCGCGGGTTTCATCGACTATGTGATCGCGGATGCGCATGTGGCGCCCTTGTCCAGCCGGCACGCCTTCAGCGAAAATATCATCCGCCTGCCCGGCAGCTATTTTGTCAGCGACGCCACGCGCGCGATCGGAAAAACGCCGGCGCGAGCGGCGGAGGGCCTTGCGGAGGACGCGTTCGTCTTTTGCTGTTTCAACGCCAACTGGAAGATCACGGCTGCCCAGTTCGATGTCTGGATGCGGATTCTGGCGCAGACGTCCGGCAGCGTCCTTTGGCTGCGTTCGCCGGGCGAGGAAGCGGCGGCCCGGATGGAACACGCCGCCCGCGCCCGGGGCGTGAATCCCTCACGCCTGTTCTTCGCGCAAAAGGCCGACCTGCCAACACATCTGGCGCGCCACGCCCTGGCCGATCTGTTTCTCGACACCCTGCCCTTCAATGCGCATTCCACCGCCTGCGACGCCTTGTGGGCAGGCTTGCCGGTGCTCACCTGCCGGGGCAAAGCCTTTTGCGGCCGCGTCGGCGTCAGCCTGCTGAACGCCGCCGGCCTGCCTCAGCTTATAGCCGACGATCTGGAGGCCTATGTGGCGCTTGCGCTGGAGCTTGCCGCGGACCCACAAAAGCTCACGGTCTTGAAGACGGCTCTCAGGGAAGGCCGGGATCGTGCGGCGCTCTTCAACACCGATCTGTTCCGGCAAAATATCGAGGCGGCATTCATCGCGATGAACACAGCCCGAGGCGGCGCGCCCTAGCGCAGGATCTCCGCTTCGGTCTTGCGGCCGTCGACATAGACGGTGACGCGCTGCGTGGCGGGTGCTGCCGCCAGCGCCATGAACAGCGCCACGACCCAGCCGATGATGGTCCAGCCCAGGAAGAAATTGACCACCGCCACGCCCAGCGCCGACGGCGTGCGGCGCAGCACGGCGATGATGGTCGGGAGCCAATACATTACAAAAACGACAGTAATGAACGTCAGCACGGCGCGAACCTCAAAGGCCAGCGTCTAATATAGTGCGGATTGGCGCCGGTACCAGTCCCGACTAGGCCGCCTTGGACAAGGTCGGCGTGTCGGCGGGCGCGACGTCCGCCTTGCGGTTGGCCTGGGCGCTGATCTTGGCCGTGATCATGGTGGCGACATAGGGAAGGCTCTGCACGCCCAGCATCACCATCCACATGGTCACGGCGGGATCCTGGAAGCCCCGGTCGAACGCCATGGAGATCATCGCCATGATCAGCAGGGCGCAGAGCATCGCTTCCTGCCACACCACCCGCAGGACTTGCGTGAAGCTGGCGGGGTCGGCGCATTTGGGCGTGCGCAGGAACGGCTTGCCGCTGGTCAGAAGCCCCGTCCACACCGCCTTACCCACCGAATGGGTCAAGGAGAGGCCCGCCACCGACGCCACCACTGCGCCCTTGAAGCCCGAACCCACCTTGGGCGGATAGAGCAGCAGGGTCTTGATCAGCTTGGTGGCGAACAGCGCCATCGCCGCCATCGACAGGGCCGGCATGGGCACGTCGATATAGCTGGGCATGGTCCACATCAGCGCCGTCCAGGTCAGCGCCATCAGTGTCACCAGCATGCCCAGCCCGTCGGAGATCCAGGGCAGCCAGCCGGAGAAGAAATGATAGCGCTGGGTCAGCGACAGCGCCGAACCGCCGCGGAAAATCTCCCGCGCATGGCGCTTCATGATCTGCATGGCGCCATACACCCAGCGATAGCGCTGCGACATGAAGGCTTCCAGCGTGTCCGGCATCAGGCCCGAGCCCATGCTCTGGGAGATATAGGCCGCTTCATAGCCGGCCTCGAACAGTTTCAGGCCAAGCTCGGTGTCTTCAGTAATGCACCATTCGCTCCAGCCATCCACTTCCTCCAGCGCGTCCTTGCGCACGATGGTCATGGTGCCGTGCTGGATGATGGCATTGTGTTCGTTGCGCTCGACCATGCCGATATGGAAGAAGCCGCGATATTCCTCATAGGCCATAGACTTGAAGCGGTTCTCGCCTGCGTCGCGATAGTCCTGCGGCCCCTGCACCAAGGCAATCGAGGGTGCGGCGAAATAGGGAATGACGCGCCTCAGCCAGAAGGGCTGCACCTGATAGTCGCTGTCGATCACCGCGACATAGACCGCCTTGGGATCGGTCAGCGCCAGGGCACGGTTCAAGGCGCCGCCCTTGAAGCCCTTGAGCTGCTCGAAATGGAAAAAGCGAAAATGCGGGCCCAGCGTGCGGCAATGGGCTTCGACCGGCTCCCAGGTTTCCCGGTCGGGCGTGTTGTTGTCCAGGATGATGACTTCGTAATTGTCGTAATCGAGCCTTGCGAGCGCGTTCAGCGTCTCGATCACCATCTGCGGCGGCTCGTTATAGGTCGGCAGATGGATGGACACGCGCGGCGATTTTTCCGGGATGCCCAGCTTCATCACCCGCCGGTCCACCCGCCACAGGCTTGACGTCAGCTCGATGCTTTCGGTCAGGATCACCGCGCAGGCCAGCAGCACCAGGGGCGACATGGCGACCATGGCGATGATGTCGGCAGGCTCGACATATTCTAGCGCGGTGGCATCCACCAGCGCCAGCAGGCCGGTGGACACCAGCACCACCATGCCGCCCATCATCAGATAGCCGGTCTGGCGCACGCGCGGCATGCGGCCCAGCACCAACAGGCCCAGCAGCAGGCTGATGATCGCGGCCATAAAGGCGTAGCCGCGCCATTCGGGGAAGGTGCGCAGCAGTCCGGTGAAGGCGAACTTCGGATTGCCGCTGGCGTCGAACAGGCCCCAATAGGCGCCCACCGCGCCCTCGCCCTGGTTCTTCCACGGCTGGTCATAGGCTTCGAACAGGTAATAGTCCCAGCCCTTCTCCTGCGCGAACTGCACGAAACCGCGCAGGAAATAGCCTTCATTGGCGGCGGTGGCTTCGGCGCGGCCACGGGTGCGCCCTTCTGACGGCCACCCCGCCTCGCCCACCACGATCTGCTTGTCGGGGAATTCGCCCTGGATGTGGTTGTAGAAGCCTTCGCTGGATTTCAGCGAGCCGCGAATGTCCACATTCTCCCAATAGGGCAACAGGTGGACGAAGATCACATCGACATACTCGCCGATCTCCGGCGTCAGCATCCATGTGGACCATGGCTCGGCGGTGGTGATCTTGATGCGCGCCGGCAGCGCCTCGCGCACCCGCTGGATGTAGGTATTGAGCTGGTCGGGCGAGACATAGCCGAACAGCTGGGTCTCATTGCCCACGATAACCCGGTCGATGGTGCGGCGGTTGGCCAATGCTGTCTGGATACCGAGCTCGATCTCCTTGTCGTTCTTTTCAAGGTCGGCGCTGATCCAGATTCCCAGCGACACGGTCATGCCGTAGCGCCGCGCGATCTCGGGCACCTTGTCCATGCCGCCATCCACCGTGTAGGTGCGGATGCGGCCCGTCAGCTTGGAAAGCTGCGCCAGGTCGCGGTCGATGCGCTCGGCCGGGACATTCTTGGACTGGCGCTCGGTGAACAGCCGGCTGGGACTATAGGCGATGCCGCGCACCTGCCCGTCCCATTCCGGCGCCACCACCGTGTAGTCGCGGCTGGTCCAGAACAGCGCGCTCGCCGCCACCACCATCACCAGCGCGATGGCGATGCGAAGCTTGCCGCCACCCAGATGGCGCGCGGTCCAGATTCGAGTGAAGAAGGCGCGCAGCACGTATTACTGTTCTTGGCGTTCGCTGGGGTCGGGGATGTAGCCCTTTTCGCCGCGCTTGGGCGCCGGTGTGACCTTCACCAGACGAATGTCGAACAGCAGCACCTGGTTGGGCGGAATCTCGCCGCCCGGCGAACCGCGCACGCCATAGCCGAGGCTGGGCGGAATGGTCAGCAGCCAGCGGTCGCCTTCGCGCATCAGCTGCAGCGCCTCAATCCAGCCGGGAATGACGCCGGCAAGCCGCAGGGTCGCCGGCAGTCCGGGCGAGGTGCCGTCGAAGATCACTTTGTTGATCAGGGTGCCGGTATAATAGACCGTCACCTCATCCGCCGCGGTCGGGCGCTTGCCATAGCCGTTCTGGATGATGCGGAACTGAAGTCCGCTGGGGCGCGTGATCACGCCCTTCTTGATCATGTTTTCCGCCAGATATTTTTCGTTGGCGTCGATGCTCAGCGCGTCATCAACCGCCAAAGCGGGCGCCGCCCAGCCAGCCATCAGCACAACCGCAAACACAGTCCACAACCGCTTCATGTCAGTCTCCGAGAACGCACCGGTGCTCCGCCGATCCCATACTAGCCCGGCCCCGCCCCGGGCCAAAGCGCCAGAACCGAAGGAACTCCGGCTTCAGGGCGAAATTTTGCTTCCTGCTTAACCCGCCCAATCAGGCAAATTTGGTGACCAGATGGATCAGCACGGCCAGCCCGAAAATGCCCACCAGGGCGCCCGAGCCCCGGTTGATGGCCCGCATGGCCTTTTCGTCGATCCGGGTGTGGAAAAGCCCGATCAGGGCGGTCAGGACCAGCCACCACAGGGCCGACCCGGCCACCACCCCGGCCACCACCAGGCTGGCATCGGAGAAGGTGCCCGCCCCGCCCGCCAGCCCGCCCAGGCCGGCAAACATGCCGCCAAAGAACATCAAGGTGGCCGGATTGGTGATGGTCAGGGCGAAAGTCGACAGCATCGCCTTGCCCAGGTTGGTGCGGCTGCGGTCCATTGCCCCGGTTTCGGGGCAGCGGGGCACGACGGGCGCCACGAAGGAGCGCCAGCCGAACCACACCATCATGGCGCCGCCGATCAGTTCGATGATGGTGGAATAGCCTTCAATCAGCTGGGCGATCCAGGTCAGGCCGAAGCCGGTGACGGCGGCGAACACCCCGTCGCCCAGAGCCGCGCCCAGGCCGGAGAAAAAACCGTTGAGGGTGCCGAAGGCGAAGGTGCGCCGGATGCAGATCAGGTTCACCGGCCCGATGGGGGCCGCAGCAATCAGGCCCATCAAGACACCGGAAAGGACCAGATACAGGATCGTCATGCCGGCTCGAGGGTTTCCACGAAACGCACGGGCTCGCCGCCGGCAACACCCATAGCGGCAAAGTCGCGCATCACGGTGCGGCCGCGCAGGATGGTGGCCACCGGCCAGCCCTTGGTCTTCATCCCGTCGAACGGCGTCCAGCCGCAGGTCGAGGCGATCCACTTGTTCTCGATGGTGCGCGTAAGCCCCATGTCGACAATGGTGAAGTCTGCGTCATAGCCACGCGCGATGCGGCCCTTGCCGGCAATGCCGAAGATGCGCTGCGGGCCGGAAGCGGTCAGGTCGATGAACCGCTCCAGCGTCAGGTTGCCCTTGCTGACATGGTCCAGAAGAATGGTGGCCAGCGTCTGCACGCCCGGCATGCCCGACGGCGTGTCGGGATAGACCTTGTCTTTTTCCTCGCGTGTGTGCGGCGCATGGTCGGAGCCGATGACGTCGATCACGCCCTCGCGCACCGCGGCCCACAGTGCCTGGCGATGGCCTTCATCGCGGATCGGCGGGTTCATCTGGGCGTAGGTGCCCAGCCGCTCATAGCATTCCGGCGCCGACAGCGTGAGATGCTGCGGCGTGGTCTCGGCGGTGGCGATATCCTTGGCGGCGGCCAGCAGCGGAATCTCGTCGCCGGTGGTGACGTGCAGAACATGCAGGCGGCGGCCGGCGGCGCGCGCCAGGCGCAGCACCCGCTCGGTCGACATGCGCGCGGCTTCCGCGTCGCGCCAGACGGGATGGGTTTCGGGCTTGCCGCGCTCGGCCAGATGTTTGCGCTCGATCATGCGGTCTTCGTCTTCGGAATGGACCGCGACCCGGCGCTTGCCGGATTTCAGCGCTGCCAGGATGTCTTCTTCCTTGTTCAACAGCAGCGTGCCGGTGGACGAACCCAGGAACGCCTTGATGCCGCAGACGCCGGGCATTTTTTCGAGGTTCACCAGATCAGCGATATTCTGCGGCGCCGCGCCGGCATAAAATGCATGGTCGCAATACATCCGCCCCTTGGCGCGGGCCAGCTTGTCTTGAATGGCCTCCGCGGTGGTGGTCGGCGGTACGGTATTGGGCATTTCAAAGACGGAGGTGACGCCGCCCAGGATCGCCGCAAGACTGCCAGTGGCGAGGTCTTCCTTGTGCGCATTGCCGGGCTCGCGGAAATGCACCTGGGTGTCCATCACGCCGGGCAGCACATGCAGGCCCTTGGCCTCGAAGACTTCAGCGGCCTTGGCGTGGCCCAGAGACCCGATGGCGGCAATGCGTCCGGCGATCACGCCGACATCGGCCTCGGCAATGCCATTGGGGGTGGCGACAATGCCGCCCCGGATCAACAGGTCGAAACTCTCGTGGTTTTTCATGCTCATAGGTCAGGCAGTTAGCCTACCCCTCCGGCGCTTGGCAATCTTCTTGGCAATCCTGACAGAGAGGATTAACTGGGATGGATGGAACCTGCATTGCTCGACGACCGCGCCATTATCGCAATTTCCGGCCCCGAGGCGCGCGATTTTCTGCAGGGCCTGGTGACCAACGATGTCGCGGGCGGATTGGCCCCCGGCGCCGGCCTGTATACCGCCCTGCTCTCGCCCCAGGGCAAGATCCTGTTCGATTTCTTCGTCACCGAGGGCGACGGCGCGCTGCTGCTGGATTGCAACCGCGAGTCGCGTGACGTTCTTCTCAGGAAATTGAAGATGTACAAGCTGCGCGCCAAGGTCGAGGTCGAAGCCCGCGACCAGCTTGCGGTCTACAGCAACCTGCGCGGCCATCCCGAAAATCGCGCCACGCCTTATGCCGACCGCGCCATTACCTATCCCGATCCCCGCATGACCGCCTTCGGACATCGCAGCATCGGGGCGATTGCCGAAATGCCCGCCAACCTGCCCGGCCCCCATGCCTATCACCAGACGCGGCTGGCGCTGGGCGTGCCGGAAGGAAAAGACTTCGGATTCGAAAAGATTTTCGCGCTGGATGCCGGACTGGAAGAACTGCATGGCGTGTCCTTCACCAAGGGCTGCTATATCGGCCAGGAACTGACATCGCGCATGAAGCATCGCGCCACCGCCCGCAAGCGCATCCTCACCGTCACCGCCGAGACGGATTTGCCCGCCAGCGGCCCGGTGACACGGGGCGGCAGCGAGATCGGCGAAATCCTTTCCAGCCACGGCAGATGCGCTTTCGCGTTGGTGCGGCTGGACCGGCTGGAAGAGACGCAAGGCGACGTCACGGCCGCCTCGGTTCCCGTGACACTGACGAAACCCAGATGGCTGTAGCGAAAACCCGCTGCTGGTGGCCGGGCGAAGACCCGCTGTATCTCGCCTATCACGATACCGAATGGGGCGTGCCCGAACATGACGCCCGCGCCTTGTACGAGAAGCTGGTGCTGGACGGATTCCAGGCTGGGCTTTCCTGGATCACCATCCTGCGCAAGCGGGAAAACTTCCGCAAAGCGTTCCACAATTTCGATCCAGAGAAAATCGCCCGCTATAACGCTCGCGACATTGACCGGCTTTTGAAGAATGAAGGCATCATTCGCAGCCGCGCCAAGATCGAAGCCACCATCCGGGGCGCCCGGCTGTGGCTGGAGATCGAAGAGAAGGAACCGGGCGGCTTTCACGATGTGATCTGGAAGCATGTCGGCGGCAAGCCCAGGACCAACCGGTTCGAGGGGCGTGGCGACGTGCCGGCACAGACCGATATGAGCGTCGGGCTTTCCAAGGAGCTGATGCAGCGCGGCTTCAATTTCTGCGGTCCTGTGATCGTCTATGCCTTCGCGCAAGCGGTGGGCATGGTCAACGATCACCTGACCACCTGCTTCCGGCACAAGGAATGCGCCAGCCTCGCCCGCAAGTGATCCGAATCGCGGCGGGGTTCGTAGGCGCGGCATGAACCCTGTCATCATCTGGTTTCGCCAGGACCTGCGGCTGGCCGACAATGCCGCTCTGCGCGCGGCCGCCGCGACCGGCGCGCCGCTGATCTGTCTGTATGTGCTGGACGACACGGCGCCGGGCGACTGGAAGATGGGCGGTGCGTCGCGCTGGTGGCTGCACCATTCCCTCACCGCCTTGGACCGATCGCTGAAGGGTCACTTGGTACTTTGTCAGGGCGATGCCGCCGCCGTCCTGAAATCGCTGATACGCGAGACGGGCGCCGACCGCGTCTTCTGGAACCGCTGCTATGAACCGTTTGCCGTGGCGCGCGACACCGCGCTCAAGGCCGAACTGGGCGAAGCTGCGCAGAGTTTCAACGGCGCCCTGCTGCATGAACCCTGGGCATTGAAGACCAAGGGCGGCACGCCATTTCGTGTCTTCACGCCTTTCTGGAAAACCATGCGGCAGATGGAAGTGGATCTGCCACAGCTCGCGCCGCGCAATCTGCGCTTGCATGCCGTCAAAAGCGAAAAGCTGGCCGGCTGGAAACTGCTTCCGGCAAAACCCGATTGGGCCAAGGACTTTGACTGGACGCCGGGTGAAAAATCCGCGCAGGCCGCACTGTATGATTTTCTGGACGACGTCAGCGACTATGGGCGCGGACGGGACCTGCCCGATCGCGACGGCACCTCGCGCCTGTCGCCGCATCTGCACTGGGGCGAAATCTCGCCGCGCCAGATCTGGCACGCGGTGCGCACCCATGGGCACAGTGCGGGCAGCGAGACGTTCTTGAAAGAACTGGGCTGGCGCGACTTCTGCGCCCAGCTCCTGTTCCACAATCCCGATCTGCCCAGCCTGCCGTTGGACAAGCGCTTCGCCAACTTTCCCTGGCGCAAGGGTGAAAAGGACTTTCACGCCTGGACGCGCGGCCAGACCGGGATCCCCATCGTCGACGCCGGAATGCGCCAGCTCTGGCAGACGGGGTGGATGCACAACCGGGTGCGCATGATCGTGGCCAGCCTGCTGATCAAGCATCTGGGCATCCACTGGCGGCGCGGCGAGGAATGGTTCTGGGACACGCTGGTGGATGCCGACCTGGCCAGCAACAGCGCCAACTGGCAGTGGGTGGCGGGCTGCGGCGCCGACGCCGCACCCTTTTTCCGCATCTTCAATCCGGTTCTTCAAGGCAAGAAGTTCGATCCCCAAGGCGGCTACGTCCGCCGCTTCGTGCCGGAGCTCAAAGCCCTGCCCGACAAATATATCCACAGCCCCTGGGACGCGCCGCAGCCGCCCAAAAATTACCCCGCGCCGATCGTGGATTTGGCGGCGGGGCGGACCCGCGCCCTCAACGCTTTCAAAGCCTTGAAGCGCTAGGGCGGGGCGACTAGGTTCCGGTCATGCAGATAAAGCATGACGTCATCGCCGCCATTGGCAGCACGCCCCTGATCCGTCTCCGCAGCGCTTCCGAAGCCACCGGCTGCGAGATATTGGGCAAGGCGGAATTCCTCAATCCCGGCCAGTCGGTGAAAGACCGCGCCGCGCTGTTCATCATCCAGGACGCGATCCGGCGCGGCAGCTTGCGCCCCGGCGGCACCATCGTGGAAGGCACCGCCGGCAACACCGGCATTGGCCTGGCCACTGTGGCGAACGCGATGGGCTTCAAGACCGTGATCGTGATCCCCGACACCCAGAGCCAGGAAAAGAAGGACGCGCTGCGCCTTCTCGGCGCTGAACTGATCGAAGTGCCCGCCGTACCGTACAAGGACCCTAACAATTACGTGAAGCTGTCGGGACGGTTGGCGGAACAACTGGCAAAGACGGAAA
>JAZKDV010000028.1:0-2576 GCA_040387395.1 Pseudomonadota bacterium | reverse complement strand
CGGCTGCTGCTTTGCTCCTGATGTTGGGGCAAACCGCGGCCGCGCAACCCAAGCCTCAAAGGATCATGTCGCTCAAAATCTGTACCGACGAACTGCTGCTCGATCTCGTCGGTCCGGAACGCATCGCCTCCGTCACCTTCATGTCCCAGGAACCGGCGGCGCTGCGGCACTGGCCGCAAGGGGCGAAGGTCAAAGCCAATTACGGTTCGGCGGAAGAAATTCTCGCCACCAAGCCCGATCTCATTCTCACCGATCCGTTCATGGCGCCGTCCCTGCGGCAGTTGCTGACCAAGACCGGCGCCAGGATCGTCGAAGTGCCGCCGGCGGAGGATTTCGACCAGATTCGCGCCACCACCCGCATGGTGGCGAAGGTTGTGGGCGAGGAAGCGCGGGGCGAACAGTTGATCGCGCGGATGGAGACGGACCTTGCCGCCATCGCGGCTAACAAGCCCGCCAAACCCATCCGCGTCGCCGAATGGGGCAACGGCGGCTATGTGCCGGGCGCGGGTGGACTGTTCAGCACGATGTTGAAACATGCGGGCGCGATGAGCATCGAAAGCCGTTCGATGGGCTTTTACGATGTGGAGGCGCTGATCGCCGCCAAGCCCGATCTTCTAATCTATGGCGATACCTATCGCGGCATGGCGACCTTGCGCGCCGACCAGGACAATCATCCCGCCTTGATGAAGCGCTTTGACGGACGGCGCATCCGCTATGCCTCGCTCTATGGCTGCGGCGTGCCGATGACGGCGCGCATCACCCGCCGGCTGCAGGCCGACATGATCGCGGCGGTGAAGCCATGACCCGTCTGAATATCGCGCTGGTCGTGCTGGGCGTACTGGCCTTCGCCACTTCGCTGCTGGCGGGCAGGGTATGGCAGCCGCCCGAGGCGCTGCTGGAAATTTTCAATCAGCCGGACAGCCTGGCCGCCACCATCATCCGCGATATCCGCCTGCCGCGCACGGTGCTGGCGTTGATGGTGGGCGCGGTGCTGGGGCTGTCGGGCGCGGTGCTGCAAGGCTTCACCCGCAATCCGCTGGCCGAGCCTGCGCTGCTGGGTGTTTCCAGTGGTGCGGCGCTGGGCGCGGTGATCGCGATCTATTTCGGTCTGGCGGCGCGGTCGCCGGTGACCGGTCCCTTGATGGGCATGGTGGGGGCGTTGGCGGCCTGCGCGCTGACATTTGCGTTGGGGCGCGGCGGCACGGTGGCGCTGGTGCTGGCAGGCGCGGCGGTGTCCAGCCTGACGGCGGCCGGCATCGCATTGGCCCTGAACTTCGCGCCCAATCCCTATGCCGCCTATGAAATCATGTCCTGGCTGCTGGGCTCGCTCGCCGACAAAAGCTGGACGCAGGTTCTGCTGGTGCTGCCGTTCGCGGCCGCAGGCTGCGCACTTTTGGCGATGACGGGCAGGGCGCTGGATGCCCTCAGCCTTGGCGAAGCGCAGGCGCAAAGTCTTGGCATCAATTTGCTGCGCCTCACCGCGCTGGTGGTGGCGGGTACCGCGCTGTCGGTGGGCGCCGTCACCTCGGTGGTGGGCGCGATTGGTTTCATCGGACTTGTCGCGCCGCATCTGGTGCGGCCCCTGGTCGGCTATGCGCCGCGCCGCGTGCTGCTGCCATCGGCGCTGGCTGGGGCGGTGCTGCTCTTGTGCGCCGACATTGCGGCGCGGCTGGTGCACACCAATCCCGAACTGCGGCTTGGTGTTTTCACCAGCCTGCTGGGCACGCCCTTCTTCTTCTGGCTGGTGGTCCGCATCCGCAAGGTGGCGCCATGACCATGCTGGTGGCGGAGAATATCAGTATCGCGAAGGGTGGGCGCAGCATCCTGCGCGATGTCTCGCTCCAGGCCCATGCCGGCGAATTCATCGCGGTGGTCGGTCCCAATGGCGCCGGCAAGTCCACCCTGCTGTCGGCGCTGGCGGGATTGTTCAAACCCGATAGCGGCAAGCTGCTGCTGGACGCCAAGGTGCTGAACAAGGTGTCCCTGGAGCAGCTCGCGGTGCGCCGCGCCTACCTGCCGCAAAATCCGCGGCTGGAATGGCCCATTTCGGTAGAGCGGCTGGTGGCGCTGGGGCTCACCCCAAGGCTTCCGGCGGTGGGAGAATTGCCCGAAAGTTTCGCACCCGCCATCAATCGCGCTTTGGAATTGTGCGATCTCATACACTGCCGCGATCAGTCGGCCACGACCTTGTCGGGCGGCGAGTTCGCCCGCGCCATGCTGGCCCGCGCCATCGTCTCCGTGCCGCAGATATTGATCGTGGACGAACCGATCACCGGCCTCGACCCGCGCCACGCGATGGCCAGCATGACGTTGCTGTCACGTTTCGCCGCCGAGGGCATGCTGGTGATCGCATCGCTGCACGATCTGACGCTGGCGGTACGCCATGCCAGCCGCGTCATCGTACTTGTGGATGGAGCGGTGTTGAGCGACGCGGATTCCCTCACAGAGGAACTTATCCACAGGGCCTTCGGGGTGCGGGCGATGGCCAGCGGCGCGGGAGATTCGCGGGGATTCACACTTCTGTCCCCAAGCGAAAAATGACGCCTGTGTGAAAGTTTTCCGGCTTGACGGATTCC
>JAZKDV010000027.1:0-6002 GCA_040387395.1 Pseudomonadota bacterium | reverse complement strand
GGCGGTGATCGGCAACGAGACCCGCGCGCAGATGCAGGACCGCGAAACGCGTCTGCCCGATCTGGTGGTGGCCTGTGTCGGGGGCGGCTCCAATGCCGCCGGCATGTTCCATCCCTTCCTCGACGATACGTCCGTCGAAATTCACGGCGTGGAAGCGGCGGGCGACGGCGTGGACACGCCGCGCCATGCCGCCACCATCTCCAAGGGCACGCCCGGTGTGCTGCATGGCGCGCGCTCCTACCTGTTGCAGGATGCGGATGGCCAGATCCTGGAAGCCCATTCCATCTCGGCGGGGCTGGACTATCCCGGCATCGGGCCGGAGCATAGCTGGCTGAAGGATATCGGCCGGGTGAAGTACCATTCCATCACCGACCAGGAGGCGCTGGACGCGTTTGTGCTGCTGTCCAAGCTGGAAGGCATCATCCCGGCGCTGGAATCGGCGCACGCCATTGCCCATGTCGCCAAGATCGCCGGCCAGATGAAGGCCGATGAGATCATCGCCGTTTGCCTGTCGGGCCGGGGCGACAAAGATATCTTCTCCGTAGCCGCCGCGCTGGGAGAGAAGCTGTGAGCCGCCTCAAGGACAAGTTTGCTGCCTTGAAAAAGGAAGGCCGCGCCGCCTTCGTGCCCTTCATCACTGCCGGTGATCCCGACATGGACACCAGTTTCGCCATCCTGGAGCAGCTTCCCGCCGCCGGCGCCGATGTGATCGAGCTCGGTCTGCCCTTCACCGATCCGATGGCGGACGGTCCGGCGGTGCAGGCGTCTTCGGTGCGGGCACTGAAGTCCGGCGCCAGCACCGTCAAGGTGCTCAAGATGGTCGAAAAATTCCGCAAGAAGGACAAGACCACGCCGATCGTGCTGATGGGCTATTACAATCCGGTGCACGCTTACGGCACCGCCAAGTTCGTCAAGGACGTGGCGCAGGCCGGTGTCGATGGGTTGATCGTGGTCGACCTGCCGATGGAAGAAGATGAAGTGCTGCGCGTGCCCGCCAAGGCGCAGGGCGTGGACCTGATCCGATTCGTTACCCCCACCACCGATGACGCCCGGCTGAAGCGCGTCGTCGCCGATGCCAGCGGCTATCTTTATTATGTCTCGGTCGCGGGCGTTACCGGCACCAAGTCCGTGCCCGAAGACGAAGTCCGCGCCGCGCTCACCCGCATCCGCGCCGCGACCGATCTGCCCTGCACCGTGGGCTTCGGCATCCGCTCTCCCGAACAGGCCGCCGCCATCGCCCGCATCGCCGATGGCGTGGTGGTGGGATCGGCCATTGTCGGACGCGTGGCCGACAATCTGGGACATGGTAAAGACCGGGTGGTGGCCGAAGTTCTGGAACTAACCCGCAGTCTGGCCGGTTCCACCCATGCGGCCCGTCATGGTAATGTTCCGGCATGAACTGGATCACCAATATCGTCCGCCCACGCATCAAGGGCCTGATGGGCGGCAAGGACCGCGGCGACACGCCGGACAATCTGTGGCGCAAGTGCCCCAGCTGCGGCGAGATGATTTTCCACCGCGACCTGGTCGCGGCGCTGAACGTGTGTCCGCAATGCGGCCATCACCTGCGCATCGGCCCGGCGGAGCGTTTCACCTATACCTTCGACCCCGGCAGCTTCACTGAACTGGCGCCGCCCGCGGTGCCGGCCGATCCGCTGCGCTTCAAGGGCGAGAAGAAATATACCGACGAGATCAAGGCGGCGCGTTCCAAGACCGGCCGTCCCGAAGCCTTCACCGCCGCGCGCGGCACGCTGGACGGATTGTCCGTGATGATCGGCGTGCAGCCCTTCGACTTCCTGGGCGGCAGCCTGGGCCTCGGCGTGGGAGAGGCGCTGGTGGAATCGATGCAGGCGGCGCTGAAGGAAAAGCGCCCCTATATCCTGTACGTGGCCAGCGGCGGCGCACGCATGCAGGAAGGCATTCTGTCGCTGATGCAGATGCCGCGCGCCACCATCTGCGTCGACATGCTGCGCGAGGCGGGGCTGCCCTATATCGTGGTGCTGACCGATCCGACCTTTGGCGGGGTCAGCGCTTCCTATGCCATGCTGGGCGACATCCAGATCGCCGAGCCCGGCGCGCAGATCGGTTTCACCGGCGCCCGCGTCATCGCGCAGACCATCCGCGAAAAACTGCCCGAAGGCTTCCAGCGAGCCGAATATCTGCTGGAGCATGGCATGCTGGACATGGTGGTGCACCGCAAGGAGATGCGCAGCACCCTGTCGCGGGTTCTGCATCTGTTGCTCAAGCAGGAAAAGCCCAAGAGCAAGATCCTGCCGATGCCGAAGCGCAACGGAAATGGCAACGCCGCCGCGGCGTCGTAATGCTGCCACCGACCAGCCGCAGCGACGCGGTCCTGAAACGGCTGCTCACGCTGCATCCCAAGAAGATCGACCTGGCCCTGGACCGTATCCTGCGCCTGCTGGATGATCTGGGCGATCCGCATCTGCGGCTGCCGCCGGTGATCCATGTCGCCGGCACCAACGGCAAGGGCAGCGCCTGCGCCTTCGCCCGCGCCATGCTGGAATCGCAGGGCCTCAAGGTCCACGTCCATACCTCGCCGCATCTGGTGCGCTTTCACGAGCGCATCCGCATAGCGGGCCGGCTGATTTCGGAAGAAGCGCTGGTGTCGCTGCTGGAAGAGGTCGAGCAGGTCAATCAGGGACGCGAGATCACCTTCTTCGAAATCACCGGCGCGGCGATGTTCCTGGCCTTCGCGCGCTATCCCGCTGATGCCTGCGTGCTGGAAGTCGGGCTGGGCGGAAAGTATGACGCCACCAATGTGGTGCCCAACCCGGTCATGACCGTGATCCAGCCCGTCGGCCTGGATCACCGCGAATTCCTCGGCGACGATCTGGCGGGCATTGCGGCGGAAAAGGCTGGCATCATCAAGAAGGGCTCACCCTTGGTGGTGGGACCGCAAAGCGAGATCGCGCATGACGTGATCGTGTCCCAGGCCGACAGGCTGGGCGTGACGGTGTTCGAGTTCGGCCAGGATTTCGTCAGCCGCCAGGAACATGGCCGCATGGTCTATGAGGATGAGATCGGTCTGCTGGATTTGCCGCTGCCGAAACTGATCGGCCGTCATCAGATTGAAAATGCCGGCGTCGCCATCGCCGCCCTGCGCCATGCCAAACGCGGCTGGGGCGAAGACGCGGCGGTGGAGAAGGGGCTGGCCAATGTCGAATGGCCAGCGCGGCTGCAGCGCCTGCACAAGGGCCCGCTGGTGGAAACGGCGCCGCGCGGCGCGGAGATATGGCTGGACGGCGGCCACAATCCCCACGGCGCCGAAGTCGTGTCGCGCACCATGGCCGACATGGAAGAACATGGCGAACGCCCGCTCTATCTGATCTGCGCCATGCTGGCGAACAAGGATGCGGTGGGCTACCTGCGCGCCTTCCATGGGCTGGCGCGGCATGTGGTGACGCTGGCGATCCCCGGCGAGGCCGCCAGCCTGGGCGCGGGGGCGCTTTACGACGCCGCGCGCAAGGCCGGGCTGGATGCGGCGCCTGCTGAAGACCTGGACGATGCCATGCTGCAGGTCACCGCTTGGACGCGATTGGGCGACAACGACGTGCCGCCGCGCATCCTGATCTGCGGTTCTTTATATCTGGCCGGAAAAGTGCTGGCCGAGAACTCCTAGATAGAGCTCTCGATCCATTCCTTGATCTTCGACTTGGGCAGCGCGCCGACCTTGGTGGCCGCGACCTGACCCTGCTGGAAGATCATCATGGTGGGAATGCCGCGCACGCCATACTTGGTCGGCACATGCGGATTCTCGTCGATGTTCAGCTTGGCGATGATCACCTTGTCGCCCAGCTCGGTGGACAGCTCGTCCAGCGCCGGCGCGATCATGCGGCAGGGTCCGCACCACTCGGCCCAGAAATCCACCAGAACGGGTTTCTTGGCATCCAGAACATCAGCCTGGAAGGAGGCGTCGGACACTTTCAGGGGCATGAGATCAATCCTGTGACTATCGCGTCACCATATCTAGGAACGCACCCCTGCCGGGTCAAGGCGCGCCCGATACCCCTTGCACAGCCATAGAAATGCCCGCCAGCCGGGCGTCCATAACCACATCGGAAAGCTGTAAAAGACGGGGTCCGTCGGTGAACAACAGTCCGCAAACGATTCGCTTTCCCGGGAACACGCTTTGCGCTGCGGCGCGGTACAGCGCCATCTGGTCCAGATAGAGCGGCGCGATGTCGGCTTCGGCATTCGGCAGCGGCCGGTTGGTCTTGAAATCCAGGATCAGCACCTCGCTCTCGCTCACTGCCAGCCGGTCCAGCCGTCCGGTGATGGGCGCCTTCAGTCCCAGATCGGGGCGGGAGGCGTGGATCGCAACCTCGGCCTTACTGCCGGGGCCGAAGGCGGCGGCGAACAGTGGGTGATCCAGCACCGTCAGGGTTTCGCGCACCAGGCCTTCCGCATCCTTTTGCGGAACGCCGCTGGCGCGGGCGAATTTCAGCGCGATCTCCGCGCGCCGTTCTCTTGGTGTCTCCGGCAGCCGTGCGAGAAGCGCGTGCACGACGTTGCCGCGCAGGAAGCGAGACGCGCCCAGCGGCGAAAAGGCGGGCGGTGCCGCGCCGGGAATGTCGGAGGGGCGGATCGGATTGGGCGTAACTGGTTCGGCAGGTGCCTGTTGGCTGATCCAGCCGGGCAGGGGGGCAGGGGCGTCCGGAACACGGGTCTCGCCGCCATGCTCGTCTTCCACGCTGCCGATGATGCGGACCTGGTCATCGCCGCGCGTCAGGTCGAGGTCGAGCTGCCGTGCCGCCACCTGCGCCAGCGCGTACCAGGAATCAGGCTGCAGCGGCCTCTTGCCTTCAAAACCGCAGATGCACAGCCGGTCGCGGGCCCGGGTCAGCGCCACATAGAACAGCCGGCGATGCTCGCGCTTCAATTCTTCATCGGCGGCAGTCCTGGCGACGCGCGCGATGTCGGGCGCGTCCTGTTTGGGCAGGGGAAACAGCACGCCATCTTCGGTGTAGAGCAGCCCTTCGCTGCGGTTCAGGCCGCCGGGCAGGGAGGTCGTGTCGGGAAGAATGACGATGTCGGCTTCCAGTCCCTTGGCGCCATGCACCGTCATCACCCGCACTTCATTGCGGCTGCGTTCCATGTCGCGCTTGATCTCGACATTGCCCGCCTCCACCCAGTGCAGGAAGCTTTCCAGCGACGGGGAATGGCCGCGCTCATGGGTGAGCGTCAGGCTGAGAAACTCCTCGATGGCGTCGGCGGATTCCGGTCCCAGCCGCCCCAGCAGCTTTTCCTTGCCGCCCAGCGCGGTCAGGGCATGGGAATAGAATTCAAACGGCGGTGCATAATCGGCCCGTTCCAGCATACGCGACAGGAAGCGATGCGCGTCGGCGAACTCGCCTTGCCGCGCTACCAGCGCTTGCCACAGCTCGCCCTTGCGCCCATGCGCGAGCCGGAACAGGGCGTCCTCGCTGAGGCCGCATAGCGGCGAGCGCAGCAGCGCCGCGAGGCTGAGGTCGTCCTCGCGCTGCAGGACAAAGCGCCCCAGCGCGATCAGGTCCATGGCCGCGATCTGCTCGGTCAGCCGCACCCGGTCGGCGCCGGCCACCGGAATGCCGCGCACCTTCATCTGGCGGATGACTTCGCTGCCGAAGGGTTCGCGGCGCGGCAGCAGGATCATGATGTCGCGCGGCTGGATCGGCGCGTCATGGCCGGGCAATCGCGCGCCGCTGTCCAGCCAGCCGGAAATCTTCGCCGCCACCTGCGCCGCCAGCCGGGCCGGTGGACTGTCCTTCTGCACCGCGTCCACCGGCGCCCAGGGATCGCCGTCATCCTGTTCATCGGGTTTCAGCGTCGGCCAGAACTCAATGCCGCCCTTGTCCTTCTCGCGATGGGCATGGTGCTGGATCGCTTCGCCGCGCGAGGTAAGCCCGGCGCGGGCGCTCTCGCTGGCGAATACAGCATCCACGAAGCCGAGGATCTCGGGCACCGAGCGGCGCGAGGTGGTCAACGGTACCGGGCGCAGCTCC
>JAZKDV010000026.1:612-12410 GCA_040387395.1 Pseudomonadota bacterium | reverse complement strand
CATGAACAAGATTGCGAAATTGGGTGCGGTGCTGGGCCTGGTCGCCCTGGGCGGCTGCGTGGATCCCAATGGCAACTACTATGAAACCAGCTATTACGGCGGCTATGGCGCCGGTCCCTATGACAACGGCCCCGGACGCTACGACACCTATTACGGCCCCGACTATTATGGCGACCGTCCCTATTATGGCGGCGGCGGCTACCGCGCCTACAATCCGGGCCGGCAGGACGGCGGCGGCTATCGCCGCGGTGACCGCGACGGCAACCGTGATGGCAATCGCGACGCCAATCGTGATGGTCGACGCGACGCGCGCCCCGATGGCGGCCGCCGCGATGGCCAGGCCGGCCAGCGCCCGCAGCAGCAGGAACGTCCGCAGCAGCAGGCCCAGCCGCAATGGCAGCCCCAGCCCGGCGTTTCAGCCCGCACGCAGATTTTCGGTGGTGGTGGCGGCGGCAATGCCGCGCCGCAGGCCGCGCCCAGCGCGCCTGCTTCCAGCGGCTGGAACGGCTTTCAGGGCCGCAATCCCAACGATCCGAACAATACGGACTAGGCGTCGAGCGAACTGAATTTGTAGAAGGCCATCACCGACGCCAGTTCGCTCAGCACCTTCTCGGCTTCCGCGACCGACGGCGTGGCGGCGTTGGGGCTGAACAGCCGAAGCGCCATGACATGGACATGGATCGGGGCGGCGTCGCTGCACCGGGTGCGGATCAGCCCATCGGCCATGTCGCACAGGCCGCGCGCGGCGCGGTCCAGATAGGTATAGCCGAAGGTACCCGCAAAGGTGACGATCTCGTCGGCCCGTTCCAGGACCTTCTTCATGTCCTGTTCGGGCAGCACATTGCCCTTGGCGCCGGACGCGATCGCCGCGATGGCGGCAATCGCCTTTTCGATCTCGGCATTGCTCTCGCCGCTCTCGGCACGCAGGCTTTCGATCGCGCCGCTGATCGCCTCGTCGCGCGCAATGCCGCCGGGACGCATCAGCATTTCCTGAAGCTTGATCTTGGGAAAATAGACCTTCTTCATCACGCCACTCATTCTGCCGCACTCCTGCTCGTGTCATCCGTGTCCGCGGACTCTTCGGGCGTATCTGTTTCGCGTTTGAACACACTGTCGGGCGGAGCCACTTCCTTGAAGCGGCGGTCGGGCCCGACGTAATTCTTGGTCTCGATATAGGATCGCGGCGTGCGCGCCAGCCATGCCAGCCGGTCGAACATCGCCTGCGCCGACAGCGGCTTCTTCAGCAGCAGGTTGGCGCCGGCATCGCGCGTGGTGGACAGCATGCGCATCTGGGTATAGCCCGACAGGACCAGGATCGGCACGAAGCGCAGCGGCTCTTTATTCTCGCGGCGGATCCAGTTGATGAAATCAGCGCCGGTCATGTCTGGCAAGTCGGCCTCGATCACGCACAACTCGACGCTGTTGGTCTTGAGCTGATCCTTAGCCTCCGCCCCGGTCTCGCACGAAATAACGCTCTGCACCCCGAATGCGCGAAGCATCTGGGCCACAAGGCTGCGGCAGTAATGGCTCCGGTCCACCAGGAGAACGGAGACGCCGCGGAAATTGAGACGGGGTTGCGCCATTTGGTACGGAACCTAGCGCGCCATGGTTAAAACATTCCTTCCCATATGCCTCCCAAAAAGCTGCTCATTCATGCACACTGGGCGCAAGGCCAGCGAAACAGCGCCAAATGGGGAGACGGCCGTGAGAAGCGAAGCGCGGATTTATGCCGCAGCAAGCTGGCGCATCATGCCCCTGCTGATGGCGGGCTGGCTGTTTGCCTATATTGACCGCGTTAACATCAGCTTCGCCCGCGCCCAGATGGGCGAGCATCTGGGTTTTTCCGACGCGGTGTTCGGGCTGGGCGCCGGGTTGTTCTTCCTGGGCTATTTCCTGTTCGAAGTCCCCTCCAACCTCGTCTTGTACAAGGTGGGCGGGCGGCGATGGATCAGCCGCATCATGATCAGCTGGGGCGTCATCTCCGGCCTCACCGCGCTGGTCGAGACTCCCACACAGTTCTACATCATGCGCTTCCTGCTGGGCGCCGCCGAAGCCGGATTCATACCGGGCGCTGTCTATTACCTCTCGACCTGGTTTCCCTCCCACCGGCTGGGACGGGTGTTCGGCATCTTCTATCTGGCGCTGGCCGGTTCCGGCCTGGTCGGCGGACCCATGGCGGGTTTCATCCTCTCCAATTTCTCCGGTGTGTGGGAAGTTGCGGGCTGGAAATGGCTGCTGGCGCTCGAAGCGGTCCCCTCCGTCATCGTCGGCGTGCTGATCCTGGCGTTCCTGCCCGAGAAGATTGAAAGCGTCTCCTGGCTTTCCTCCGAAGAAAAAGCCTTTGCCCGCGCCCGGCTCGAAGCCGAAAACGCAAACAAGCCGCCGGTGACGCTGGCTTCTTTCTTGGCCACGCCCGCGCTGTGGACCATGATGCTGATCTATTTTCTGCTGAACTATGCCGCCTATGGCCTGTCCTTCTGGCTGCCCACTTTCATTTCCGATCTCGGCGTCAAGGACCCGATGCAGATCGGCCTCCTCTCCGCCCTGCCCAGCCTCTGCGCCATGACCGGCGTGGTGCTGTTCGGCTTTTCCGCCGACCGCCAGCGCGAACGGCGCTGGCATCTCACCGCCATGTTCATGACCGGCGCCGTCGGCTTTTTTGTTTTTCAGCTTTCGGGCAATGCCGCGGTCTCGGCCATGGCCGGCCTGTGCCTTGCCGCGATCTGCACCCAGGCTTTCCCGTCGCTGTTCTGGGCGCTGCCCAACCGCATCTGGACCGGCATGGCGTCGGCGGGCGGTGTCGCGACCATCAACGCGGTGGGCAATCTTGCCGGCCTGGTATCGCCCGCCATCATCGGCGCCATGCGCACCCATTTCGGCCAAGCCGACATCGCCATTTTCAGCCTGGGCGTGGCTTTGGCCCTCGCCACCCTGCTGGTGCATCTGCTACCCAGCCGGTTGATCGACAATTACGCCGACACCAAACCATGAAAACCATCAGCGGCACCGTCAACCCTGCCCCCGATGCGGTCACGCTGATCGACGCGCATCATCATCTCTGGGACCTGTCGATGGCGCGCCATCCCTGGCTGGGCGCGCATCCGGAAAAACAGTTTTTCCTCGGCGACTATTCGCCGATCAAAAAGAACTATCTCCCCGCCGACTATCTCAGAGACAGCGCCGGCCACAATGTGCTGGCCACCGTTCATTGCGAAGCCGAATGGGACAGGGACGACCAGGTCGGCGAGACCCGCTGGATTTCCGCCGTCCATGCCCGGCACGGCTTTCCCAATGCGATCGTCGCCCATGCCTGGTTTCACACCGGGAATGCGGCGGACATCCTGCAACAGCAGGCCGCCTTTCCGCTGGTGCGCGGCATCCGCTCCAAGCCCGTCACCACCGCTTCGCCCAATGAAAAACCTGCGGGCGGACCCGGCACCATGCGCGACGACAAATGGCTGGCGGGCCTGGCGCGGCTCCGGCAGCACAACCTGTCCTACGATCTGCGCGTGCCGTACTGGCACCTGGAAGAAGCCGCCGCCGTCGCCGCGCAATTCCCGGACATTCCCATGGTGCTCAACCACACCGGCTTTCCCTGGGACCGCAGCGCCGAAGGTCTTCGCGCCTGGCGCACCGCGATGGAGACCATCGCCCGCGCCCCCAACATGCATCTGAAGATCTCGGAGTTCGGGCTGAAGGATGCGGCCTGGGACTATGACTCCAACCGCGCCATCGTGCGCGACGCGCTGGCCATCTTCGGGCCCGGGCGCTGCATGTTCGCCAGCAACTTCCCGGTGGCGGGCCTGCGCATCCCCTATGGTGCGCTGGTCAGGGCTATCGCCCGCATGGTGGAAGACCTGCCGCAAGCCCAGCGCGACGGGCTTTTCTGGGCCAATGCCGCGCGTTTCTACCGTTTGTCCCTATAATAAGTGACCCAAACCGGTCAAGTTCAGGGAACCTCCTGAATTTTCAGGCGTTTTGGTCTGATGGGGACTATTTTGGACCGGGCAGACCGTTTCGGCAAATCGCAGAGCTCCGACGGCCGCTATCAGCTCCTGGTCGAGTCCATCCACGACTATGCCATCTACATGCTGGACCCCAGCGGCATTGTGAGCAGCTGGAATGCCGGCGCCCAGCGCTTCAAGGGCTACACCGCCGACGAAATCGTTGGTGAACATTTCTCCCGCTTCTATGGCGAGGACGACCGCGCCGCCGGCCTGCCCGCCCGCGCGCTGGCGACTGCGAAGAGCGAAGGCAAGTTCGAAAGCGAAGGCTGGCGGATACGCAAGGACGGCACCCGCTTCTGGGCCCATGTGGTGATCGATCCGGTGCTGGGCCCCGACGGCGCGCTGCTGGGCTTCGCCAAGATCACCCGCGACCTCACCGAGCGCAAAGCCGCCGAGGCCGACCTGCTGCGCAGCCATGAGCAGTTCCGCCTGCTGGTGCAGTCCGTCACCGACTATGCGATCTACATGCTCGACCCTCAGGGCAATGTCGCCAACTGGAAGGTGGGAGCCCAGCGCATCAAGGGCTACAGCGCCGAGGAAATCGTCGGCCAGCATTTCTCCCGCTTCTATACCCCCAGGGACCGCGATGCGGGCATGCCGGTCAAGGCGCTCGCCACCGCGGCGCGCGAAGGGCGCTACGAACAGGAAGGCCTTCGCGTGCGCAAGGATGGCACTGCCTTCCATGCCCATGTGGTGATCGATCCCATCCGCAGCGAAAGCGGCGAGATCATCGGCTATGCCAAGATCACCCGCGACATCACCGAACGCCAGCTCGCCCAACAGCAACTGGAAGAAGCGCGCGAAGCCCTGTTTCAGTCCCAGAAGATGGATGCGGTGGGCCAGCTCACCGGCGGCGTGGCGCACGACTTCAACAACCTGCTGATGGCCATCATGGGCAGCCTGGAAATGGCCAAGAAACGCGGCCTCGCCGACCCCGCCATCGCCCGGCTGATCGACAACGCCCTTCAGGGCGCCCAGCGCGGCGCCAATCTCACCCAGCGCATGCTGGCCTTTGCCCGCCGCCAGCCGCTGAACACCAAGGCGCTGGATGTCGCCCAGCTCGTCACCAACATGGGCGAGTTGCTGCGCCGCTCGCTCGGGCCCTCGGTGGAGCTGGCGCTGGATTTCCCGTCCAACCTCCCCCATGTCCAGGCCGACGAGAACCAGCTTGAACTCGCCTTGCTCAATCTCGCCGTCAATGCCCGCGACGCGATGCCGGGCGGCGGCACCATCCGCATCGGCGCGTCGCGCGAAACCGTATCGGGCAACCACGCCCTGACCAGCGGCACCTATGTGCGCCTGTGGGTCAGCGATGACGGCGAAGGCATGGACGAAAACACGCTGGCCCGCGCCGCCGAACCTTTCTTCACCACCAAGGGCGTGGGCAAGGGCACGGGCCTGGGCCTTGCCATGGTGCATGGCATGGCGGCGCAAAGCGGCGGCCGCCTGCTGATCAAAAGCGAAAAGGGCATCGGCACCACCGCCGAGATCTGGCTGCCGCTGTCCGAATATCTCGCCGCCGCGCAAGCGGAAGGAGAGAAGGCCGCCGAGGCCGCGGGGCCCAAAGCCCTCACCGTCCTGGCGGTGGATGACGATGCGCTGGTGCTGTTCAACACCACCGCCATGCTCGAAGACCTGGGTCACACCGTGGTGGAAGCCTATAGCGCCAGGGACGCGCTGACCGAACTGGCGGCGCGCAAATTCGACCTGGTGATCACCGACCAGGCGATGCCGCACATGACCGGCGCCCAGCTCGTCGCCGAGATTCGCAAGACCCAGCCCGGCCTGCCGGTGATCGTGGCCACCGGCTATGCCGAACTGCCGCCCGGCACGGTGGACGATGTCCAGCTGCTGAACAAACCCTTCACCGAAAACCAGCTCGAAGCCGCCCTGCGCACCCTGTTCGCCGGCCGCTAAAGCATCTCCCTCCGCAGCTCCGCGATTTCTGCTGTCCCTCTATTGTGTATAGCATGATACCGTGCTATACACGTGCTATCAAAAGGGTGGAAAATGCAGACCAGACGGGGACTTCTGGGTACCGGGGCAGCGCTTTTGGCTGCTGGCGGCCCCGCCATGGCGCAGTCCAACCCCGCGGCGCTGACCATCGCCCAAGAGATTGCGCAAACCGTGCCGGCGCTTTCGGTGGCCGTGATGCGGACTGGCCAGCCGGTATGGGCGCAAGCCCTCGGAACGGCCGATATCGAACTTGGCGTCGCGGTCACGATTCATCACAAATTCCGCATGGGCAGCGGCGCCAAGCCGGTCACCACCACGCTGGCGGCGCTGATGGCGCAGGAAGGCACCGTCGATCTGGATGCGCCGATTGCGCGCTATCTGCCCGGCCTGCCGCAGATGCATCAGACCACCACCTTGCGCCAGTTGCTCACCCATCGCGGCGGCATCCGCCATTACACCGACCGCGACTCCGATCGCATGGCCGCGGGCGGCGCCATCGACATCCGCACCTACATGACCAATGACGACATGCTGGCGATCTTCATCAACGATCCGCTGGTCGCCGCACCCGGCGCCAGGATGGCCTATTCCACCTTCGGCTATACCCTTGCCTCGCTGGTGCTGGAGCAGGCGGCGAAGACGCCCTTTCTCGATCTGCTGCAGCAGAAAATCGCCATTCCCTTCGGCCTCGCCTCGCTCTGCGCCGATGCGCCGCGCCAGGTCGTCAGCGGCCGCGTCAGCGGTTACGGCCCGGCCCAGGCCGTGCGCCAGCTGCCGCCCGTGACGGGACAATGGGCCAACTCGCCCGGCAGCAATCCCTCCTACAAATGGGCGGGCGGCGGGCTGCTGATGACGCCGTCGGATTTTGCGCGGTTCGGCGCCGCGCATCTGGCGCCGGGCGTGCTGAGCAAGGCGGCTCTGGAAACCTTGTTCACGGTCCAGGTGACGGATAGTTCGCCGCCGCTGGGCCTGGGCTGGCGGATCAACCGCGACAGTGCGGGCCGGCTGCGCTGGCATCATGCCGGCGGACAGGACGGGGCGCGCGCCGTACTCGTGGTCTATCCCGATCAGAAGCTTTCCATCGCCTTCGCGACCAACGCCACCGGACTTCCCGGCGACGTCCTCACCCCCTGCGAAAGGCTGGCCAATGCCTTTGCCTGACGGAAAAATGCCGCAGCCCTGCATCCAGGCAGCGTCAGGCCTGCATCAGGCTGATGAATATAAAAAACGTAATGAAACACGCAGGCGAATTGCACGGGTCAGCCATTGCACCGGCAGGTCCGACGATATACGAAAGTCTTCGTTGTTTCAACACGCCTGATGGCGCTGCGCCTTCCATATAGTATACAGTGTATGACTAATAAAGGAGAAAGTCTGATGCGAAATTCCCGCGCTCTTGCAACCACCACCCTGCTGGCTTTCTCCACCCTCTGCGCATTTGCCCAGGATGCGGCGACGCCCGAGGCCATCAACACATTCGTCCAGACCTATGCGGCGCCCACCGCCAAGCTGGAAAAGATTCCGCGCTGGGAATATCCCGTCTGCCCCACCACCGTCGGCCTGGCGCCCAACTATGCCAAGTTCATCAATGACCGGGTCAAGAAGGTCGCCGCCGATATCGGCGCGCCGGTCGATCCCGATCCCAACTGCAATTCCAATATCGACATCGTCTTCACCACCACGCCGCAGGCGCTGATGGACGGCATCCGCCAGAAGAACCCCGTCTATCTGGGCTATTACGACTCCAGCTCCCAGGCCGACGCCCTGGCCAAGGTCGTCCACCCCATCCAGTCCTGGTACACCACCGAAACCCGCGACGTGCGCGGCAAGCCGATGATCGACAGCCGCAACACCCGCACCACCTCTACAGCGGTGGGCTCGGGCTCGGTGAGCTCCACCGGCAGCCATCTCACCGACGGCTTGCGCAGCGCCTTCTATCACGCCGTGATCGTGGCCGATCCCGGCAAGCTGGATTTCGAGATGGGCGCCATCGCCGACCAGATCGCCATGCTGGCGCTGTCGCAGCCCGCGTCGCGCAACACCTGCTACGGCCTGCCCTCCATCGCCAACCTGACCACGCCGAACTGCGGCAAGCCGCAGCCCGCGCTGACCAAAAGCGATGCCGCCTATCTCACAGGCCTCTACAAGATCAACCTGGGCGGCGCCCTGCGCGGACAGCGCGACGCCATCGCCTTCCAGATGCGTTCGGCCCTGGCTTCGAACTAACCGCTACCGAGACGCAAAAAGGGGCGCGGGAACCAGGGTTAAGCTCTGCGAAACCATGGCAAATGGGCGTTTCCCGCGCGCTTGGTACGTTGGGGCTTAAACGCTTTTCATACTTTGACGGTCGTAAAAGTAACGCCTGACAACACCACAGGCGCTGCGTGAAAAGACTGCACTCCATCGGCACGCTGCTGTCCGCGATCACGGGCCTTCTGGCCATCGTGCTGGTGACGGCATTTGCCGTGCTGGCGCACAGCGCGTTCGAGCACAAGCAGGAAGCCGAGCGCATCCTGTCCATCATCCGCATCGAACGCGGCATCCTGGTGGTCAAGGAAAAGCTGCGCGACGAGATCAGCGGCGTTAGCCTCGCCGCCAACGGTTCGGCCGGCGCATCCGCCCGCCTCCCCGCCCTGCACGCCGCCACCGAGGCCTCGCTGGATGCGGTGCTGGGCGACATGGCTGCCACCGACTTGGTTGACCCGTCCACCGCCGCGCCGCTGGTCACCGCGCGCGCCAGCAGCAACGCCGCCTTTCGCAACATTGCGGGCATGGCCAGGCCCCAGGGCGTCTACCGGGTGGCCCAGCTCACCCGCTGGCGCGCCGCCATCAATGATCTGGCGGCTGCTGCGAACGGCACCGCCGAGCTTCTGACCCACAGCGTCACCCTGATCAGTCCCGACCCCTTCGTCACCGCGCTGATGCAGATCAACACCTTTGCCTGGAATGCGCGCGTTCAGGCCGGCGTCGACCGCCGCCTGCTGTCCGATGCCGTGGCCCGGTGCGTGCTGACCGCCGCCGAGCGGCAGAAGACCCAGCAGATGACGGGCCGGATCGATGCGTTGTGGAATCGCGTCAGGACGGAATCGCGACTGTTCTCGCCCCCGCCCTCCCTCGGCGCCGCCATGCGCAAGGCCGAGAAGACCTACTTCGAAGACTTCCGCGCTGTCCGGGCGCGCCTGGTCGAAAACCTGGCGCGGGGCGAAGCCATGGAGGTCTCCGAGCAGCAATGGCTGGATATGTCCAACCCGCCGCTGAACGACCTTGCCGATGTCTCCACCCTGGCGCTGAACCTCACCGAGCGGCATGTCGAGCGCCAGGTGGCGGCGGCGGCGCTCAATTTCAGCATCGCCATCACGCTGATGCTGCTGTCCATCGCCTTTGCCGTCTGCACCACCATCTATGTGATGTGGCGCGTGATCTGGCCGCTGCAAAACATCACCCAGACCATGGGCGCGGTGATCAGGGGCGACCTGACCCACCCCATCCCCTTTGGCGAACGCCAGGACGAGATCGGACAGTTCGCCCGCACGCTGCATGCCTTCCGCGACAGCGCCGCCGAGAAACAGGCGCTGCAGGTCGAGCTGGTGCGCAATTCGGCCGCGCGCGAGGTCGCCGAAACTTCCAACCGCATGAAGTCCGAATTCCTGGCCAATATGAGCCACGAACTGCGCACGCCGCTGAACGCCATCCTGGGTTTCTCGGAAGTGATCTCCCAGGAGAACTTCGGGCCGGGCCTGCCGCGTTACCGCGACTATGCCGGCGACATCCACGGCGCGGGCAGTCACCTCTTGTCGCTGATCAACGACATTCTCGACCTCTCCAAGGCCGAGGCCGGCAAGCTGGAGCTGCGGCCCGAGGATGTCGACATGAACGGGCTGATCCATGAAGCCGCCCGCCTGATGCGCGGCCGCGCCGCACAGCATGACCAGCGCCTGACCATCGACCTGGCGCCGCTGCCGCCGCTGATGGTCGACCGGCTGCGCGTCAAGCAGGTGCTGCTGAACCTTTTGTCCAACGCCATCAAGTTCACCCCCGACGGCGGCAGCGTCTCGGTCGAGGCCGCTTGCGACGACAGCGGCGATATCACGATCTGCGTGCGCGACACCGGCATCGGCATCGCCGCCGACCAGCTCGCCATGGTGTTCGAGCCCTTCCAGCAGATCGAATCTTCCATGTCGCGCAGATATCAGGGCACGGGCCTGGGCCTGTCGCTGGTCAGATCATTGATGGAACTGCATGGCGGCAGCGTCCGGATCGAAAGCAAACTGCAAAAGGGCACCGCCATCTTCATCACCTTCCCCGCCGCCTGCCGGCTGGACGCACCGGTCGCCCGCACCGCCTGACCAGGCAGCACGCCCTGGGGCCCGCCGGGTTCAATGCACGGTCCAGAACCCCGAGAAATACGCGGCGCAGACGCCCAGCAGCATCACCGTCAGTATAAGCCCGCCTGCCGTCTCGCCTTTCACGCGCTACCTCCGTTTGCGCTAGCCGTGCGGCTTCAGCACGACCTTGATGCAGCCGTCCTGCTTGTCGCGGAACGTCTTGTACATGTCGGGTCCATCCTTCAGCGGCACGGTATGGGTGATCAGGAAGGAGGGGTCGATCCGGCCCTCCTCGATCAGTTTCATCAGCGGCTTGAGATAGCGCTGCACATGGGTCTGCCCGGATTTCACCGTCAGGCCCTTGCCGATCAACGGCCCCATCGGCACCGTCACAGCGGCCAGGAAGACGCCGGGCAGTGACAGCGTGCCGCCGGGACGGCAGGCGATGATCGCCTGCTCCAGCGCAAAGGGCCGCTCCATCGCCGTCAGCTTGGTCTCCAGCGTCTCCATGATGCCGCCGGTGCCATGGCTTTCCAGGCCCACCGCCTCGATCACCGAATCCGGCCCCTTGCCGCCGGTCATCGCCACGATCTTCTGCTGCAATTCCTTGTCGGTGTAATCCAGCGTTTCGGCGCCCGCCGCGCGCGCCAGCGCCAGCCGTTCGGCCACCGTGTCCACCGCGATGACGCGGCCCGCGCCCAGGATGAAGGCAGAGCGGATGGCGAACTGGCCCACCGGGCCGCAGCCGAACACCAGCACCGTATCACCCGGCTTGATGTCGCAATTCTCCGCCGCCATGTAGCCGGTTGGGAAAATGTCGGACAGGAACAGCACCTGCTCGTCGGTGAGTCCGTCCGGCACCTTGATCGGCCCGACATCGGCATAGGGTACGCGCAGATATTCCGCCTGTCCGCCGGGGAAGCCGCCATACATATGCGAGTAGCCGAATAGGCCGGCGGTGGGATAACCCATCAGCTTCGCCTGCTTGGCGCCATCGGGGTTGGAGCGCTCGCACAGCGAGAACAGGCCCCACTGGCACATGCGGCATTCGCCGCAGGAAATCGTGAAAGGCACCACCACCCGGTCGCCGGCCTTCAGCTTGCTGTCCGCGCCCGCTTCCACCACTTCGCCCATGGTCTCATGGCCCAGCACGTCGCCCTTCTCCATCCCCGAGACAAAGCCGCCATGGATGTGCAGGTCCGATCCGCAGATGGCGCAGCTCGTGACCTTGATGATCACGTCGCGGCTGTTCTGGATCTGGGGATCGGGAACGGTCTCGTAACGGATATCTTCCCGGCCGTGCCAGCAGAGCGCGCGCATATGATCTTCCTTGTGTTTGAAACCGCACAATCCCCGGTCAAAAACGCGAATTGTTCGCATCTTGAACGCCCATATCAGCCAATCAGTTCAAGGAATTGTCGCAATGGGAACCAACAGCGGACGGCGCGCTTATCTGCTCAGCAATTCAGCCACTTCGAAGGAACGCCATCATGGTCACCAAGACCGAAAA